>CAZRMD010000267.1:2296-4236 GCA_964601135.1 uncultured Actinomycetes bacterium | reverse complement strand
CCGAGGGTATAGTAGTAGAATCCTAGCCTGTTATAGTTATCCCAATACCCTGGCCATGGCCGGTGTAGCCGGTTCCCTTTGCCAGCGTGATCGCTCGGTCGAGGGCGACCCAGCACCAGAGCTTGCTGTGGGTATGGTGCTTCCGCTCGCTCTGGAATTCCCAGATGCCGTTGTCGGGCTCGCGGCTCAACTCCCAGATGCTGTCGGCGAACCGTTCGATCACATGCCAGAGCTTGGCGGAAATAAAACCGCCTTTTCGCTGATAGACGGCCATGCAGTCGATGACCGCGCCGAAGACGTCGAGCTGCCGCTGGCCGGCCGCGCGGTTGCCGATTCGAACTGGGCGGGCACCCTCGAAGCCCGCCAGATGCTCGAGGTACTGCTCCGGGAGACGTGAGTCGCCGTCGACCCGGTAGACGATCTGCATCGCGAAATCGTGCTCGTAGGCCCGGTCGCGGATCCAGTTGATGAAGTCGACGGCTTCCTGGTTGAAGCCCGCCCGGAACAAGGCGGCAATGCCATACGACGCATCGCGGAGCCAGCAGAAGCGGTAGTCCCAGTTGCGGTCGCCACCGGGGTCCTCCGGGATCGAGGTCGTGGGCGCGGCGCACAGTGCCCCGGAGGGTGCGTAGGTGAGCAGCTTGATCACCAGCGCCGAGCGACGAACCGCTTCCTGGAAGGGTCCAGCGTAGAGACACTGCTCGAGCCATTGCACCCAGAACTCGCGCGTGCGGTTGGCGAGCTCGGTGGCATCGCTGCTGCTGGGAAATTTCCGGCCCAGGGCGAAGTAGCGTTCGCCGAATCCCAGCGTGAACCACTCCTGCCGTCCCGGCTGCAGGGTGAACCGGTAGACGAACCGGGGGCGGCCGTCGACCTCCTCGATCGTTCCGCGCATCGGTGCTGTGGACGAGAGGATGACCTCCTGCGATCCGCCAGAGGCAATGACGATTCCCTCCCGCTCGGCGAACGCGGTTCGCGTCCGTCCATACCCCGGCGAGGGATCGAGCACGCATTCAACCTCGATCGGTCCGCCGCGGGCCTCCACGCCCCGGCAGATCCGCTTCAGCGAAAGGAACCGTTCGCCTTCGTTAAAGCAGGGCATGAAGTCGGTGAGGACCAGCGTGCCCTCCGAGCGATGGAAGGTCGTGGTGAGGAGATTGGTGTCGCGGATGTAGGCCTGGTCGCCGGCCGGATGAGGATTGACCGGCGAAATCCGAAAGCTACCCCCGCGCTGGCGGTCGAGGATCGCGGCGAAGATGGAGGGTGAGTCGAACCGCGGGTAGCAAAACCAGTCGATGGCGCCGCTGGTCGAGACCAGGGCGGCGGTTTCGCAATTCCCGATCAGCCCGTACGGATACACTGCTTGACCTTACAACGTCGAATGGCTGATGGATCAAACGTCGTGGGACCGCGAAAAATGCGATGTGCGGTGAGGGAGGTTTGTAGGTAGAATAAGGGCCCGGTGCCGAAGTACGTCTTCGTGACCGGCGGCGTGGTTTCCTCGATAGGAAAGGGAATCACGGCAGCGTCCATCGGTACCATCCTGAAAGCCCGCGGGCTCCGCGTCTCCCTCCAGAAGCTGGACCCCTACATCAACATCGATCCGGGCACGATGTCGCCCTACCAGCATGGCGAGGTGTTCGTCACGGATGACGGAGCCGAGACCGACCTGGACCTCGGTCACTACGAGCGCTTCATCGACGCCAACCTGAGCAAGGCCAGCAACGTGACCGCCGGCAAGATCTACGCCGAAGTCATCGCCAAAGAGCGCCGGGGCGACTACCTGGGTGGCACCGTGCAGGTGATTCCGCACGTTACCAACGAGATCAAAGAACGGATCACGCGCGTCACCTGGGAGGACAATCCCGACGTCGTCATTGTCGAGGTGGGCGGTACGGTCGGCGACATCGAGTCGCTGCCCTTCCTGGAGGCGATCCGGC
>CAZRMD010000267.1:0-2286 GCA_964601135.1 uncultured Actinomycetes bacterium | reverse complement strand
GTCATCTAAAATATGACCTGGGGCGCAAGAACGTCTTTTACGTCCACCTGACGCTGGTGCCGTTCATCGAGGCCTCGGAGGAGTTCAAGAGCTAGCCGACCCAGCACAGCGTCGCGGCGCTGCGCAGCATCGGCATCCAGCCGGATGCCATCGTCTGCCGCTCGGAACGGGCGATCAGCGCCAGTCTGAAAGAGAAGATCGCGCTCTTCTGCGACGTCGACCGGCGGGCCGTGATCTCGGTGCCGGACGCCAAGTCGATCTACGAGGTCCCGCTGATGCTCGAGGAGTCCGGCCTGGATAGTGTCATCGTCGAGGCCCTCGAGGCGCCGGCCTCGCCGCCCGAGCTCACCGACTGGAAGGAGCTCGTCCACCGTATCCAACATCCGGCGGCAAGCGTGCGGATCGGCGTCGTCGGGAAATACCTGCCCGCGCCGGACGCCTACATCAGCGTGACGGAAGCGCTCCGCCACGCCGGGGTGCATCACAACCTGCGGGTTGACATCAAGTGGATCGCGTCCGAGACCCTCGAGAGCGGCGACCTGCGGCCGCTCGACGACGTGCATGGCGTCGTGGTCCCGGGCGGATTCGGTCATCGCGGCA
This sequence comes from uncultured Actinomycetes bacterium, assembly GCA_964601135.1. Taxonomy (GTDB): domain Bacteria; phylum Chloroflexota; class Dormibacteria; order CF-121; family CF-121; genus CF-13. Next base: position 1,686 of record CAZRMD010000267.1, on the reverse strand, counting down.
TCGAGGGGAAGATTGCCGCGGCCCGATTCGCCCGGACCTCGCTCGTGCCCTACCTGGGCCTCTGCCTTGGTTTGCAGTGCGCCGTCATCGAATTCGGGCGCGATCTGCTGGGCGCCACCGATGCGAACAGCACCGAGTTCAATGCCTTCACCAGCCACCCGGTGATCGACCTCCTGCCGGAGCAGCGCGATGTCGCCGAGAAGGGTGGCACCATGCGGCTCGGTCTCTATCCCTGCAAGCTTCAACCGGGAACGCTGGCGGCGGCCGCCTATGGCGAGCCGATCGTTTACGAGCGGCACCGCCACCGCTTCGAATTCAACAACGCCTATCGCGAGCCGATGTGGGAGGCCGGCATGGTGTTCTCCGGGACGTCCCCCAATGACCGCCTGGTCGAGATCATCGAACTGCGGGACCATCCGTGGTTCGTCGGCTCCCAGTTCCATCCGGAGTTTCGATCGCGGCCCAACCGGCCGCATCCGCTGTTCCGCGATTTCGTGAAGGCAGCGGCCGTCAGAGCGGGTGTGCTATCCGCCGATGGCTCGAAATCGGAGGCGACACGGCCCGCTGAGGTCTGACCTCTCGGCGCCTTCCTCCGGCGGTCTTGCCGAGCCGCGAACCATGCAGGGCAATCTCGGCCTGGAACTGGTGCGGGCCACAGAGGCGGCTGCCCTCTCGGCCGGGCGCTGGATGGGCAACCTCGATCGGGATGGGATTCGCGGGACGGCGGCGAACGCCATGCGCGAGGCGCTCCAGGGCGTGCACATGAAGGGCACGATCGTGATCGGCGACGAGGCCAACAGCGGTCCGCTGGGGGTCGGGCGGCCGGCCGGCGATGGTACGGGCGAGGAATGCGATGTGGCGCTCAAGCCCCTCGACGGCTCGACGCTGGTCGCGAAGGGTCTGCCGAACGCCGTTTCGGTCATCGCCACGGCTGAGCGCGGTTCATTGGTGCGCGCGCCGGTCGGGATGTACGCCGAAAAGATCGCGGTCGGACCCGATGCACGCGGCTCGGTCGACGTGTCGGATTCTGTCGAGAACAACCTGCAGCGCGTCGCCTTCGCCAAGAAGGTCCAGGTGTCGGATCTCACCGTGGTCATGCTGGATCGTCCCCGGCACGAAGCCATGATGGAGCAGGTGCGCCAGGTCGGCGCCCGGATCACCCTGCTCAGCGATGGCGACATCGCCGCCGCCATCATGGCGACCCTCGAAGGCACAGGGATCGACGTCATGCTCGGCGTGGGAGGGTTGCCCGAGGCGGTGCTGGCTGCCTGCGCCCTCAAGTGCCTGGGCGGTGACCTGCAATGCCGGCTGTGGTTGCGGTCGCGGGACGACGAGGAGAAGGCGCGGGCGGCTGGCTTCGAAGATCTGCGCCGCGTCTATGCCGTGGACGACCTGGTGCGTGGTGAGGATGTTGCCTTTGCCGCTACCGGGGTGACGGACGGTGAGTTCCTGCAGGGCGCGATCTATCACCATTTCTGGGCCGAAACCGAGTCGATGGTGTTCCGGAGTAAGAGCGGAACGATCCGACATCTGAATACGAAGCATCACTACGCGCTCAAATCGGTCGAGGGCGCCCACCGGAAAGTCCGGTAGCAGATTGGACGAATTGTGCAAATGGAGCTGCGCCGTTTGACGGCCGGGCTAAATCTCGACTAGACTGGCGCCCGTTTTGCGGAAGGGGCCCAT
>CAZRMD010000266.1:0-4243 GCA_964601135.1 uncultured Actinomycetes bacterium | reverse complement strand
GGATACAGGTTCAGCAGGTAGCGCGGAATGCTGAGCCAGAAGGGCAGAAAGGTCACCATGGCCGTTACGACGGTCGCGTAGACGGCGTCCGAGGGACGCAATCGCAGCCAGCTGAGTGTCGTGGCGGCGTAGGCGGCGATCCCGCCGGCCGCCTCGCCGGCGCCCACGGTCAGCTTCTCCCAGGGCACCCGATTGCCGATGCTTCGGATCGACGACGCGAAACCAACCCAGGGAGCGGCCAAAGAATGCGACCAGTGCTCGCGCTGCACGGCAATGAAGGCGAACGGACTCCCGAGGACCAGGGCATTCGTCGCCAGATAGGAGGCGAAGCCGGCAAAAACCAGCAAGGGTGGCACGACCACCTGCCACGCGTTACGGATCACTCGGCGTGCGGCGACCAGCTCGATGACGAGCAACGGTAGGAGGGCCAGTCCGGTGAGCCGGGTTGCCGCCGCCAGCCCTCCGAGCATGCCGGCCAACATCCACTGCCGGCGGCGCGCGGCGAGGACCGCCCCGAACGCCAGCGCGCAAAAGAGGGCTTCGGTATACCCGACCAGCAGGAAAAATGCGGTGGGGAAGATGGTGAAAAATGCGGCAGCCCGCCAGGCCGCGTCGTGTCCGCGGTCGGTACGCCCAATCTCGTAAAGAAGGATGGCGGCCACCACGCCGGCGACGTTGCTGATCAACAACGCCGCGATCCGGACGGGCAGGCCGACCGCCGCCAGGCCGCCAATCAGCGCCGGATAGAGGGGAAAGAATGCGATCAGGTTGCGGGCGTCACCGCTCGCCGCGTAGCCGTGTGTGGCCAGGTAGACATAATGTTGGGCGTCCCACCGATCCCAGTCCCGGCCAAGGGCAGTCAGGGGATCCGGTCCGGCGCCGTAGGCGATCAGGGTCAGCGAGATCAGCACGAGCTTGACCATCAGCGCCAGCAGCACCAGGCTCAGCCACGGGCGCTGCCACACCGCCTGCCAGGATTCCAGCAGCCGAGTTCGGGTAGGATAGCGGCGCCACGGCCAGCCGGCCGTGTCACTGAGTGACCTCACAAGACTGGCTTCCAATCTTCCGCGCCATCGCTGCGGAAGTCCGCGCCGCGGTAGCCCCACTGGCTGGAACCGCCGCAGGTCGCGATGTCATCGGATCCGGTGCTGGCGGTGACCAGACGATCTATCTCGATCAGGTTGCTGAAGAGATCGTGGTGCGCCACCTGGAGCAAGCGTACCGCAGCGGTTTTCGCTTCCAATTGATCTCCGAGGAGCTGGGCGAGCGCGACTTCGGCGGTCCGGCCCTGGTGCTGGCAGACCCGCTCGATGGGAGCTTCAACGCCAAGATGGGGCTGCCATACTATGCCGTCGTGCTGGCTGCCACTGACGGTGACCAGATCCGAGATGTCAAGCTTGGGTATGTGCAGAACCTGGTCACCGGCGATGAGTTCGCCGCCGCGGCGGGCGACGGCGCCTTCCGGAATGGCCGTCCCCTGCGGCCGCAGCCGCCGCCCTTCGATGGCACCTTGATCCCGCTCGTCCAGATCGATGCCCCGACCGGCGTCGAGGTGCGCGGGCGCGCGGCGCCGATCTTCGCGCGGGCGGAAAAGATCCGGCAGCTCGGCTCTGCAGCGCTCAATCTCTGCCACACGGCGGCCGGCGGTGTCGCCCTGCAGATCGCGCCCGCCCCGGTCCGGGCCTTTGACCTCGCCGGACCGCTCCTCATCCTCCGCGAGGCCGGCGGGATTGCCACCCATTTTGATGGACGCTCGATCGACAGCGACTCAGTGCGGCTCGACTCCCGGGTGACGCTGCTGGCGTCCCTCTCGCCGGCAATCCATGCCTATGCATTGGAGCTGCTGGGCGCCGGGGTGGCGTGATGCTCGAGCCCACCCAGACGACGTTCATCTTGCTGTCCTTCGAAGGGCCCGATGTCTATTCGCAGGCCGGCGGACTTGGGGTTCGAGTCAAAGAGTTATCGAGAGCACTCGCGGAACGCGGTTACGAAACGCACCTGTTCTTCGTCGGCGACCCCAGCCTGCCCGCCGACGAGTGCTCCGAGGACGGTCGGCTCTCCCTCCACCGCTGGAGCCAGTGGATCAGCCGCCATCACCCTGTTGGCGTATACGACGGCGAGGACAGCAAGGTCGCGGACATCAACCGTAGCCTTCCGGAAGCGCTCGTGCTGGACTACATCAAGCCGGCTATCGAGCGCGGGCACAGCGTCGTAATCCTGGGCGAGGAATGGCACCTGGCGCATGCGATGACCCTGATCTCTGACGCGCTCTACTTCGCCGGCTTGCGTGACCGCTGCCTGCTGCTGTGGAATGCCAACAACCACTTTTCGTTCCATCGCATCAACTGGGGACAGCTCGGCTTCACCTGCACCCTGATGACGGTCAGCCGCTACATGAAGCACATCATGTGGCGCTGGGGCGTCAACCCCATCGTGGTGCCGAACGGCATCCCCGGATCGATGCTGGCCCGCGTCAGCCAGAGCCAGGTTCGCGCGGTGCGGACGGCCGTGAATGTCCCGGCGTTCCTCTTCAAGATCGGCCGGTTCAGTCCGGACAAACGCTGGCATCAGGCGATTGCCGCGGTCGCCCAGCTGAAGGGGCGGGGCACGCCGACCCGGCTCATGATGCGCGGCGGGCTGGAGCCGTTTGGCGGCGAAGTGCTCGATTTTGCGCGGCAGAATGGGCTCCGGGTCGTCCCATTATCGACGCGTATCGACGATGTCGCCGGCCTGGTGAAAACGCTGAGGGAGAACCCGGATGCCGACATCTGGAACGTCACGGCATTCTTGCCCGATGACCTGCTGCCGGTGCTGTATGCGTCGGCCACGGCGACCCTGGCTAACAGTGGTCACGAACCCTTTGGCCTGGTGGGGCTGGAGGCCATGGCCTCCGGCGGCGTGGCGTTTGTCGGTGCCACCGGCGAGGAATATGCCGAGCCGTTCAAGAACGCCATTGTCATCGAAACCGATGACGCCGCCGAGATCGTCGCCTATGTGGCGCACCTGGCCGAGCACCCGGACAACGCCCGAAATCTCCGGATCGCCGCGCAGCGAACGGCGCGCGACTACACCTGGCGGCGGGTGATCGACATCCTGTTGCAGCGGCTCGAGTTCGTGGCGCTCAAGCAGGGGCTCAGGGTTCCGGACAGACTGCCGCCGCCCGCGCCGGAAACCGATGACGCTCGGGCCGTCGAGATGCCTCCGTCCGCCGGCCTTTGAGAGGATAAGACGCATGCCCAACGCGCTCGTCATCTACATGGTCGCGCATCAGCCGCGGCGTGTCCGGCTGCCGGCGCAGCTCATCCAGCGCGGGACGCCGCCGGAAAAAATGGATGCCCTGATCTTTGATGAAGCCATGGATCGCCGCTATTTCGAGAAGGTGGCGAAATACTGCTATCGCCCCGCCACCGAGCTCTTCCAATCGCTGGTGGAGAAGGGGATGAAGATTTCGCTGGGGTTCTCGGTGTCCCTGCTTCTGCAAATGCGCCGCTTTGGTCCAGACGTGCTCGCCGCCTTTCAGAAGCTGGTCAGCCACGAGAATGTCGAGCTGGTGGCGGTCGAGCCCTACCACTCCTTCATCTTCTATCTGGATATTGCGGCCTTCGCCGAGCGCATGGCCTGGGGAAAGCGGCAGCTCGAAGAGACATTTCAGAAGTCGATTGCGGTGACCGACACCACGGAGATGTTCATGTCGAACGACATCTACTTCCAGCTCCAGCTGAGCGGCTTCAAGGGAGCCGTGATGGACGGACGGCCCTGGGTGATGGGCTGGCGCGAGCCCACGCACCTGTACCGCTATCCCAACGAAACGATGCGGCTGTTAACCCGTCACTACGAGCTGAGCGACGACGTCGGCTATCGATTCAGTAATCGGGAGTGGAATGGATGGCCGCTGATGGCCGATACGTATGCCGACTGGGTGCGCCAGGGGATGGGCGAGTTCACCTTCCTGGCGTGGGATTTCGAGACATTCGGCGAGCACCATCGAGCCGACTCCGGCATCTTCCCCTTCATGGGCGCCCTGCACGACGACTTCGTGAAGCACAAGATGCGATATCTGACGCCCTCGGAGGCCATCACGACGTTCAAGAACGCGCACGAGATGCCGCTACCCGAGTACGGCTGCACCTGGGCGGGCGACGGCGGCATGGATTTCTTTCTCGGTAACGAGGCGCAACAGGGCATCTTCCGGCTGATGCACCACATCTACAACAAGGCCAAACTGACCAGGGATGCGCACCTG
>CAZRMD010000265.1:0-4265 GCA_964601135.1 uncultured Actinomycetes bacterium | reverse complement strand
CGCCGACGGCCGCAACGTAGATCTGGGGCAGCGGTTGGGGAAGCGTGTAGATGCGGGCCCGGTCGACCTCGTAGTACTGGCCCTCAAAGCTCTTGACACCGCCCTCCCACAGGTGCCGGATGAGCGCGATGGCCTCTTCGAGCATCTCGATGCGGATGGAGGGGCGCGGCCAGCGATCGCCGAGAATGTGCTCGTTCAGGTTCTCGCCGGTCCCCAGGCCCAGGAAGAACCGGCCGTCGAACATCTCCTGCGTGGTCGCCGCGGCCTGGGCGACCAGCGCCGGATGCATCCGGATGAGAGGACACGTCACGCCCGTGCCGACCCGAAGACGGCTCGTCGCCTGGGCGATGGCGCCCAGAGTCGTCCAGACAAAGGGGGATTGGCCCTGCCGATCGAGCCAGGGATGGAAGTGGTCGGAGATGAGCGCAAAGCCGAAGCCGGCCGCCTCGGCCTTTGCCGCCTGGCGGACCAGGGCCCGCGGCCCGTGCTCTTCGCTAGACAGGCTGACGCCAATCCCTTCGACCATCGAAAGTGATAGTACGAATGTCAGATACTGGTTTCATGCCTGACAAGAAACCCGGATCCTCCGTGAAGAAGCCGAAGACGTACGAAGCGCTTCGAGACAAGGGCATGAGCAAGGAGCGCGCGGCCCGGATCAGCAACGCACAGGCCAAAAAAGAAAAGTCGTAAGCGGATCCGGCCGGCTGACCCGTGGGGCCCAGCCGTGGAGTGTGAGTCAGCTCTCGCGCTGAGCTGACGGCGGCCCGGTCTGGATTCAGCTGATCCCAGGTCCCTGCTCGACTGGGCTCTCGCCGTGGTGCGCCGCCGCCGCGCAGCCTACGGCGTGCGAGGCGCTGGAAAAGGGTTCCGTGCCCGCCAACCGTGCCGGTGCACCTTCGACGTCCGCTCCAGTCCCGGCAGGGCCCTGCAGCTGTTCAACACCTGGTTTTGCAGCCCGCCCCGCCCGCACAGCGAAACGCTCGTGGATCGTCGCGTCAGCCCGCTCGAGCTCCCCTACGACCTCAGAGATGAAGGCCTACGGCAAGGCGGAATAGGAGATGAGCACCTCCCTCCGCCGCGGCGGAGGGAGGTGCAGGTTGAGACGGCGCTAGATCGCCGCCGCCGGCTCGGCGCCCAGTCCGGTCTGCGCCCGGACATCGATTTCGTGGAACTTGAGCTCGGCCAGCCGGTCGGCACGGACCAGCTCGCCGATCCAGGTGAAGACGATGGCGCAGACGAAACCGAAGGGGATGCTGACGATGCCCACGTTGGCCAGCGGGAAGGCCGGATGTTTGGGCACGGGCAACGAGAAGCCCGGGCCGATCGTGTAGAGCCAGATCGAGATCACGGTGCCTCCCACGAGGCCCGCGACCGCACCCCAGGTGTTGAAGCGCTTCCAGAAGAGCGTGAACAGGATGGCGGGCAGGTTGGCCGAAGCCGCGATCACGAAAGCCAGTCCTGCCACCAGGGCCGCCGCGTTGGTGGTGGCCCCCGCCTTGGAGGCAAGCCAGATCGCCACCAGGCCGACGATGGCGGCTGTGATCCGAGCCACCAGGACCTGCTCGCGCTCACTGACCTCGTCGTGCGCGATACCGCGCCGGAGCACGTTGACATAGAAGTCGTGCGAGAACGCGCTGGAGGCCGCCAGCGTGAGGCCGGCGACTACGGCGAGGATGGTGGCGAAGGCCACCGCGGCGATCAGCGCCAGGAGGAACTCGCCGCCGCCGGAGCCGAAGAAGCTGTTGCCGAGGAACTCGGCGAGCTTGGGTGCCGCCAGGTTGCTGTTGGGCGTCTTGCAGGTGCGGCCCACGGCGCAGATGTGCGCTTTGCCCACCAGCGTGGCGGCGCCGAAGCCGAGGAACGTGGTCATGATGTAAAAGCTGCCGATCAGCCCCATCGCCCACGCCACCGAGGTGCGTGCCGCGCGGCCGTTGGGGACCGTGAAGAAGCGCATCAGGATGTGCGGCAAGCCGGCGGTGCCCAGGATCAGCGCCATGCCGAGCGAGATGTTCTCGAGCAGGGCCTTGTCGATACCCCACACGGTTTCCTTGCCGTACTGGTACTGGATGCCCGGCTGCATGAAATTGAGGCCGGTCTTGGCGTCCTTGACGGACGCGATCTTGGTGAAGAAGTTGCCCAGGTTGAAACCGAAATGGAGCAGGACCAGGAAGCTGAGCAGGATCGCACCACCCATCAGCATCACGGCCTTCACGATCTGCACCCAGGTGGTGGCGACCATGCCGCCCGCGATCACGTAGATCATCATCAGTAGGCCGACCAGGGTGATCGAAGGATCGAGCTTGGTGCCCAGCACCTCCCAGTTGAACCAGCCCTTGAGATTGGTGTCGAGGGTCGGGATCAAGATCTTGATCAGCGAGCCCGCGCCTATCATCTGGGCCATCATGTAGCTGGCGCTGACCGCCAGCGTGGAGACGGCGGCCGCCGAGCGCACCGGCACCGGGCGCATCCGGTAGGCGAGCACGTCCGCCATCGTGTACTTGCCTGTGTTGCGCATCGGCTCCGCGATCAAGAAGAGCACCGTCAGGTACGCCACCAGCCATCCGACGGAGTACATGAACCCGTCGTAACCGTTGAAGGCGATCAGCCCCGCGATGCCCAGAAAAGACGCCGCCGACATGTAGTCGCCGGCGATGGCCAGTCCGTTCTGCCAGCCTTTGATGCCGCGACCCGCGGCCCAGAACTGCACCGTGGTGTTGGCGCGGCGCGCGGCCCAGCCGGTGATGACGAGTGTGATCCCGACGACGATCAGGAACAGCAGCAGCGTCACGTTCATGGCTGAGCCCTCCGACCCGCGCGCTCACGCACGCGGCTGGCCAGCGCGTCGAAGACCGTATTCGCGCGCCGGATGTAGAACCAGGCCAGCACCCACGCCATCAGGAACTGCGAAAGCGCGAACAGGTAGGCGACGTTGACGTCGCCGATGACGTTGGTACGCATGAGGCCGGTCGCGAGCCCGTTCAGCAGTGGCAGCAAGAAGTAGTAGACGAGGAAAAAGGCGGTGGCGGGGATCACGAACTTCCAGCGCGCGCGCACCAGATCCTTGAACTCCTGCGTGGCCTCCAGGCCCTCCCAGGCCGCGACCTCCTGGGGGGCGTCGACAACCGGTGGCGTGGAAGCCGGGACCATGCCACCGGGGACATGCTCGGTTGCCATCTCGCTCCTCCTAACCAGTGCCGAGAATCAGCTACCGAATCTGTAGCACCTTCTCGGCACCAGAGCCAAATCCAGTGCATCATTTCGGCCAATTCGGCCAGCTCCCGCACCGGATTCGGCCCCAGGCGGCCGCTGTAGATGACCGTCGCCGGCCGCGCTTGCAGAAGCCTTCTCAAACCTGCGTCAACATCTGAAGGGGTGCCCGCGGCGAAGAAGAGGTCCAGAACTTCGTCCGTCACCGGCAACGAGCATGGCCACCGGACCAGCCTCGGCAAGACCTGGGGGTATCGCTCGGTGCTCACCGTAATCCGCAACCCGGCCTATCCGGGCCGCGTCAACTTCCGCGGCAAATGTCACCCTGCCGCTCATCCACCGCTTGCCGACGAGGCCACCTTCCAGGCTGCTCAGCAGCTGCTCGACGAGCGCGGGGAGAATCCCTGACGCCGTCGTTCCAACGCCTCCGATTACCTGCTCGCCGGGCTGGTCCGCTGTCAGCGCTGCGGTCGCCATTACGTCGGCGGCGCCGCCCACGAGGAAGCCGTCCCCGCGCCGTCGGCTGAGGACCTGGAGGCGGTGAGAGCCCAGCTGCCGAGCCTGCTCTCCGACGCCGACAGCCCGGCCGCCCAGGCATGGTTGAGCGGGCTGGTTGCCTAGGTCCGGGTCGAGAGCCGAGCCTCGATCCAGCCCATCTTCAAGCTGCCCACCCAGCAGGTTCGAGTACTGCACAGAATGGTGGGCGGCCCGGGACTCGAACCCGGATGGGTCACCCCACACGCCCCTCAAACGTGCGCGTCTACCAGTTCCGCCAGCCGCCCGACGGTGAGGAGAATCAGGATACCCACTTCCCTGTGAGGATCGGGCCAGCACCGGAAGCCGACCAGAGGCGGCCTGCCTAGCTGGGTTCCGCTGGTCGTCGCACGCCATCTCCAGGAATCCCGTGGCCTTGGCACATCCGATGCGTGCGATCGACGACATGTGGACCGAGCCCGGACCAGAGCATCAGATGTCGGCCGCCGCCGCGAAGTGGTCGTGCTCTGTCTCACGCTGCTCCTCTCCGGGTCTGGACCGGCGTCTCCTCGCGTCCCGGTCTG
>CAZRMD010000264.1:1228-4273 GCA_964601135.1 uncultured Actinomycetes bacterium | reverse complement strand
CGAGCTGGCTGTCGTAGCTGGCAACCGTCGCGACCTGGCCGGCGATCGCGTCGGCCCGGGCCTGCAGCGTCTGCAACAGTGGAGCCAGTTCCGCCTGCGCCTTGACCAGGACCCGTCGCTGCGCCTCGAGGGTGTCGCGCTCGGTCCGAAGCTTGTGCGCGAGCTGAAGTTCCCCGAGGGAAATCTGCTGCAGATAGATCGTGCGATTGAGCAGATCATCGAAGCTTCTCGCTGAGAAGACGAACTCGACCCAGCGCACGCCACCCAGGGCGTAGATCTTGCGCAAGTCGCGTTGGAAGGCGTCGACGTGGTGGCGATACGCCGCCTGGGCCTGCGAGAGCTGCTGCTGATCGTCAATGATCTTCGCCTGAAGCGCTTGGGCCTGCGCCGCAACCGGTGCGAGGTCGGCATTGCTCAGCGCCAGTTGCGCCTGGAGTGCGGTCAGCGTCTGGCGGACCTGTCCTTCCTGGCTGAGTAAGCCGTTGAGCCGCTGTTGCTGCTGAGCCTGTTCCTGCTGTAACTGCGCGAGGCGATCGGCAAGCGTGGACGGGTCATCCGCGTGGGCTGGCAGCGCGGAGACCAGGAGCAGCAGCGCCGCAACGGCGGCTGCTGGCCGGATTATTCCGGCGGCGCTCCCGCGGAGCCGGGCATGCCGGGCTCACGCCGTGGAGTAAAGCCGGTGGCGCCGAACGGCGGCGGTACGCCCTTCGGCTTCTTCTCCTTCTTTTTCTTCTTGGCTTCCCGATTCCCCCGATCGCGTGACTTCGCCATGGTCCTGCCTCCCTGACTTGGTCCGGCGAGCCGCTATTGTAATCGCGTTCGGCGGCGCTGTCTACTGCGGGTGACGTTCCGTGGTGGTACCGCCGAGCACCTCGAGACAGGCGACCACCGAATCGCCGAGGGCGCGCAGGTCGTATCCGCCTTCGAGCGCCCAAACCGTCCGGCCATTTGTGTGGGCCGTTGCCCAGCCGTTGATCATGCCGGCGAGCTGCCGATAGCCGTCCGTCGAGACCTCGAGGCCGCCCAGCGGGTCCGCCTGATGCGCGTCAAAGCCGGCCGAGACGAGCAAGAGCTCGGGCTTAAACGCCTCGAGGGCGGGACCAATCTTCTTTTCCCAGGCGCCGAGAAAGATGCGGTCGTTGCTACCCTTCGCCAGCGGCACGTTGAGGACGTTGCCATGGGCGCCGCGCTCGCTGGACGCTCCCGTGCCCGGATAGAAAGGATATTGATGCGTGGAGGCATAGAAGACCTCGCCGTCCTTGTCGAAACTGTGCTGGGTGCCGTTGCCGTGATGGACGTCGAAGTCGAGAACCGCGATGCGCCGGATGTTGTTCTCGCGGGCAGCGATGACGCCAATGCCGATGTTGTTCAGCAAGCAGAAGCCCATGGCCTTCGCCCGCTCAGCGTGATGGCCGGGTGGCCGTACGACTGCCAGAGCGTGCTGCGCTTTTCCATCCAGCACTCGATGGACGGCCTCGACCACGCCGCCGGCCGCGGTCCGGGCCGCGACCATCGAATCGGGCGTGATGTAGGTGTCGGCATCGAGGTAGCCGCCGCCGGAAGCCGCCGCCCGGTCGAGCATGGCCACGTAGGGCGCATCGTGCAGCCGGTGGATAAGCGCTTCGGGAACCGTTGGAGACGGTTCCGGTATGAGGCCCATGTCCGAATGGGCAATCGCATCGAGGATGGCCATCGCCCGCTGCGGCCGCTCCGGATGACCTTCGGCGTGATGACCAAGATGTTCCGGGTTTGCAAGCAGCGCAATCATTGGAGTCTGGCGAGCGAGGTCGCGCTACGCGTTGGCGGTCGCAGGCGCCGGCCGCAGCGCGTTGATCGCATCGCGGTATCGCAGGGCTGCTGCGCGGGCCGCCTCGGCATAGTCCGCACCGCTGGAGGCGAAGAGGATGCCGCGGGACACCGAAACGACAATGCCTCGCCCGTCCGATCGGAGCGCCGCACGAACCGCCGACGTTAGATCGCCGCCCTGGGCGCCGATGCCGGGCACCAACAGCAGTCGGTCCCCGGCGATCTGGCGCACGTCGCGCAGCTCGGCCGGCGCGGTGGCGCCGACCACGAAGCCCACGTTGCCGTGATGATCCCAGCGAACACCCGCACGGGCGACGTGGCGATAGAGCGCCTCGCCCTCGCTGCGGAGATGTTGAAACTCCGCTGCGCCTGGATTCGACGTTCGGCAGACGATGAAGACTTCTTTTTCCTTGTGAGCCAGGAATGGCGCAACCGAGTCATAGCCGAGGTAGGGATGGACGGTGACGGCATCCGCATTCCAGGCTTCGAACATCGCATGGGCATAGGCCTGCGCCGTGCTTCCCACGTCCCCACGTTTAGCGTCGAGGATGACGGGCCGGTCTTTCGGCAGGGTCGCGAGTGCCTGCTCGAGCAACCAGCTCGCCTCTCTCCCCCATCGCTCATAAAACGCCAGGTTGAGCTTGTAGGAAGAAACCGAATCGCCAACCGCTTCGACCATGGTCCGAATGAATCGCGCGATGCCGGCCGGCGTCCGCTCGACGGTCGGGGGCATGAGGTCGGGCTCCGGATCCAGACCCAGGCAAAGGAGCGAGCCGGTGGCATCCTCGCTGGCCATCAACTTCGCCTTGAAGGTCATCGGCGCTGTCAAGTTTAGTCGGTTGAAGCTGGGTAGAATTCCAACGTGCCCCAGTCGACCATGCAGGTCACCCTGCCGGAAATGGGTGAATCGGTCACGGAGGGGACCGTCGCCAAGTGGCTGAAACAGCCTGGTGACTCGGTGCGAGAAGGCGAGGCCCTGGTTGAAGTCACCACCGACAAGGTGGACGCGGAGGTCCCTGCGCCGGCGACCGGCCGCCTGCTGAAGATCCTCGCCGATACCGGTCAGACCATCAATGTCGGTGCGCCCCTGGCTGAGATCGAAGTCGGCGCGGATGGTGGGGCCGCGGAAACCAAACCGAGCGCCAGGGAAGCGAAACCAAGTCCAGCGAAACCGGCTGCTCAACCGGCTGCCGAGTCCAAACCAGCGCAAGCCACGGCTCCCGCCGCGCAAGCGCCTCC
>CAZRMD010000264.1:0-1128 GCA_964601135.1 uncultured Actinomycetes bacterium | reverse complement strand
GCGCTGGTCAAGTACATGGAGGAGAGTCGCGAAGTTCCCACCGCGACCAGCTTCCGTACCGTGCGCGTCGACGTGCTCGACCAACGGCGTCGCCAGCTGAACCAGGGCATTCAGAATGCCGGGCGTCCGGAGAAGATCTCGTACACCCACCTGGTCGCGTTCGCCATCGTCCGCGCGGTCAAAGATGTGCCGTCGATGGCGGTGACGTTTGATCGCGTCGATGGCACCCCGGCGCGTGTGGCGCGTGGCGTTCACCTTGGTCTGGCGGTCGACGTGCAGCGGCAGGACGGTAGTCGCATGCTCCTCGTGCCGGTCATCCACGATACCGATCGGCTCGACTTCGCCGCCTTTCGCGATCAGTACGAGACCCTGGTCTCGAAGGCTCGGGTCGGAAAACTCGCCGCCGATGACCTGGCCGGCGCGACCATCGTGCTCACCAACCCCGGCGGAATCGGCACGGTTGCCTCGGTTCCTCGGTTGATGAAAGGCCAGGGCACGATCATCGCCACCGGTGCGATCGGCTATCCGCCGGAGTTTTCAGCGATCGCAGAAAGCGGACTGCGGCAGCTCGGTGTCTCGAAGGTCATGACCATGACCAGCACCTATGACCACCGCGTCATCCAGGGCGCGGAGTCCGGAGAATTCTTGCGACGGATCGACGAGCTGCTCGGCGGCGCCGACGGCTTTTATGAGTCGGTCTTCGAATCGATGCGCATCCCGGTACCGGCCGGCGTGGCGCAACCGACGGCCGGACCGGCGGCCGCGGAGGCGATCGCGGCAGTTCCAACCACGGCGGAGGCGGAGCTCCTGCGTGCGATCGCCGCCGGCATGGCGCTGGTTGCTGCCTACCGCAGCCACGGACACCTCGCCGCGCGGCTCGATCCACTGGGGAGTGCCCCGACCGGCGATCCGTCACTCGATCCGGTGAACCACGGATTGACACCGCAACTGATGGAGGCGGTACCAGCAGGGGTCCTTCGGGTGCGCGTTCCTGGAGAAAACCTGGCTGAGGTGCTGACCTATCTGCGTGAAACCTACTGCTCGACGATTGCCTACGAGATCGAGCACATCTCCAGCCACGAGCAGCGCAACTGGTTGCGTGAGCGGATCGAGTCAGGCCGCTATCGC
>CAZRMD010000263.1:0-4316 GCA_964601135.1 uncultured Actinomycetes bacterium | reverse complement strand
ACGCTGGCCGGGGCGTCCTTCGAGGTCGACCTGGCGTCGGTCGATCCCCGGCCCCAGAATCCGTTCAACGATCCGTTCCCGGTCCACATCTATAACCCGGTGAGCCGGGCGGTTGAGCGCAGCGCTGTCGCCGACCTCTTTCGGCGGCTCCCGATCCGCACCACGCTGGTGAGGGTCTTTACCGACGACCTGACCACCGCCGAGCCGCTCCGCCAGGCCGTCGAGCGGGCGCTGTACCGGCAGGGGTCGAGCCTGGCCGAGGCAGTGCCCTGATGGCGGTTCAGCCGCAACCCGCCATCCGGCCCCTGACGGTTCTCGAACTGAACACCCGGATTCACGACCTGCTGGCCACCCGCTTGCAGAGCGTCCTCGTGAAGGGCGAGGTCAGCGGCGTCACGCTGCGCGGCGGGCACGTCTGGTTCACGCTGAAAGACGCGGCCGCGGCCATCAGTGCGGTTGTCTTCAGTAGCACGGCGCGCCGCCTGCCCATGCTGCCCGAGAACGGACAGGAGCTGGTCATCACCGGGCAGGTCGACTATCACGCCGGGTACGGCCGGGTCAACCTGGTCGTCAGCAAGCTCGACTACGACGGTGCCGGCAAACTCCGGGCCGCCATCGAGCAGCTCAAGCGCAAGCTCGACGCGGAGGGCGCTTTTGCGCCGGAGCGAAAGCGCCCACTGCCCTACCTGCCGAATTGCATCGCCTTCATCACCTCGCCGAGTGGCGCGGTGATCCATGACCTGCAGCAAACGATCTGGGAGCGATTTCCCAACATCCGGCTGGCGGTTTATCCAGCGCTGGTGCAGGGCACCGCGTCCCAGCGCAGCCTGGTGGCCGCGCTTCGGCAGTGCGACCTGGACCAGGTCGCGGACGTGGTGATCGTTGCCCGTGGCGGTGGGAGCTTCGAAGAGCTGATGGCGTTCAACCAAGAGGCGGTGGTGCGGGCCATCCAGGCGATGCGGATTCCCGTGATCACCGCGCTCGGCCACACCTCAGACCGGACGCTGGCGGACCTGGTGGCCGACCGGGAAGCACGGACGCCCACCGCCGCCGCGGAGATCGTCGTGCCGAAGAAGTCGGATCTCTTACGACAGCTCGACGAGCGCCGGCAGCGGTTGCTCCGAGCCGGCCGCACGGCGCTGATCCCGCCCGAACACGAGGTCCAGCAGCGCCGCCAGGCGCTCGGACGGCTCGCCGTTGACACCCTCGCGCGGCGACGCGAGCGAATTTCGACGTTGGCCGGCATGTTGCGGCAGCGCGATCCTCGCGAGGTGCTCCGGCAGCGCGAGCGCTCGCTCGACGACTGTCGGCGCCGGCTCGTGCGCGGGTGGGATCTGCTGGCGAACCGAATCACGAGCGGCCGACTGGAAGCCGAACGGGCCCGCGAGCGGCTGCTGAGCTTGAGCTCGCGTGGACTGCGCGAGCGGCAGGCTGCGCTGCTGAGCCGGGCCGGGCGGTTGACGGCGCTCGCCCCGGAGGAGACCCTCAAGCGCGGCTACAGCATCTGCCTCGATGGTTTGCGGGGCGGGATCATTCGCGAAGCAACGCAGGCGGAAGCGGGCCAGCCGATCAACGTCGTGCTTTCAGCCGGTCACCTGGAGGCGACCGTGAACCAGGCCCAACCATGAGCGTCGATCCCGCCCTGACCTACGAGCAGGCGCTCGCCAAGCTCGACGCGACCTTGCGATCGCTGGAGGATGGCAGGCTCAGCCTGGAGGACGCGATCGCCGCCGTCGCCAAAGGTCGGGAATATCTCGAGCTGTGCGAGCGAAAGCTGAACGAGGCACGACAGAGGATCGAGAGCTTACCGGTGCGGGAAGAGCTGCTTCCCGAGGATGAACCGCCGCATCCGGCCACGGTTGCCGAGCTGCGGGCGCAGCGGGCGGAAACCCCCTCGCCCCCGCAGGGCGAGATTCCCTTTTAAGAATTCTCCTCAGACTCTGAGGGCGGTTCCGGTTCGGCCTCGATCTCCGGCCGCTCGCCAGCAGCCGACGGACCTTCCCCGCCCGAGCGGAAGACACCCCATTCCTGCAAGGAGCGGCGGAGCATCTCCGGCGTCGTCTTGTAGGCCGCCGCCAGCTGCTCGAGATCGTCATTGCGGAAGGTCAGCACCGGCGTGTTGTAGTCGTGCCGCTGCTGCTGAAGACGGGCGACGTGCCGGGAAAGGATCGAGCCCTGACGATCGGGGAGCCCTTGGAGCTGATTGAGATCGATGGCGAGCTTGGGCGGAAGGGCCGGCTCACCCGCGCCTTCGACCTCTTCGGGAAGCAGCTGGTTGACCGGGACGCTATAGAGCGTCGCAATCTGATGCAGCCGGGTGACGGAGATATTTCGATCGCCGCGTTCGTAGGCGGCGAGCAGGGAACCCTTCAGACGTTTGTTCGAGAGGACCTCGACCTGTTGGAGCGTCAGGCCGCGCTGTTTGCGAAGGCTGCGCAGCCTGGCCCCGACCTTTCGCGAATATCCATCCATGAATCCCCCTTTACTGATCGTGACCAGTCTATCGCAGAAGGCGACGCAAACCAAAGTTTTCGCAGTCCGAAAACCGGAGGGTGGCGGGGGGATCGTTCTTGTGAACGACACCACCTTCCGTAGTCGTCATTATGCCCCGGCATTTCTCCGGTGTCAAGTATTACTTACTCAGGACCGTGCTTCGCTTGACGCAGGCGATTGCGCCGCTCCGCGACCCGCCTCGTATGCCTGGCGGAAGTGCGAGGCCGCGCCGGCGGCGTCGCCCTCCGCTTCGAGCGCGCGGGCAAAGTCGTAGGTCACTCGAGCGCGAAGATCGGGATTATCGATGCCGGCGGCGACTTCGAGGGCCCGTTCGAAGTGCCGATGCGCGGCCTCCCGGCGGCCGCGGGCATGGAAGATGCGCCCCGCGACGCGATGGGCGGCGACAGCCGCAAGTGGATCACTCGCTCGTGCCGCCAGCTCCAGCGCCTCATCGATCCGGTCAGCGGCGAGCTGGAGATCCTTGCGTTCGAGAGCGGACTCTGCCATGCCGGTCACCAGATGCGGCAAGATCTCGCGATCGGCAATACGGCGCACGTGTTCGGCGCCCTCCGCAAAGAGTCGTTCGGCTTCAGCGGCGCGACCCTGTTGCAGCAGCATGTCACCCATATTGAGCCTGAGCTGTCCCGCCATCCGGACGTCGCTCAGCGTTTCGAAGATGCGCAGTCCTTTTTGCGCGTAGGATAGGGCCCGCGCATACTGCCCGGTTTGCTGGAAGGAAAGGGCGAGCCCCTCGTACATACCGGCGAGGGCTGGCATGTCCAGGACCTGCTCCGCTGAGCTAATCGCGCCCTCGTAGGCGGCAATTGCCTCACCCGGCTGGCCGGCGACGTAGTAGAGATTCGCGCGGTGGCCGAGGACGCGCGCCTTCAATACCGGGTCGGTAAGACCGGCCGACTGATAGCGTTCGAGTGCTCGATCGAACCATTGAGCGGCCGTGTGTGCTCGACGGAGCAGATAGAAGACGCTCCCCATACGGTCGTAGAGGTCGACCAGCATCTGGTGCCACTGGGCGCGCTCGGCGGCGTCGATCGCCTCCTCGAGGATCGGCTTCGCCTCGAGCGGTTGTCCCTGCTTGATATAGGCGGCCGCCAGCGCCAGCTGCGCCTGGGTCCGCAGTTCGAGGGGGATGGGCCGTTCCAGCAACCGGGTCATCAGCGCCTGGGCGCGGGTCGCCCCGCCGCGATGGAGGTCGATCTCGGCTTCGGCGATGGCCAGCTCGATAGCGGCGACCGAATCGCCGGGATCCTCCAGGAAATATTCGATTGGCTGCTGCAAGCGCTGGGCGATGATGCGCAGCGTCTGGGTCGATGGCCGGGCCCGGCCGAGTTCGACCTGGTTGAGGAAGGCCCGACTGAAGTCTTTTCCGGCAACCGCGGCCAGGCTGAGGCCGAGCTCATGGCGGGCCTGACGGATTCGGCGTCCAAGCGGAGACGGCGCCCTGGGGTGATCCGTCGCCGGACGCCCGGGGCGCCGCTTGGTAAGCACTGCCTACAGTCTAGCGGTCATTGCTTGACATGAAAAGTCCGAGTCTAGCTTGGGTTCGGCCAGATCTCGGCGCAGGCCAGCACTGCTGCCGCGATGGCGAGCAATGTCCAGGGGCTGAGGAAGCGCCGCATGATGCCACCTCCAGAACAGACAGCTCGCTCCGCCGGCCTGTTCTTCACTCAGCTTATGGACGATTGTCCATCAACAGGGTCACGCCTGTAACGGATTCCGTAAGGTGGGTCGCGAGTTCCTGACCTGGCTGTGGCGGCCTTCCTATAATCGAGCTTCCGCTGTGTCCCCGTAGCTCAGCCCGGATA
>CAZRMD010000262.1:0-4327 GCA_964601135.1 uncultured Actinomycetes bacterium | reverse complement strand
ATCGGGTTCATCTGCGCGGTGACGATGTACAGCGTCGCCACGACATCGTGAGGGCCGAGCAGACCGATTGACCTCGGACTTTCGCCGGCGGCTGGGTGCACGCGCAGTACGTCGGCGAAGAGCAGGCGGCCATGCGGGTCGCGGACCTCGGTTTCCGCCCAGTACAGGTCGTAAACGTGCGCCTCGTCGTGCGCGACGCGTCCCGGCAGCAGGGTCTCGCCGATAATCACCGTCGACTCGGGATCGGCTGTGAGAGAGATCCGCTGAAAGAGCCGCGATCCGCGAAATGGCACCACCGGATCGGGCAGGTACTCCAACACTGCGCCGGGGCCGGCACGCAGATTGACCAGCTGGGTGGCGAAGTTCTGGTGCGCGGCGAAGACGTTGGTCGCGGCTTGGGTCGTGATGTGGGCGACGGCCCCGGGCGCACAGTCGATGTCGATGCGGTAACGGTCGCCCTGGACGAAGCCGCCGCCCGACTGCAGCACGAATATGAACGCCATGTCCGGCCGCCCGGGGTCGAGATAGATCGGCCGGTAGATATACAGCGGCGCCCGCTGGTACTGGCGCTTCACCCGGGTCGCGCCCCCGCAAGAGGCCAGAGTCAATTCGAGCAGACCGACCTTCCCGGTCGCGCCAACCCCCGGCCCGCCTTCCACAGAACGCTCGTAAGCAAGAACTTCCTCGGGCAGATCGCCGGGGGTGTACCACGCCGGGTCTTGCCGCCTCACGGGCGTCTGTATCAGGTGGACGTACCGCTCGCCGTCATGACGAACCGGCCGATCACCTGTTCAATTCGCCCGCCGACCTCGCGCAGTCCCTCGCCAGTGAAGCAGTTCGTGAATACGAAAGGCCGCTCGCCGCGCACTGTACGGGCGTCGCGGTCCATCACCTTCAGGTCGGCACGCACGTGCTCGGCCAGGTCGATCTTGTTGATCACCAGGAGGTCCGAGTTGGTGACACCAGGGCCACGCTTGCGAGGGATCTTGTCGCCCTGCGCGACGTCGATGACAAAGATGAAATAGTCGGCCAGTGCCCGGCTGAACGTGAGGGTCAGGTTGTCGCCACCTGATTCGACCAGTACGACGTCCGCCTCCGGGAATCGGTGGGTGAGCTCAGCCACCGCTTCGAGGTTCATGCTCGGGTCATCGCGCACAGCGGTATGCGGACACGATCCGGTCTCCACGCCGAGCACGCGGTCAGGATCCAGGACGCCGGTAAGGGTGGCCCGGACGTGCTGTGCGTCTTCGCTGGTGAAGATGTCGTTGGTGACGACCAGCGGATGGTGGCCCCGGGCGAGCAGCATCGGGACGAGCGCCTCGATGACAGCGGTCTTGCCCGAGCCAACCGGTCCGCCGATGCCGACCCGAGCAACACCAGGCGCGCGAATGTCGGCGAACGGTTCTTTGTCGAACGTCTCGGAATCGTGGTCATGTGGATGCGCATGCTCGGGACCGTGCTGCTGTCGCTCGCTCATTGCGGGTCCTTTGTGCTCAGCTGGCGAACAGCCGGAGGTCCGCCTGCTCGTGACGCATCGCCATCACATCTACCAATGGTGTGCAGCTCCATATCTGCGTGACATCCTTGTCGACTGCTCGCAACGCGGCCTCAGCGGTCACCGGGCGCAGTTGATGGAGCACGCCCTGTGCGCTGCGATGGTCGGTCAACGCGAGTCTGACTGCGGCAGCGACCCAGCCGGCGGCGAAGGCATACAGCTCGCCGGCCACAGCCTCCAGACGCGGCACACCTAGCCAGGCGCAGAGCAGGCCGAGGACGACCGCGTGATTGCCTGGGCAGCGTCCCTCGTTGACGCGCTCCACGTACTCCGCCACTACCGATGCGCCGAAGGCGGCGCTGGCGGTGCTGATCAGCGCGCGGCCCGATCGCACCGACGACTCGCGAGCCTCGCGCGCGAGCTTGACAGCGGTCAGCCGTTGATCGGCGCCCGTCGCCAGCGCCAGATCGTGGACTCCATCGGGACGGGCTGCGCGATGAGCACAGGCCAGCGCCACGCCGTCCGCAGGCGCGACTCCGAAGCGTATGTAGTCGCCGAGCAGTGTCGCCAGTGTCGACGGCCGGCTGGGTGCGGCCAGCAGCCCGTTCTGCGCGAAGGCCTCGAGACCGTGGGAGAAGGTGTAGCGCCCACTGGGGAAAGCGGAGTCACTCAACTGCAGGACAGACAGGACGCTGGTGAGCCGCGCGCGGCTGCCTGCATCCGCGCCGCCGCCTGGCGATGCGCGGGCAACGCGGTTCATCAGACGATGTAGTACAGCTGAGACATTGCCACCTCGTCAGCGGCGCCGACGCTGACCGGGAGACCGTCAACGCTCACCTGGTACGTCTCCGAGTCGACACTGATCTCAGGCGTGCCGCTGTTCCGCACCATTTGGGCCTTGCCGACCGCGCGGCAGTTCCGCACCGGTTCGATCCTTCGTTCCAGGTCAAGTTGCTGCGGGACGCCGGCATCCACCGCTGCCTGAGAAAGGAAGGTCATGGACGTGCGGGCGATGGCATTTCCCAAAGTTCCGTACATCGGCCGCATGAGCACGGGCTCCGGAGTCGGGATGGAAGCGTTCGGGTCGCCCATCATGGCCCAGCTGACGAATCCTCCCTTGATCACGTACTTCGGCCTGACGCCGAAGGTGTTCGTGGGCCAGAGCACGATGTCAGCGAGCTTGCCGGGCTCGAGCGAACCCACCAGATGAGCGATGCCATGCGTCAGCGCGGGATTGATCGTCAGCTTGGCGAGATAGCGCAGGATCCGTTGGTTGTCGTTCGCCGCGGGGTCGCCTTCGAGGCTGCCGGTCAGCTTCTTCATCTTGTCGGCGGTTCGCCAACAGGTCGTCACGGTGTCTCCGACCCGGCCCATCGCCTGAGAGTCCGATGAGTACATGCTCAGGGCTCCAACATCGTGGAGCACGTCTTCGGCGGCCTCGGTCTCGCCGCGAATGCGGGACTGAGCGAACGCGACATCCTCGGGATTGCCGGTGTTCAGATGGTGGGTGACGACGACCATGTAGAAGAGGTTGTCTGTCGTATCGGTCGTGTAGGGGCGAGTGGGGTTCGTGGACGAAGGCAGTACGTTCGGCAGCGATGCAATGGCGATGATGTCTGGGGCGTGGCCGCCACCGGCGCCCTCGGTGTGATAGCTGTGGATGGCTCGCCCGTTGATCGCCTCGATCGTGTCACCGAGATAGCCGCTCTCGTTCAGCGTGTCGGCGTGCAGGGCCACCTGCACGTCGTAATCGTCAGCAACGCTGAGCGCGCAATCGATGGCTGCCGGCGTTGCGCCCCAGTCTTCGTGGACCTTGAATCCGCAGGCGCCAGCCTCGAGCTGTTCTTCCAACGTCTCGGGCCGGCTGCTGTTGCCCTTGCCGAGAAGTCCAATGTTCACAGGCAGGACGGCCGTCGCCTCGAGCATTCGGGCGATATTCCACGGTCCGGGTGTGCAGGTGGTGCCCTTGGAGCCGTCGCCGGGGCCTGTACCTCCACCGATCAAAGTGGTCACGCCGTCTGACAGCGCGTGCGGAACCTGGTCGGGCGTCAGGAAGTGCACGTGGCTGTCAATGGCGCCCGCGGTCGCTACCAGCCCCTCCCCCGAAATCACCTCCGTACCCGCCCCCACGATCAGGTTGGGGTCCACGCCGTCCTGGACATACGGGTTTCCGGCTTGTCCAATGCCGGCGATGCGCCCATCTTTGATTCCGATGTCGGCCTTGACGATTCCTAGCAATGGATCCATCACGATGGCCGCGGTGATCACCATGTCGAGCACGCCATCGGCGTTGCGGCGGCCCGGCATCTGACCCATGCCGTCGCGCAGCGACTTGCCGCCTCCGTAAATCGCTTCCTCGCCCGGAAGCAGCAGACTCCGCTCAACCTGGGCGATCAGCGCACTGTCGGCCAGGCGGAACCGGTCACCGACGGTCGGACCATAGAGCGAGGCATACTGCTGCCGGGAGACCGTAGTCATGATCGGCTCCTCCGCCCGCTCCTGGTCGGCGCCGGCTCGGGTTGGTCGGCGCGTGCGTGCACCTTCGAGGGCTCGGTCAGCCGGCGGTGCCCGTCCGCCACGCCAGAGAACCCCAAACTGGCCGCGCGCTCGATCGCGCTCCTTACGGTCCACTTTGCCGTCGTCGCGCCATCGAGCACATTGCTGAAGCCGATCACGCGGCGCATTCCGCCGAACTCGACCAAATCGACATCGCGCTCATCGCCGGCTTCGAAGCGGATCGACTGCCCGGATGGGATGTCCAACCGCATGCCCAGGGTCGCCGAACGGTCGAAGTCCAATGCGCGATTGGCCTCGAAGAAGTGAAAGTGTGAA
>CAZRMD010000261.1:0-4379 GCA_964601135.1 uncultured Actinomycetes bacterium | reverse complement strand
CCCGGCGGAACTGGGTCGATGGATTGTCGAGCGGTTTCCCGGATGGACCACTAGATTGATCGCCCCCGGCGGGGTGACCGTGATTTCGAGGTCCCCCAGCTCAACTGGCCGCGGATGATGTTTAGTCGCCTCGCGCAGTTTCAGGATCGCTTGCGCGGTCTCTTCGAGGTTCAACTGCCAGCCGTACCAGCCGTTTCCCTTCTTTACAGCCCGTTCGAAAGCTGCTGCAGAATGACCCCCGATAACGATTGGTGGATGCGGTTGCTGAACTGTCAACGGTCTCTCGACGACGTTTTCAAAGGAGACGAAGCGGCCGCTGAAATCTTCGGGGGTCGGGCGCCAGAGTGCCTGAAGGGCGGCTAAGTACTCGTCTGCCCGGACGCCTCGATCGCCCAGCGTCACGCCCAACGCCCGCAGTTCGGGCTCCAGGTAGCCGACTCCGACTCCCACCGTGAGCCGGCCTCTGGAGAGCACGTCGATCGACGTCAGTTGCTTGGCCAGCAGGACCGGCTGGCGCTGCGGCAGCACGATCACGCCGATGCCGAGGCGGATTCGGGTCGTCACGGCCGCCAGGAACGTGAGCGCCGTCAGCGCTTCGAGGCGCGGAAGGTCCGCGTCCCGCTGATCGCGCGGAAGGGCTACGTGATCTCCCACCCAGAGCGCCTCGAAGCCCGCTTCCTCCGCGAGCCGGGCCAGGCGGCTCATCGTGTCAGGCTCCATGCACTCGCCCCGATGCAGGCCGAACAGGGCGAACTTCATCGTCAGTCCCACCTCACACGCATAGAGACTTGGCTGTCCAATGTAGACCCTGGAACCGGCCGGCTCTTTCTCTGGTCTCGGCCGGTTTCCGCCGAACGGTGACAGCGTCCGACTTCCAGTCGACTGTGAGATTCGGCGCTGAGTGTGGAGACTCGTCAGCAGGCCAGCAGCCGTACTCTCGAGGCCATGAGGCTCGCTGCGGGTCCCGCGGGTCACTGTTACAGCCACACCGTGCCTTCCGCGCAGGACCTGCCGTTGTCGCTTTTCATGTGCGGATTCGCCGTGCTGGCCGGGGCCACCTGCTTCTGGCTGGTGACAGGCCGCACTCAGACGTCGCCAGCTGGTCGTCTGTTGGGCGCTTCTCTCAGTGGAATCGTGGCCGTGGCGTCTCTAGTGGTGGGCGTCGCCGGCCTTCTGGGAAGGTTCCACTTCGCGTGCGCGACCTGAGCGCCTAGTGGAAGGCGATTTCTTGACGTGTTGGTAGTTGGAACCGCGGTAACCGGCGCACTATTGGAGGTCGTGCGGGTCCGTACCGGATGCTGCGACATCCGAGCTATCTGGGCCTCCTGCTCGTGTTCAGTGGACTCGGCATGGCCTACGGAAACTGGCTCAGCATGCTGGCGCTGGTGCTGGCAGTCCTGGCCGGATTGGTCAACAGGATCCGGGTCGAGGAGGCCGCGCTATCGCTGACGCTCGGGGCGGCCCACACGGATTACGCAGCGAGCCGCAAGCGCATCATCCCATTCGTCTGGTAAGGGGACGCCCGGTGCTCTGACGGCCGCCGTCGGGGCCTAAGACCGGCATTCTGACCGGCACGCGAATTCGCGACCGCCTCGGTCAGCCCAATCCCGGTTTAGTCAGCGCCCCGTTACGGGCCTTTCAATCCGAGGCAAGAAAGTCGCTGATCACCCTGGCCGACTCCGCCGCCTGGTCGATGAGAAAAAGGTGCCCGCCGCCGCGCACCACGTGCAGCCGCGCGTTGGGCAGCGCCCAGGCCAGGATGCGGCCGTTCATGACGCGGATGATCGGATCGTCGTCCCCGGTCATGACCAGCGCCGGCTGGCGGATGGAGCGCAGGTAGGGCAGGCTCGACCAGCCGGTGATGGCGGCCAGCTGCCAGAGGTAGCCTTTGACGCTCGGAGCGTGGCCGATTCGGGTGTAGGCCTCCTTGTCGAGCAGCTCGGGATGCCGCGCCAGCTCGCCACCGTAGAGGCGGGCAGCGATCGAACGGAAGTGGTCGCGCGAGTAGTAGCGGTACGGCGTGCTGAGCAGGGCGAGCGCATCCAGGCGGCCGGGTACGCCGCCCACCCCGGGCATGGTCGCCGCCAGCACCAGGCGCCGCACGCGCTCGGGATGGCGATGCGTGAACTCCTGCGCGACCGCGCCTCCGAAGGACACGCCGAGCACGTCGACCTCCCGCATGTCCAGGGCATCGAGGACGCCCGCGCACACGCGCGCGAGCTGGGGCATGCGCAGGGGCCAGGCCGGCGTCTCCGACTCGCCGGTCCCCGGCGCGTCGAAAGCGATGGTCGTGAACCGGCGCAGCCGGGCGACCAGCGGCTCCCACATCTCGATGCTGCCGCCGATGCCCATCACCAGCAGCAGCGGCTGGCCCTCGCCGCGCACGCTCACCCGGAGCCGGAGACCGTCGACGGCCAGGAGCTGAGTAGCTATCGCTGGAGCACGTAGCGACCGGGCGCGGCGGCGCCCGGCCGGTGGGTCGGACTGCCCAGCTTTTCCGGCGCCGGCCGCCGCTCCCCTGCGTGCCGGCCCAACCACTCGGCCCAATGCTCCCACCACGATCCCCTGGATTGTGTGGCGCCCTTGAGCCAGGCGTTGGGGTCGTCGCCCGCCGGCCCGCCCGCGAAATAGGCGGCCTTGGCGTTGCCGACCGGGTTGACGATGCTCTGGATGTGGCCGCTCGAGCTGAGGACGAACTGGGGCCGGCCGCCGAAGATCCGGGTCGAGCGGTAGGCCGCCTGCCAGGGCACGATGTGGTCGGTGATGCCGGCCAGGACATACGTCGGCACGCGCACCTTCTTGAGGTCTATCGGCTTGCCGAGCACACGCGTTTCGCCGGCCGCCGGCAGCGGGTTGCGCAGGTAGAGGTCGAGGAAGTCGGCGTGCAGCTTTGCCGGCAGGCGGGTGCTGTCGGCGTTCCAGAAGAGGATGTCGAAGGCCGGCGGGTCGGCGCCCAGCAGGTAGTTGTTGACCCAGTAGTTCCAGACCAGGTCGTTGGGCCGCATCCAGGCAAAGACGCGCGCCATCTCGGCGCCGTCGAGAATGCCCTTCTCGCGCGAGCGGCGGAGCGCGCGCGCGATCACGGCATCGGTTGCGAAGAGGCCGATCATCGACGGCGAGCGCATGGCCGGGAGCCACCGCGATACCCCCCTGGTCGAATTACAGGCCCAGCAGGCTGCGACGCAGTTGTCAGCATTGGTCTTGCCGCCATGCTCGGCTTTGATCAGGTGCTCCAAGGTGGCGCGGTCGGGTTCGTCTTCGTCGGCGACAAGTTTGTCGAGCCAACCCTCGCCGTCGGCATCAAAGCTCTCGGACAAAGGCTTCATGGCCTTGACGTCGGCGGCTTTGGCCATGCGGGTAAGGTGGTCCGGGCGGTTGCGAATCAATCGTGAAACATTAGCAGTATCAATTGAAAGGCGCAGGAACAGCTATTCCAACGGGAAAAACGCCTTTTTTCGTGGGGATAGCTCGGATAACTCACCTGATATGGAACGATCGAGCCTCACTATCGTGCTTGCGGCCGGCGACGGCACCCGGATGCGGTCGTCAGTCCCGAAGGTGCTCAACCCGATCGCGGGTGAGCCGATGCTGGCCCACGTGCTGACTAGCCTGCCACGCGACAACGGCTCGGCCGTCGCCGTGGTCATTGCGCCTCACCACCAGGCCGTGGCGGACACCGTGCGTAAGCTGCGTCCGGACGCCGCGATCTTCGTTCAAAAAGACCGGCTTGGTACCGCGCATGCGGTGCTGCAGGCGGCCGACGCGATCGCTGCGGGCGCCGACGATGTGCTGATCGTGTTCGGCGATACCCCGCTGATCACGGCGGCGACGCTCGAGCGGCTACGCGCGCCACTGGCGCAAGGCTCGGCCGTCGTGGTGCTGGGCTTCCGCGCCGCGGTACCGACCGGCTACGGGCGGCTGATCATGGAGGGCGACCAGCTCGCCGCGATCCGCGAAGAGAACGACGCGACGCCGCTCGAGCGCATGATCACGCTGTGCAACGCCGGCGTCATGGCGCTGCAGGGCCGCCACGCCTTGAACCTGTTGCGGCGGATCGGCAATGGCAACGCCAAGGGCGAATACTATCTGACCGATGTGATCGAGATTGCGCGGACGCTGGAATTGAAGGCGTCGGTCGTCGAAACGACGGAGGACGAGGTGCGCGGCATCAACACGAAATCACAGCTCGCCGAGGCTGAAGCAGCTATGCAGCGCAAGCTGCGCGATGCGGCGATGGCCGAAGGCGTCACGCTGGTGGCGCCGGAGACGATCTATCTCGCCGCCGACACGAGGTTCGGCAAGGACGTCACGGTCGAGCCGTTCGTGGTGTTCGGACCCGGCGTGACGGTCGGTGACGGCGCGCTGATCCGTTCGTTCTC
>CAZRMD010000260.1:0-4402 GCA_964601135.1 uncultured Actinomycetes bacterium | reverse complement strand
ACCGCCAGCGCGCGCATCACGAACTTTGCCTTCAACTACGCCCGGACGCACGGGCGCCGCAAGGTGACGGCCGTGCACAAGGCCAACATCATGAAGTTCACTGACGGGCTCTTCCTGGCGGTGGCGGAAGAGATCGCCAAGGAGCACCCGGACATCCAGTTCAACGACCGCATCGTCGACAACATGTCGATGCAGCTGGTGCAGAACCCGCGCGAGTATGACGTGATGGTGCTGCCGAATCTCTACGGCGACATCCTTTCGGATCTTTGTGCCGGGCTGGTCGGCGGTCTTGGGCTGGCACCGGGCGCCAATCTGGGCGACGAGATCGCGCTCTTCGAGGCCACGCATGGCAGCGCGCCCAAATATGCCGGCACGAACAAGATCAACCCGATGGCGATGATGCTGTCGGGGGTCATGATGCTGAATCACCTGGGCGAGACCTACGCCGCCAACATGCTGGAGGGCGCCATCGCCGAGACGATTCGGGAGGGCCGCGACGTCACCTACGACATGAAGGCCGACCGCAACGATCCCACCGCGGTCGGCACGAGTCAGGTTGCCGACGCGGTCGTGGCTCGCCTGGAAAAAGCCCGGACGCCTACAACGATTTAGCCGCCGCTCGTCCGGCAACGCTGACGAAGGCGGTCACTCCCCCGGCAGCGACGCACATTCCAGCCGCGAGCCCGACGGCACAACCGATACCCACCTGGTCCGGCCCGCCGCTAAGCGAATAGCCCGTGTAGCCCACGAACAGGAAGAACGTCTGCACACCAAGCGCCACGAGGGTTGCGGCGCCGGCGACCTGGATCAGACCGCGCCTCGAGAACACGACCAGCAGGCCACCGACGATCGTCATCACGATGACGACGGCGGGCTCCGCCGCATACCAGAGTTCGTCGTTGGATCCAGGGTGAAAGATGCTTGGTGAGTCTGTTCCGGAGTCAGACGAGAAATGGCCAAAGGGAAGCGCACAGGCAAGAATCGTGAGGAGCGCACCAAAAACCCCAAGCAGCCCCCCGACGAGGTCAGCCGTACGGGAATCGGTGACCTTCGTATCCACCGGCTACGAAGTCTATCGGCGCAGCTGCAGCTATTGGCTTTTGACGGCGTTGATCAGCTTCTCGGCGCGCTCGAACTCCTCGGGAGTGTTCAACGTCGGGTTGTTGAAGCTAAAGCCCTGGATGCCGATGTCGATGAAGTCCTGCAGGATCTCGGCGGCCTGCTCGGGAGTGGCGGGCTGGAACGCGACTCGGCGAGCGGGGGGCATGCGCTCCATCACGGCCTTGGCCTGTCCCTCGTTCTCAACCAGGACCACCGGCGAGCCCATCGTCCGGGTGATGGTTGCCGGATCCCGGCCTTCCTCCTCGCAATAACGGTCGAGGATGTCGCTCTTGCGCTTGATGTCCGCGAGCGACCCGAACCAGTGCGACATGTCGGCGTAGCGAGCCACCAGCCGAAGCGTGCGCTTTTCGCCACCGCCACCGACCAGAATCTTCGGGCCACCGGCCTGCAGAGGACGCGGGCTGTTGAGAGCGCGATCGATCCGGTAGTGCGTGCCGGTAAACGAGGGCCGCTCCTCCGAGAACATGAGCTTGATGATGGTCAGTGCCTCTTCGAGGCGGTCCATGCGCTCGCGGATGGGTGGGAAGTCGAAGCCGTAGCCAACGTGCTCTGCCTCGTTCCAGGCGGCGCCGATGCCACAGACGGCGCGGCCCTTCGAGATGACATCGAGGGTCGTGATCATCTTGGCCACCAGCGCGGGATTCCGGTAGGTGACGCCGGTGACCATGGTGCCCAGGCGCACCGTCCGGGTTTCCGGGGCCAGCGCCGCCAGGGTTGTGTAGCCCTCCATCATGGGCGCCTCTTCGGCGCCGATGTTGGCGATCTGATAGAAGTGGTCCATCACCGTCACGAGCTCGAAGCCGGCAGACTCGGCCGAGCGCGCGAGACCGACCATGTGGTCGAAGAGGTGCTCTCGAGGGACACCCGAGAACGTAAAACTGGGCATGTGGTAGCTGAGAAAGGCCATAAAGGCCATGATCCCAGGAATGAATTCGGCCGGGCGCGGGTAAACTTAAAAGAGCCATGGCCAGTTATCGCGACATGCTCAAGGCCGTCAAGGGCCGAATCCGCGAGGTCGACGTCCGGCAGCTCGACACCGCCCGAAATGACTCCCAGAAGCCGGTGGTCATCGACGTTCGCGAGCAGGATGAAGTCGAGCAGGGCATCATCCCGGACGCCATCCACATTCCCCGCGGTTATCTCGAGTCGCGAGTCGAGCAGTACGTCCCCGACCGCAACACCCCGATCGTCACTTACTGCGCGTCCGGGAATCGGTCGGCATTCGCTGCTGAGACGCTTCAGCAGTTGGGCTATGAGAACGTCGCCTCGCTCAAGGGCGGATTTGGTGCCTGGAAGGACGCCGGCCTCAACTTCGTGGTCCCGCGCGAGCTGACGCCCGCGCAATACAAGCGGTACAGCCGGCACGTGCTGATCCCCGAAGTGGGGAAGGAGGGCCAGCTCAAGCTGCTCGACTCAAAGGTGCTGATCATCGGCGCCGGTGGCCTGGGATCACCCTCCGCCTACTACCTGGCCGCCGCGGGCGTCGGCACGATCGGCATCGTGGATTCCGACGTCGTCGACGAAAGCAACCTGCAACGCCAGATCCTGCACAACAGCAAGCGCATCGGTCAGCCGAAGACGGATTCCGCCAAGCAAACCCTGGAGGACTTGAATCCGGACGTCAAGGTCGTGCCCTATCAGACCCGGCTGACGCGCGACAACATCATCGACATCTTCAAGGACTATGACCTGATCGTCGACGGCAGCGACAACTTCCCGACGCGTTACCTGGTGAACGACGCCAGCGTGCTGCTGAAGAAGACCGTCGTCCACGGCAGCATCTTCCGCTTCGACGGACAGGTGAGCGTCTTCAAGCCCTTCGAGGGGCCTTGCTATCGCTGCGTCTTCCCCGAACCGCCACCGCCGGAGCTGGCGCCGAGCTGTGATGAAGCCGGCACGCTCGGCATCCTGCCGGGAATCGTCGGTCTCTTCGAGGCCAATGAGGCGGTCAAGCTGCTGCTGGGCATCGGCGAACCGCTGATTGGCCGGCTGCTGATGATCGACTCGCTCACGGATGAATTTCGAACGCTTCGCTTGAAGCGCGATCCCAAGTGCCCGGTTTGTGGGGAAGGCGCGCACTTCAAGGATTTCGTCGATTACGAAGTCTCGACCGCGATTCCGACGCCGGCTTGATGCAGTCGTCGCCAAACGGTCTCGTGCGCGTGCTCGTCGTCATGGCGCACCCGGATGATGCCGAGTTCGGCGCGGCCGGAACGATCGCCAGGTGGGCCAAGCAGGGCAGCCAGGTCACCTATTTGATCCTGACCGATGGCAATCGCGGCAGCAGCGACCCGGCGATGACGGCCGAGCGGCTGGCGCAGATCCGTCATGCGGAACAGCGCGCCGCCGCGATGAAACTGGGCGTCAAAGACGTCTTCTTTCTCGGCTACGACGATGGCTCGCTCCAGCCAACGCTCGACCTTCGCCGGCAGATCACCCGCTGGATCCGGCGAATCCAGCCGAACATCGTGGTGGCACCCGATCCGACGCGTCGCTGGACCGGGCAGCGATACATCAATCATCCGGATCACCGGGCCGCGGGCGAGGCGACGCTCGATGCCATCATTCCGGGATCGGACACCCGCCTGGTGTTTCCCGAGCTGCTCGACGAGGGACTCGAGCCGCACGAGGTGAAGGAGGTCTATCTCACCGGGTCCAACGAGCCCGACGTCTGGATCGACATCACCGACACGATCGATCTCAAGATCGCGGCCCTTCGAGAGCACAAGAGCCAGGTGGGCGACTGGGAGGAGCTGGACAAGACGATTCGCGAACGCGCCGCCGAGATGGCCACCGGCCAGCAGTTCCAGGTCGCCGAAGGCTTCAAGTACTTCAAGCTGCACGAATAGCCCGCTCTCCCTCTGAGGAAGGTTGGGGCTTGCGCGGCGAACATATGTTCGCTAAGATGCAATGGCATGTCGGTCGAGATGGCGCTAGATCGACTTCTGGTTCAGGATGAGTTCCGCCGGCACCTAACCCTCGATCACACCGTGCCGGCCAGGCAGGCCCGCTACGCCAACATGCCGGACGGCCTGGACATCCGTCTGGGCCAGGCCCTGGCGGCGCGTGGAATCACCCGGCTCTATACCCACCAGGCGGAGGCGAGCCAGCTGGCGCTGGCCGGGAAAGACCTCGTCGTTGTCACGCCGACGGCGTCCGGAAAAACCGCCTGCTACAACCTGCCGGTGCTGCAGGCGATGCTCAAAGACAAAGAAGCTCGGGCGTTATATCTCTTCCCGACCAAGGCGCTGGCCCAGGACCAGCTGGCCGAGCTGCACGG
>CAZRMD010000259.1:0-4412 GCA_964601135.1 uncultured Actinomycetes bacterium | reverse complement strand
TTCGCGTCCGAGGTCACACGCGTGGCTCGCGAAGTTGGGACCGAAGGCAAGCTCGGCGGCCAGGCGCGTGTCCAGGGCGTGGCCGGCACCTGGAAGGATCTCACCGACAACGTCAACCTGATGGCGGGCAACCTCACCGACCAGGTGCGCGGCATAGCCCGCGTCGTGACCGCTGTTGCCAACGGGGACCTGCGGCGCAAGGTCGTCTTCGAAGCGAAGGGTGAGATTGCCGCCCTGGCCGACACCATCAACGACATGACCGATACCCTGGCAACCTTTGCCGACCAGGTCACGACCGTGGCCCGTGAAGTCGGTGTCGATGGTGTGCTCGGTGGTCAGGCCAGCGTGCCCGGCGCAGCAGGAACCTGGAAACAGTTGACCGACAACGTCAACCAGCTCGCCGCCAACCTCACGACGCAGGTGCGTGCCATCGCGGACGTCGCGACTGCGGTGACCCAGGGCGATCTGACCCGGACCGTCCGCGTCGATGCCAAGGGCGAGGTCGCCCTCCTCAAAGACACGATCAACGAAATGATCCGCAACCTTCGCCAGACAACGCAGCAAAACCGCGAGCAGGACTGGCTCAAAACCAACCTGGCGCGGCATGCTCGAATGCTGCAAGGCCAGCGTGATCTCGGCACTGTCACCCGACTCATCCTGTCAGAGGTCGCGTCACTGGTCGGAGCGCACCAGGCTGCCTTCTACCGGATGGAGCATCAGGACGGCGAGCCGGTGCTGCGGTTCTTCCAGGGCTATGCCTATAGGCCGTCCAAAGACATGCCCTCCCAATTTCGCCTGGGCGAGGGCCTGGTGGGACAGGTCGCTGTCGACAAGGCGCGCCTCATTCTCAGTGGCGTACCCGGTGACCACATCCGCATCAATACCGGGATGGGTGAGAGCAGCCCCCTCAACATGGTGGTGCTGCCCGTGCTCTTCGAGGGTCAGGTCAAGGCCGTCATCGAGCTGGCGTCGTTGCAACATTTCAGCCGCATTCACCTGGATTTCCTCGATCAGCTCACCGACTCGATCGGCATCGTCATCAACACGATCGAGCAGAATATGCGCACCGACGAGCTCCTCAAGCAGTCACAGATTTTGTTTGCCGAGGCACAAGAGGCGAGCCGAAGCAAGAACGCGCTGATGAACATGGCCTCCCAGGAGATGCGGACGCCGCTGTCGGCGGTGGTCGGCTACCTCTCAATGCTGCAGGACGGCACGCTCAACCCCGAGCAGTGGTCAGGGCCCATCCAGATCCTGACGCTCAAAGCGATCGAGCTGAACAAGATCGTCAACGACCTGATGGTAGCGGCCTCGATGGAGACCGCCAGTTTGCCCAGCGAGCCGACGGTCTTCGACGTTCGGGATGCCGCCCGCGAGGCGCTGGCCCGAGCCGAGCCGCGCTCGATGCTGTTGCAAGCCCAGATCCAGTCGAAGCTCCCCCGGCAGCCGGTCTATGTCGAAGCAGATCCTGCCCATGTGGGCCGCACCCTGGACAACCTCCTGAGTAACGCGCTGACCTACTGCTCGGGGCGGCCCAGAGTGACCATAACGGTCACCAACGGCGCGAATCCCCAGGTCAGCATCGAGGACCGCGGTGTTGGGATTCATCGCGAGATGCAGGACCGTGTATTCGACCGCTTCTTCAGGATCGACAATCCTTCTATCGGGCCTCAACCAGGCACTGGACTGGGACTCTATATCGGGAGAGAGCTGGCGGCCCGACAGGGCGGATCGCTCATTCTCGAACGGAGCGAACCTGGCAAGGGCAGCAAATTCGTACTCCGGCTACGGGCGGCAAGCAGATTACCGGAGTCTCCGGCGAGCCGCTCCGCTAACGGAGAGGCTGCCCAGCTGGCTGCCGGTCAACCGAACGCCCATGCTCCCTCTGGCTAACGTGAAGCACAACTCGCTGAAGTCGCTCCAGCTGGGCGCCCACCCAGTCACTTTCCCGGCGCAGCAGCTCGATCTCGTCGCCCGCCGTCGCCCTATTGATCACGTTGCACCTTCCTTGTCCGTTCTGTTGAGATAGACGTCAGAGCCCCTCAATGTTTGACACCCGCCTGACCATCAGCAAAGAACGCTGGCTCGCTGACTTGTACGAGGCGAATTCCGCTGCGGTCCTGCGGGCGTGCTGGCGGATCCTGCCCAACTCGGAGGACGCCGCCGATGCCTGCCAGGAGGTCTTCCTCCGGGCTGCGAACTCGCTCGATCCCGATATGCCTCGAGATCAGGCCAGGGCCTGGCTGCTCACGGTTGCCCGGAATTACTGCCTGGATCAGCTCCGTCGCGAGAAGCGCTTCGATGCCGCAATGACCCGCCTGCGAATTGAACCGAAGCGCCAGGCGGATCCCGAGTCGTCCGTACTGGATCGGGATACCGTCGCGGCCATCTTCAAGCAGCTGAGTGACCGCGAGCGCAGCGTGCTTTGGCAGGCGGCGGTTGAGAACCGGCCGCTGGCCGACATAGCCGCCCGGCTGCACTTGAACTATATGGCTGCGGGTCAGGTCGTGTCGCGCGCACGCCGCCGTGCGTCGATGCTGGCTGCCAAAGTGGCCGCGGTGTTCGTCGTCTTCCGACTCATTACCAAGCGAGCGGGCGTATTGCCGGCGAAGCTGGTGGCCGCAACTGCCGTCCCGGTCATCGCCCTCACGGTTCAGCCGTCGAGCTCAGCGCCCGCTACCTCAGCGCCAGTCCCCCTCCACTCGAGCGTAAGCGCCAAACAGGCTCACATCGGGCAACAGGCTTCAGGATCTGCGAAAGCCGCAAGCGCGCAGCCGACGCCAGCCTCGCCCCGTCTCCCTCCTGTTGTATCCACACCCCAGGTCCAGGTCAGCACTCCGACGCTGCCCCTACCCGCGGGAGTTAGCGGCGCCACGGGATCGGCTACCGGCACGTTGAACTCAATCCTCCATCAGCTGCCGACGCCCGCGCCAGTTCCCACCCCCAGCCTGCCGCCGCCGCCCCAGCCTTAAGTAGCGTCGTCCGGATGGATCTCGGTCTGGGCCAGATTCGCCTTGCTGAGGTTGGCTCGCGAGAGATCGGCTTCGGCCAGCTCGGCATTCGACAGGTCAACCCTGGCGAGGTTGGCCTCCGAGAGATCGGCCTGGCTGAGATCCGCCTCGGTGAGATCGGCGCCCGCGAGGTTGGCCTTCGCCAACGTCGCTTCGGACAGAACGGCGCCTGAGAGGTCGGCACCGCGGAGGTCCGCGCCGGCGAGGTTGGCGGCCGAGGCATCGATCTCCTTTTGAACCAGCACCTCGATCCTCGGAAGCGAGTTATCATCCGCGGAAGTTCCAGCCGCAGACAGGTCGGCATTGGAAAGATCCGCTCGGGCGAGATTGGCTCAGCCAGGTCCGCGCCGGAGAGGTTGGCGTCCGCCAGTCGCGCGCCGGTGAGGTTGGCCTCGGTCAGTGTGGCCTCGGTGAGGTTTGCCTCCGAGAGATCGGCGCGGTTGAGATGGCGCCGGCAAGGTTCGCGCCCGACAGGTCAGCGCCGGCGAGGTCGGCTCCGGAGAGATCCGCCCCAGTAAGATCCGCACCAGCGAGATCAGCGCTGGCCAGGTCAGCCCTGGACAGATACGCCTCTGAGAGCTTGATCCGCTTGGGCCGCCCGGTTGCCTCGCCATCCGATCCATCCATCGTCTGCCTCTGAGCCTACTGGTCGATACCGGAGGCCGCGCAATAGCCGAATACCGATTCGGTGCAAGGAAGATCGTTGCAATCGCGTCACTCTGAAGTGCGTTCCGAGACGCCATTTTCCCAGCCGCGCGAATTCCTGGTCGAGGTCTATGGCCCGCTCTTCGCCGCGCTCGGGCGGCTGACCCTACCCTCCCCTGTTCGACTCAGCGACTTCATCAACGAGCGGGAAGGCTTCCTCCGCCTGACCGACGTCGAGTTCCTCACTGACGGTGACCTGGGCGTGAACGCGGCACCAGCAAGCGGCCAGACCCCATACCTTATTAATAAGGGGGGAATCGAGCTGATCTGCCAGCCCTCCGAGGCCACCGTCAACCGGCTGGCCCAGGCAGACTCCGAATATGGGCGCTCCGTCTGGCAGGCGTTCGGGATGATGGCTGGACAGAGTTCCAACACCGATCTGCGGGTGGCGAAAGAGCGCTACCAGGTCCAGGTCCATACCCACCGCTTCGTGGTCGTCGCCCAATTGCATCTGGCGCACGGCGCCGCGCCGGAGGGCATGCTGTCCAACCTGCCGAACAAGTTCGTGCCCGTGACCGACGCCACGGCGCATTTCATCAACCGCAATGGCGAGCCCGCGGTCATCGAGCGCCCCTTGATGCTGGTCAATCGCGATCACATCCTGCTGGTCGCGGTTGATGATCGCGAGCAGGCCGCTTAGCTAGCCCGGATTTTTCATGAGCGTCGTGGTTCTGACGTCCGTGGAGCAATCGTAGG
>CAZRMD010000258.1:0-4448 GCA_964601135.1 uncultured Actinomycetes bacterium | reverse complement strand
CCACGACGTCGATGTCGCTCTACATCTACCAACAGGGCTTCCGAGACAACGAGTTCGGCTTTGCATCCGCCGCCTCCATCGTCCTGTTCGCGATCATCGCGATCGTCACTGCCGTCCAGCTCCGGACGCGGCGAGAGGAAAGCTAGATGGTTACTTCCCGCGGGCGTCGGGTCAGCGTCCCGATCGTCGGATTCCTGCTGGCAGCCGGAGCGGTGTTGACCGCCTTCCCCTTCTTCTGGATGCTGGCGACCTCCTTGAAGCCGCTGATCGAGGCGTACAACTACCCGCCGACCGTCCTGCCCACGGCGCCCACGCTCGGCAGCTACAAATCACTGTTCAACGACTTCGAATTCGGGCGCTACCTGTTCAACACGATCGTCGTCGTCCTGATTGGTTTTGTCGGCATGTTCTTCATGGCGATGGCGGGCTACGCCTTCGCCAAGTTTCGATTCAGGGGCAAGGGCTTCCTCTTCATCGTGGTCCTCTCGACCATGATGGTTCCCATCCAGGTCACCATGATTCCGACCTACCTGATCTTGAACAGCGTCCAGCTCACGAACACGCTGGTCGGAATCGCGCTGCCGACGCTGGTCAGCGCCTACAACATCTTCCTGTTCCGTCAGTTCATGACCACGATCCCCGACGAGCTGCTGGAGGCGGCCCGCCTCGATGGCGCGGGCGAGCTTCGCATCCTGATCTCGATTGTGCTGCCGCTGTCGAAACCCATCCTCGCGGTGGGCGGGGTTCTGACCTTCATCAGCGGGTGGAACAGCTTCATCTGGCCGCTGATCATCGCCAACGACCAGGACAACTACACGCTCTCGGTCGGCATCTCGCTGCTCAACAAGCAGCTTCTGATCAACCCTCCGCTGCAGATGGCGGGGGCCTCGTTGATGGTGATTCCGATCATGGTCGTGTTCGTCCTGTTCCAGCGCTACATCGTGCGTGGCTTCACGATGTCCGGCCTAAGGTAGGTCTGCCGATGGAAAGATTTCTCCACGCGGAGGGGGGCACGCTGGTCGACGGTCGGGGCGAACCGCTGATCCTCCGCGGGGTGGGGCTCGGAAACTGGCTGCTGCCCGAGGGCTACATGTGGAAGTTCGAGAGTCCGGGACCGCAGTCCCCGCATGAGATCGAGGGTTTGATCGTCGACCTGGTCGGGCTGGAAAGCGCCGGCGAGTTCTGGCGCCGGTTGCGCGAAGTCTTCATCACCGAGAAGGACATCGCCAGGATTCGTGCCGAGGGCATGAACCACGTCCGCCTGCCCATCAACTGGCGGGTGGTAATGGACGAGGACGGTCGTCACATCGAATCCGGTTTCGACCTGATCGATCGCCTGATCGGCTGGTGTCGCGCCCACGAGCTATGGGTAGTTCTCGACCTCCATGGAGCGCCCGGCGGCCAGAACGGGACCCACATCGACGATTCGCTCCACGGCAAGCCGGAGCTCTTCACCAATGACGGCTATCGCGAGCTGACCATCAAGCTCTGGCGTGCAATCGCCCGCCGTTATCGGGACGAAACCGCGGTCGCGGCCTACGACCTGCTCAACGAACCGCTGCCCCACGAGTACCAGCACCTGTACGCCGATCGGCTCCGCGACCTCTACGTGGATCTCACCGCCGCGATACGCGAGGTCGACCCCAACCACGCCATCAGCTACGAGGGCACGCACTGGGCGACGAACTGGAGCATCTTCAGCGAGGTCTGGGACCCCAACTCGGTGCTTCAGTTCCACAAGTACTGGTCGCCGCCGGACCGGCCCAGCATCCAGGCATACATCGACACCGGCCGGCGCCTGGGCCTACCCATCTACATGGGCGAAGGCGGTGAGAACCACCTGGACTGGATCCAGACCGCGTTCCAGCTCTACGACGATTGCGGCATCTCGTGGAACTTCTGGCCCTGGAAGAAGGTCAACACGTCGACCTCGCCCTGTTCAGTGGTCGCTCCTGAGGGGTGGCAGCGGATCATCGAGTTCGCTGCCGGTCGAGCCGTCAAGCCGACACGGACTGAAGCGTGGTCGGTCCTCTCCGAATTGCTCGACGCGATGGCTATCGAGCGGTGCGACTACCGTCCCGAGGTCATATCAGCTCTATTTCGACGGCCGCCGCTGAAGGTTCCTGCCGTGGGTTTTGGCTTTCGCGGGGCGGGCAGGTCCTACCGGACGTTTGCGGCCGAGCCGCTGCGTGGCTTCCGAAGCGACGATGAGGTCACGATCCGGCGCCTGCCTGGCGCGAAAGCCGGCGAGCTCGACTGGAACCACTCACTCGACGGGACACGGTCGGCCGAGGACGGCCTGGTTGTCAGTCTTGGCGACGGGGAATGGGTCGCTTACGACTTTGAGCTTTCGGAAGCCACGGCTGTGGACTTCGAAGTTGCGTCGGCCGACGGCCAGCTCGCGATCGAGGTCTCGGTGGACGGCCTTCCCCTGGTCGAGGACACCGCCGGCGTCGGCAACGTTCGGGCTTCGACGAACGCTTCCCTAGCTGCCGGCAGCCATGTGGTTCGGATAACCGGCGCGGCCCCCCGGAGCCTTGTGCGCGCGATCGAGATCCGGCCCCAGCGTCGTCAGGCCATATAGGTAAGGAAAGAGGGGCGCGTTTCCATTCGGCCGCGACACGTCCTCCATCGAGCGCGGCCAGGCGTGGGGGAGGCGCCCGCTGAATGGCTCGAGACCGAACAGCACGTCGGCAATGCCCTGGGCCTCAGTTCCTGGAAGCCATGAGGCGATGATCGCGTCGCACGCGTCGAACACGTCGCTGATGATCAAGGGCCGGCCCGAGTAAATGACGAGGACGAGCAATTTGCATTGCGGGCGCACACGGTGGACAAGGTCAACCTGGCTCGCGGAAAGCGAAAGATCGTTGGTGTCGCCCTCTGCGTACGGCAGCTCGTGCACAACCACGATGCCGACGTCTCCGTCGACGTCGACTTCGAACCGTCCTTCCGGCTGATAGGTCACCGATGTGTTGGCCGACACTGCCTGGCCGATGGCGCCGACAAGAGTTGTCCCCCTCGTGATGGCACCTCGGCCTCCCTTCCACTCGATGGTCCAGCCGCCGCACTGCAGACCGATGTCGTCTGCGGCCTCGCCGGCGATCAGCAACCGGCCGACATCAGGAGACAACGGAAGGACGCCGTCCGTGTTCGTCAGTAGAACCTGAGACCTGCTCACCGCCTCACGCGCCAGCGCTCGGTGTGGGGCCGCACCAACTTCGGGGAGCAGTGAGGGGTCACCGAACGGGTCGGCGAAGAGATTCAGTGCCACCTTCACCTCGAGGATTCGGCGGCATGCGTCTTCGACACGAGAGGCCGGAACGACGCCCGATTCAACCCCGGCCTCGATTGCGCGAATGAACCGTTCGTATTCGAACGGCACCATGACCATGTCGATGCCGGCGTTGACGGCCGTGCAGGCAGCCGTTTCGAAATCGGGTCTGAGCTGGCTGACGGCCAGCCAGTCGGAGACCAGGAATCCAGTGAACCCCAACTCTCCCTTCAGCAGATCTGTCAGCAGATAGCGATGTGCGTGGAGTTTCAGCCCGTTCCAGCTGCTGTAGGAAGCCATCACGCTCATGGCGCCGGCCGAGATGGCGGCCTGGTACGGATAAAGGTGAGTGGCCCTCAGGGTCGTTTCATCCGAAATGAGATCGCCCTGGTCGATCCGCCAGCGATCGGGCACCGCGCTGGTCCAGGTTCCGTGGATCCAGTCGTAGCGGCGGGCCGTGCCCCAGCTCGTGCCTCCATCCCCGACGAAATGCTTGGGTGATGCGAGCACTGGTCGCCGGCGGCCGTCACGACTGACGCCTGTGCCGCTGAGCCCGCGGATGAACGCTGCACCCAGAGACGCGACCAGGGCGGAATCCTGGCTGAATCCCTCGTAGGTCCGGCCCCAGCGGATGTCCTGCGGGACGCTGAGCGCCGGCGCAAAGGTCCAGTGGACGTTGGTGGCGAGAAGCTCGCGAGCCGTCACGTCGCCAATCCGCTCGACGAGCTCCGCATCCTGGGTCGCGCCGAGGCCGATGTTGTGGGGAAACACCGTCGCGCCGCGAAGGTTGTTGTGTCCATGTACCGCGTCGACGCCATAGAGCAGAGGTACTCCGAGCCTGCTCTCGAGCGCCTCGGCCTGGACCCGTCGGACCATCTCGCTCCAGGTCTGCGGGTTGTTTGGGGTCGGATTGCCTCCAGCCCCGCTCAGGACTGATCCCAGCCCGAGATCCCGGATCGAGCCATCGCGAAGACTTTTGATGTCCGCCTGGGTCATCTGACCGATTTTTTCCAGCAGCGTCATCCGCCCAAGAAGCTGCTCGACGAATGTATCCAACGTTCGCGTCCTGTGAGGAAGCTTCAGGACTCTGAGAGCGTCCCTTGAAAATTGTCGCAGCCGGGAAGAGATCATCTGCGGAACGAGTGCTGGGCACCCATTTTCATCCCCTTCGCTGCCG
>CAZRMD010000257.1:0-4448 GCA_964601135.1 uncultured Actinomycetes bacterium | reverse complement strand
ATTCATGGAGCCAGAAGGCCCGCGACGAATTACGGATCAGGGCTCGTCGTCCGGGTCAGGCTGTGGCTTGTTACGCGTGTTCAAAATGCGAACGAAGTCCTGAGCCCGCGCCAGCGCCTTCCAGCGCTCGGGGAAGAAGTCCTGGGCCACGACCTGTTTGGAGGGCAGCTGGAAGACGGTGACGCACCACTTGTTCAAGGTGTGCGACACCTCGACCTCGAAGTCGCCCTCGGTATTGAGGTAGCGAACGACTCGGTCCTCGTCGGATCTGCGTCTCCCAGAAACTGCCATGTCTGAACCCAGCTGTGGTGCTGCGAAAGCCATTCAACGGACCCCTCATTATAGGTCGAATCCGCCCGTTTTCCATAGCCCGGCGGCCCCCTGGCAACGGAGCGCTCAGGACCCCGGCTTGACCCCGTCCAGGCTGCGCAGATAGCCCAAGAGGTCATCGCGCAGACCGGGCCGCTCGAGGGCGAAGGCGATCGAGGTCTTGAGGAAGCCGCTCACCGTGCCCACGTCGTGGTAGGTGCCGTCGAACTCGAGCCCCAGCACCTTTTCGTGCTGCGCCATCGTCCGCAACGCGTCGGTGAGCTGGATCTCGCCGCCCACCCCCTCATGGGTGGTCTCCAGGATGCCGAAGATCGAGGGCTTGAGCACATAACGGCCCAGGATGGCGAGGTTGGAGGGCGCCTTGTCGGGTTCCGGTTTCTCCACCATGTCGACGACTTCATGGACTCGCCCGTCGCTGCGCGCCACTTTGACGATTCCATAGCGCGTGACTTGCTCGGGATCGACCCGCTGCAGCGCCAGCACCGAGGCCTCGTGCTGGGCGTAGACATCCATCATCTGTTTGATCGCCGGGGTATGCGAGCGGATGATGTCATCCGCCAGAAAGACGGCAAAGGGCTCCTGGCCGACCAGGTCCTTGGCCATCAGCACGGCGTGCCCGAGGCCAAGCGGTTCCTTCTGATGGATGTAGGTGATATCGACCAGGTCCGAGATCTTGCGGACGACCTGCAGCTCCCGGGTTTTGCCCCGGTCCTTCAGGTAGTGCTCGAGCTCGAACGAAATGTCAAAGTGATCGACGATGGCCCGCTTGTCCCGGCCGGTGACGACGATGATCTGATCGATGCCGGCCGCGACCGCCTCTTCCACACCGTACTGGATGATTGGCTTGTCGACGATCGGCAGCATCTCTTTTGGCTGGGCCTTGGTTGCCGGTAGGAATCGCGTTCCCAGTCCCGCTGCAGGAAACACGGCTTTTCGGATCGCCGTCACGGTCACACTTTACTTTTTCTTCTGTTTGGCCCGATCGCGCAGCGCCATCTGGATCCGCTTCACCCCGGCGTTGTCGACAACCATCTTCGGGCGTCTGGCTTTGCGCTCGCGAGCCCGGATGCGTGCGGCTTCCTTTGGCGTGAGGTCGTCCTCGGCGCTCAAGCCAGTGCGGCGAGCGACCGGGGCCACAGCAGGGCAGAGGCGGCCGCGCTGGGGGTGGGAGTTGGCGTCGGTGAAGGCGCCGGGGTTGTGGTCGGTTTCGCCGTTGCCGACGGCGAGACGGTCGGCGACGCGCCGACGCTGCGCAGCTCGGCAGTCGTGGGCGGCGGACCGCCGACGACGTTCGCGAAGTATGTGAGTGGCAAGCCGCCCCCAATCCGCTGCCGCGAGAGGAAGAACAGCTGACCGGCCGAATGCCAGCTGCCGTACATCGTCGAAGCCGCGGTTTCGAAACCATCGCTCTTCGCCTGGGCCTCGTCGTAGGCGTTGAAGCTGCCATAGGGATAAGCGAAATCGAGCACCGGATGGCCAAGTAACCCTTCGAGGGTCAGCTTGCTCTGACGGATTTCCCACGCGGCACGGGTCGGCGATTGAGCGGCGAGCGCCACGTGATCGACGGTGTGCGCGCCAATGGTGAAGCCCATCGCGTCGGCGGCCAGCACCTGGCTGGGCGTCATGTATCCGCCCCAGCCCATCCGACCACTGATCACGAAATCCGTAGCGGTAAAGCCGTGGCTCTGCAGGATCGGGACCGCCGTGGTGAAGAAATCCGCGTACCCATCGTCGAAAGTCAGCACGACCGGATGCGACGGCAGTCCGTTGTGGTTCTTGATGGCGAGCACGGCCTGATGCAGCGAGATCACATGGAACCCGTGGTTGGCCAGGTATTGCATCTGCGCCCGGAACATCGCCGGTGGCGTCGAGAGGCTGAAGCCAACCCGGTCGTTCGCAACCGGGTTGATCCGGATGTAGTGGTAGTAGACGATCGGGACATAGGTCACCGGCCCGCTCGGGACCGGCGCTTTCTTGGGCTTGAGTTCCGCGAGAACCAGCTGGACTGAGGGCGGTGATATCGGATCTCGCCTGGCCCGCTCGAAGGGGTCTGCTCCGCCCGGATCGTCGTAGGCGGACGTCTGGACGACGGCCGCTGCTCCGAGCGGCGCGGCCGGAATCAGACCCGTATTGGGAAGCAGGCCGGCAAGCAGCAGCACCAGCGACAGGACGACCCATCGACCGGCGCGCCGAGTCCACCTCGCCATTGGCTGCCGGTGTAACGCGAAAAGCCTCCCCAGGTTTCGCAGCTTAGCGAATCGATGCGACGACCGGTTTCACCCCGCCCCGTTGCCGCCATACGGCAACTCCGAGCACGCCCAGCAGGACCAGGGCGGCCCCCCCAACGACGGGCGTCCAGCGCGAATCGAGATTGCCCAGACGCCGGTTCATCTCCGCCTCGAGCCGGCCCCAACCGCCGGAGGCTCGGGGTTCAGGGACTCCGAGAGCTCGGATCAGGCGCCGTTGCAACCGATCCCGCCGGCCGCCGGTGATCGCGACCCGAGGAAAGCTGTCGTTGAGATAGGAGATCAACGCCAGCGACGCTTGCGA
The DNA here is from genome assembly GCA_964601135.1 of uncultured Actinomycetes bacterium. GTDB lineage: Bacteria > Chloroflexota > Dormibacteria > CF-121 > CF-121 > CF-13. The sequence goes on along the minus strand of CAZRMD010000257.1, from coordinate 1,568 downwards.
GATGCCCGGCTGAGCCTGCGTTTGAGTCTCGTGGAAGACGACCCGATCGATGGCTCGGTTCAGAGCCTCGACGTCATCCGTGCGCGAGGTCATCGAGCTTTCTCCTGCTCGCTCATCCGCCGCCGCAATCCGTGCACGGCCCGGAACAGCAACAATTTCACGGCACCCTCGCTTCGGCCCATGATGGCTCCAATCTCCTTGTTCTTGAGCCGGCCCTCGAATTTGAGCAGGACGGCTTCGCGCTGATCGAGCGGTAATTTTCGCACCGCCTTGTGCAACTCATCGCCCTGCTCCCGGCGCAGCCAGAGCCGCTCCGGATCGTTCTCGCCGCTGGCCGGAACAGGGTCCGGCAGCTCGATCCAGGGCGGTCGCCGCCGCCGCTTTGACATGAGATTCGATGCAACTTTGTACAGCCATGCCGAGTATGGAATTCCTCGCCATTCAAAATCGTTGAGCCCTTCCAGCGCGCGCTGGAAGGTGTCGCCTGCCAGGTCCTCGGCCTCCTCGCGTCGACCGGAGTGGTAGTAGCAGTACGAGTAGATCTGATCGAAGTAGCGGTCGTAGAGGGCCGCGAAGGCCTTGCGGTCCCGCTTGGCGGCTTCGATCAAGCGCGCCTCGTCTTGCAGCTCCGCTGCCGAACGCTCGGTCACGCCGGCGACCTATCCATATATGTGCTCTGCGTCGTGAAGGTTACGCGATCACGCCAAGCTGTTTGCCACCCTTCTCGAAGGCCTCCAGGGCGCGATCGAGCTGGGCACCGGCCCGCCGGCCGACGCGAGCGGCGCGGTACGTGCCATGCGAGCGTTTGAGGCAGTTCAGAGGATGCCCAGCTCTTTACCACCTTTCTCGAATGCCTCCAGGGCGCGATCGAGCTGGGCATCCGTATGCACGCTCGTCACAATGGTCCGGATCCGGGCGCGCCCCTCGGGGACGGTCGGATAGCCAATCCCCTGAGCGAAGACGCCCATCTGGAAGAGGCGGTCGGAGAGCTCCATGGCCACTGATCCCTTCCCCACGATCACCGGCGTGATGGGTGTCTCGCTGGCGCCGGTCTCGTAACCCAGTCGCTTCAGCCCCGCTTTGAAGCGGGCGGTGTTCTTCCAGAGGCGCTCGATGCGCTCGGGTTCGGCAAGGAGCACGTCGATGGCCGCGATGCACGCCGCCGCGACGCCGGGCGGGTGCGAGGTGCTGAACAGGAATGGACGGGCACGATGGATCAAGAAGTCCCGCACCGCCTGATCCGCTGCGACGTAACCGCCGAGCACACCGATCGCTTTCGACAGCGTGCCGATTTGCAGGTCGACCCGCCCGTCCAGCTTGAAGTGGTTGACCGAGCCGCGTCCATTCTGGCCGAGCACGCCGCTGGCATGCGCATCATCGACCATCACCAGGGCCCCGAACCGTTCGGCCCGCTCGACGATCCCCGGCAAGGGGGCGATGTCGCCATCCATGCTGAAGACCCCGTCCGTGACGACCAGCTTGACCCGCTTGTCCCGGTGCTTCTCCAGGTGGCGCTCGAGGTCGTCGAGGTCGCGATGCTTGAAGATCGAGCGCTCCGCCTTGGAGAG
>CAZRMD010000256.1:0-4464 GCA_964601135.1 uncultured Actinomycetes bacterium | reverse complement strand
TCGCTGGCTGATCGCCGGCGGCGTCGGGTTGAGCCTGCTGCTGGCGACCGCACCATCGGTGGCGGCTGATGACATCACGGATGCGCAGGAACGCCTGCTGATCATCGGAAAGCTCAAGGGGACGCTCAAGGACAACCTGGAGAAGGCCGAGGCCCAGCAGGTTGCCTTACAGCAGCAACTCCAGGAGACCCAGGACACCATCAACCAAACGATCGACAAGATCGCGGCCAGTGAACGGCGGATCGCTGACCTGGAAAGCCAGATCGCCGCGCTGGACGCGAAGATCGCTCAGGAGCAGCTCGAACTGCACCGGACGAAAGATGAGTACGCCACCTTCGTTCGGAGTGCTTACAAGAGCGACGCCGATCCGCTGGCGCAGTTGCTCGCCTCGCCCGATTTCCAGGGGTTCTTGAACCGCGCGGTGGCGATCGAGCACCTCACCTACTTGAGCAACCGGTTGATCGACCACATCCGCATCGTCGATCAACAGCTTCACAAACAGCAGGACATCGTGAAGGGCAAGAAGGCCGAGGCTGACAAGCAGCGCGCCGATCTAATCAACCAGAAGGCGACGCTCGTTCAACAACAAGCGCACGAGCAGGACCTCGAAGACAAGCTCAAGCAAAGCATCGCGCAGGTCAAGCACGAGCTCAGCGTCATCGACACGCAGTCCGCTGCCCTGGCAAAGCGCATCGCCGAGATGGAGATCGCGCGTCAGGATCAGCTGATCGCCGAGGCGGAACAGGCCGCCTGGCAGCAGGCGCAGTTCTGGATGCAGAACAACCTGCTCAATCTGCCGAATGCCAGCCTTAACCACTCTACGAAGTACCCGCTCATCTGGCCGCTGCAGCAAGGCAGCCTTACGCTGCTGTTCGGACCGTGCAGCCAGGTCTTCGAGCCGCCGGCGTTTGGCTATCCGCACTTCCACGCCGGTGTTGACATCGCCTATAACCAGGGCACGCCGATCGTCGCCGCCGATGACGGGGTCGTCGTGGCCGCGAGCTCGAGCGTCCTCAACGGGCAGCTGGTCGGCTATGGCAACTACGTCATCGTCGCCCATCGCAATAACTTCTTCTCGCTGTACGGACACCTGCTGGGTTTCGTCGTCAAGGCTGGCGACAGCGTGCATCAGGGCCAGCTGCTCGGCTATGAAGGATCGACCGGAAACTCAACCGGACCGCATGTCCACTTCGAGTATCGCTACGGCGGTCAGCCGACCAACCCTCTCCCCTATCTGCCGCCGAACGGCCCGAACAGCTTCAACCAGTAAGGGCCAGCTCGTGGTCGTCGTGCAGCCTCAGCCGGCGATCGAGCCGCTCGCGCCGCCGTTCCAGGTCCCCTCGCCATTCCGCGTTGGGCACCACCGCAATGCCGAGCAGTCGCAAGGCATCACTGACGATCTGCCGCGCCGCGTCGAGATCGCGTGCCTGGTGCTCCAGCAACTTGGCGAGCTCGATGGCCGCCGGATAGGGAAAGGCCTGCGTCTGCCAGCATTCCTCCAGCACAGCCCGAGCCTCTTGCCACGAGCCCTGACGCCGTAGCAGCCGTGCCAGGCGCACGCCGATGGCTCCGCGGACCAGCACACTGTTTCGTGATCCGCGTCTCGTCTCCAGCCAGAGCCGGCGATACTCGTCGATTGCCTGCGACTTGAGTCCTCGCGATTCGAGAAAACGAGCCCGGCCAAAACGATCGAGCGGATGCAGATCGTCGCCATCGCGGAGGACGCTCTCGAACCGCGCCAGCAGCAGTACCATCGAGAGCACGTCCTGGCGGTTGTGAACGAAGACCGGCTCGAGGACCTGCTCGTCACCACCCCGCAACCAGGCAAAGTACCGGCTGGGAATCAACGTGCCGGGCAAGTCCTCCATGCGATGCAGGTCGAGAACCGCCTGCTCGATCGTCTGGAGCGCACAGTCGGGGAGGCGCGGTTTGAAGATGCGACGCGCGAGGGTGAGCAGATCGAGATGTGGCGGCGATCGCCAAGCTGGGTCCGCCCGCCGCATGACCAGCCGGGTCTGCAACAGCGGCCAGTCGAAGGTCTTGCCGTTGTAGCTGACCAAAACGCCAGCGTCCTGCAGGTACTGGCCGACCGCCCAGAGCAGCGCGTCTTCCTGGTTGAAGTCGCTGAGGAAGAACTGCACCAACGCGAGCCCATCACCGTCTCGCCAGGCAAGACCGATGAGAAAGGCAACCGTCCCCGTGCCACCCGACAATCCCGTGGTCTCGGTGTCGAGGAAGATTGGGCGTCGCAATTCCTCAGGCGCGAATCCCAGGCATGCGGCGAGCGTGTTGACTTCGCCCTCACCGTCGTCCGGAAACCACTCTCGTCGTGCGATCACAGGTCCAAAGGGCGTAGCTTCTTCGATGCAGTTCTTCGGCAGTTGCCCCGTCCGTATCGGGGCGTCAGCCGCGCGAAGAACGGATCGGCTTCGATCGTGCGCAGGACCTGAGCCGCGGTCGGCAATGGCAGCGATCCGCGCCCGCAGGGTAACAAGATCGGCGGTCACCGTGCGGGAACGAGGGCCCCCGCTTCGAGCAACCGCATGGCGACGGCTTTTCCCTCCTCCCCCACCTCGAGCGCCGGACCGACGCAGGATGGGCAGCCGCTCTCGCACTCGCACTGCGCCACGAGGTCGTGTGCCGCCTTGAGGACGGCCTCGGCACTCTCGAAGAGCCGCGGGCTCATGCCGACGCCGCCGGGATAGCGCTCGTAGACGTAAACCGTCGGGGCACCGGTGTACGGAGCGCGAATTTCCGGGTGCGCGCCAAGGTCGCGGGCATCGCACATCAGGAACAGGCAGGCCACCTGGCTGACGACGTTGGCCACGCCCTGCAGCCCACCCTGCATCGCCGGCCGCGGAAATTGCTGCGCGACGGGCGGAGGAATTTCCAGCCAGAACGCGGTCGTGTGCAGCTGTTGCTCCGGGAGGCTGATCGGCCCCGAGCCGATGTTCTCGTGGCTGTGAAAGCGGATCTTCTTGAAGATGGTCGCCAGCGCCCGAATTTGGACTTCGCCATGGTGAACCGCGAGTTCTGCCGCCGGGCGGCTATCGAAACTCTCCAGCACCTTGATGCTCACGGCCAGGTTGGCGTCGGTGTAGTAATCGACCTTGACGGGCCGCACGTACGCTTTCTTCTCGTCCCAGTCCAGGCGGTCGACGTGGTACTGCGCGCCTTCGTGGAGGTAGATGGCTTCCTCGTGCAGAAACACCTGCGTCGAAAACTGGTCCATTTCACCGATGACAGCCGCGCCCCGGGTGACGTCGACGATCACGACGTTGTCAGCGTGGGCGCTGCGCAGGCTGACACCCTCCGCCGGGAAGGCATCTCGACTCCAATGCCAGGTGTCTCCCGCTTGATGGACTGAGCCGTCCTCTTCCAGGATCCGGAGCAGCTCCGCCACCGGCGCCTTGCCAAATGGCTCTGCGGCCGGCAACGGCAGCTCGAACGTCGTAGCCTGCAGGTGCGCACTCAGGATCAGCAGGTTGTCGGGATCGATCAGGCCCTGCTCGGGATCGCGCCCCAGGAAATATTCGGGATGGTTCACCAGGTACTGATCCAGCGGGCTACTCGATGCCACGTACACCGCGGCCGCAGCGGAACGGCGACGGCCCGCACGACCGATTTGCTGCCAGGTGCTGGCGATCGTTCCCGGATAACCGCAGAGCACGGCGGCATCCATGTGACCGATGTCGATGCCCAGCTCGAGCGCATTCGTGCTGACCACCCCGCGTACCGAGCCATCGCGCAACCCGTGTTCGATCTCGCGGCGCTGCAACGGCAGATAACCGCCGCGATAGCCGCGGATCGCCGTGTTGTCGCCAAGCCGATTCCCGAGTGACTGCTGCAGGTAGCTGAGCAGGATTTCAACCTGCAACCGCGTGCGACCGAACACGATTGTCTGGACGCCGGCGCGCAGAAACGTCTCGGCGATGCGCTGGCTCTCCAGCGTCGATGAGCGACGGATGCCCAGCTGTTTGTTGACGACCGGAGGGTTGTAGAAGAGCAGTCGCTTGGGCCCGCTCGGCGCGCCGTTGTCGTCGACGAGCGTCATGCTGCGTCCGGTCAGCCGCTCGGCCAGCTCCTTTGGATTGGCGATGGTCGCCGAACAGCAGATCACGACCGGATGGCTGTTGTAGAAATCGCACACGCGCCACAGGCGCCGTAGCACGTTGGCGAGGTGACTGCCGAAGACGCCGCGGTAGGCGTGCAGCTCGTCGATCACGACGTAGCGCAGGTTGGCGAACAGCTTGACCCAACGGGTGTGATGCGGCAGCACGCCGGTGTGGAGCATGTCCGGATTGGTGACGACGATGTGGCCGGCCTGCCGAATCGCCTGCCGCGCGCTCACCGGCGTGTCGCCGTCGTACGTGTAGGTCTTGAGATCGACCTTCAGCTCACCGACCATCCCGTGCAGCTCGGCCAGCTGGTCCTGGGCCAGCGCCTTGGTCGGGAAGAGATATA
>CAZRMD010000255.1:0-4487 GCA_964601135.1 uncultured Actinomycetes bacterium | reverse complement strand
CGGCCAAGCTGATGCACTTTGACGGCGCATACCTGCGATTCGTCGGTGACCTCCATGTCTCGAGGTATCGGGGAGAAGAGCTTGTAGAGAGTTTTAAGGACGACGCAATCTGGGAGCTCATGTATTTCGGTCACGCCCGCTGATCGTGGACTCTGTGATCCATGCATTCCTCGCAATCGGGTCGTGGCGGCACCGAAGTACGGTTGAGCGGCATGCCCATCTCCGGGTTGGCTCCGCCAGTCACACCCGTAACACCGCCCTTCCGCAGAAGGTTCGCACTCGCTCAAATAGGCGGCTGACACGACCTTCACTGGGCGCCCGAACGAGTACGAAATGCGCCTTCCAGAGGTCGGTTGGTCGGGGAGGCGGGACACTAGTTAAACCGCACGGTCAGGTTCCAGACCATCCTGCCGTTGCTCCGAAAGCACCCGGAGGCGCTAGGAGGCAAGCCTCCGCAGCTATTCGGTCAGGCACGCCTCTCCAGGACCTGACACCAAGGACTAAGTGCCGCCCTACGACAGCTCGTCCCTACCAGCTTCTCTGAGATACGTCAGCACTGCAGCGACCCGTCTGTGAACGTGAGGCTCCTCGTCGAGTCCGAGCTTGGAGAAAATCGTGTAGACGTGCTTCTCTACCGACGATTCAGATAGAGAAAGCTCGGAGCCAATCGCGGCGTTGGTCTTGCCTTCGGCCATCTTTCGCAGGACATCCAGCTCGCGGGACGTGAGGTAATTCACCGGCGATCTGCTGATTCGCGCTCGCCGCTGCACCAGCGCCTCGACCACCTGAGGGTCGATCACGGACCTTCCGGCCACCACCTCGCGCAGCGATCTCACGAGCTCATGCACATCGCCCACTCTCTCCTTTAGGAGGTATGCGAGGCCGGCGGTTCCGTTCTTCAGAAGCTGGAACGCGTAAGCCTCGTCGGCATGCTGCGAAAGGATCACAACGCCGATGCTTGGATGCCGCTGGCGAATCTCGTGAGCCGCCTCGATGCCCTCCATATGGTGACCCGGGGGCATGCGAATGTCCGCCACGACCGCGTCCGGAACGAGGCGGTCGACAGCGCGGAGAAGCTCGTCCGCGGTGCTCGTCGCGGCGACCACCTCGACCTCGCCAGAGCCCTGCAGGATCTGCCGCGTCCCCTCCCGGACGAGGTAGTTGTCCTCAGCGATCACCACCCGCAGCCGATCAGACACTCGACTGCGGCGCTGGCAAGATGGCGCGCACGACAGTTCCGTCTCCAGGCGCACTGCAGACTTGAAACTTCCCACCCAGAGCCTCGACCCTGTCCGCGATACCGTCAAGCCCGGCCCGCTGCGTTCCTTCTGGGTCGAACCCGTGACCATGATCAACGACCTCGACGAGCAACCCTTCGTTGGACCGGGCGATGCGAACCTTCGCCTCTTTCACCCCCGCGTGCTTTGCGGCATTGGTCAACGCTTCACAAACGAGAAAGTACGCGGCAGCCTCCACCTCGCCGGGAAAGCGTGCTCCGTCCAGCTGGCGATCGATTTCAAACCCGACGCCCAAAGCCATACGCGCGGTTCGCGCCTCGATCGCCTCGAGGATCCCTCGGTCTGTGAGAACGGGTGGATGAATTCCGCGTGCAAGCTCGCGCAGCTCGCCCAGCGCAGACCGCGCATCGTCCTGAAGGCGCGCCAGCGAAGCATCGACCAGGGATGGATCGTGAACGAGCTGCGTGCGAGCCAGGCCGAGATTGGCGATCAGGGCGACCATGTCCTGCTGGATCCCGTCGTGGATGTTGCGTCCGATCCGCCGCCGCTCGGCATCCTCCGCCCGGACGATGCGGGCGCGCGAGGCGGCTAGATCTTCGAGGCGCTCGGCAAGCTGCTCGGCCAGCAACGAGCTCCGGATCGCCATGGCGGCTTGGCGGGCCAATGACTTGAGCAGATCGTCATCGGAAGCGGTCCACGATCGGCGCGGCTTGAGCCCGCACTCGATACGACCCACTTGATCGTCTCCCACCGTCAGGGGAGCGGTTGCGTCTGGCGCTAGGGGATCCTCGGCCGCGATGCCATCGACCCCAATTACACGACCTCTTTGACGTGGGGTCGCCCCCTGCTCGACCACGATCCGCACCCATGCCACCGGCATTGCCTCGCGGATGGTGCTCGCGATGCGTGCTCCTAGAGGTTCGAGACCGAGTGTCCAGTCGACGGCCGCGCCGAGCCGTCGCACGGTTTCGTACCGACCGAAGCGACGGCCGAAGATCCATCTGTCGGCAAGCCGCTCCAGCCAGACCCGAGCCGGCTGGAAGGCCGTCGTAGCAGCGATGGTGACGGCGACGGCCACGGCGACTGGAAATCGTCGGCCGGCCGCCAGCCCAAGCAATGCCGCGAGGCCCGCGTACGCGAGGGCGATGGCAATCCAGAGGACGCCGTAGACCAGCGACCGCTGAATGACGAGGTCGATGTCGAGCAGGCGATGTCTCACGATGCCGATACCGACGGAGATTGGAAGGAAGACGATCGCCGCGATGAAAAGTCCGCCGTTGGTGCCGGCCGGAAGCCAACCCTGCTGGACGAAGAGGCCGACGACCGGGACCGGTATGAACAGCATCAGTCCCAAGAGCGGCCACTTGATCTGCTTTCGCGTCTCAGGCCCGAAGCGTCTGTATCGCAAAGCCAGCAGGCCGGCGGCGAGGAGGAACGGGATCAGCGTTTGATCGTCGAAGGTCGTGACCAGAGAGTCGAGCCATGAAAGTGGCGCGACATAGAACGGGCTCTCCACTACCGGCTGGACCCAGACCATCCAGGGGTTGAAGGAAAGGTTTCGCTCCGTGATCAGCTCCAGGAGCGGGATGCTCAAGATGCACGTCACCCAGAACCGGACAATCCAGCGCTCGTAACGTCGTTGGTATTTGCCGTCCGGAAACACCGCTGCGAGGGCCACAACTGCCGCGCCGAAGCTGATCCCGACCGCCTTGGAGACAGAGTTGGCGAGCCAGATACCGGGAAACGCGCTACGCGCCTCGTAGGCGATGGCGAGAAGATTGGCTACCGCCGCATCGAGCCCTAGAAGGCTGCCGGCGAGCAGAAGCCGGCGGGCGGCCAGGTTGTGGGGTTGTCGCCACACGACGAAAACACCTGTTGCCAACAGCGGCAAATAATCGAGCAGCGGCCCCCCGACCTGTTGGGCCGCGCGACCTCCCGAGGCCTGGTTGATCACCTCGCTCGCGACCGTGGCGGCCACGGTCAGCGCCGCCAGCGCCAGGTAGAGCAGGATCGTCACCCTGCTGTGATCATGGGTCAGCGCGCTCGGGTTGACCATCCGCGATTCCGCAGCATCGACCGCGTTTATCCGCACCGGCCTATGCGCCAAGTTTCCGAGAAGTCTGCGGGGACGCGCGTTTTGCCCAAGCCGGACGACCTGTACGTTCGAGGCATCTTCGGATGGAGGTCGAACAAAGTGGAAACCATCGCGACTCCGGGTGCGGCTGTTCTCAGGCGGGGCGCGGCTGCGGCTGGCCTCGCCTACATCGTCCTATTCTTTGCCACATTTGCCCTCGGGGCCGGAGCCTATCTCTACGGCCCTGTCACGCCAGAGGCTGTGGCGACCTGGGCGGGGCAACACGCGGACGCGGTCCATGCCTTCGTCCTACTCAGCGTAGTGGGCGACTGGTCCCTCGCCCTGTTCTTCGTACTGATGATCGCGGCAACCGGGGTGCGGTCGGCAAGCGCCTTCATCGCGTGTGCGGGCATCGTGGCGGCGGAAACGGTCTACGCCGTTATCCGTGGCGCGCAGTATGCCCTGCCGCAACTCGCCGGGCTGCAGGATGGCATCCACCTGGCCCAGGTGGCAGTCGTTCTGCAGGGTTCGCTTGTGCTCGCCGTTTACCCGATTCCGTTCGGTATCGGTTTGCTGGCGGCCGGTTACGTCTTGCTGCGCAGCCGAGGAGTGTTGCGCGTGCTGGGAGTGCTGGCGATGGTCCTGGCGCCCATCTACGCCGGGGCCCTGATCATTCGGGCTCTAGTGCCCACCGCGGACTTCTTGGAGATAACCGTCGAGAGTCTTCAACTCTGGATGCTCGTGACTTGCATCGTGTTGGTGCTGCCTGCACGGTGGCTCGGCCTGAACGCTGCCGCCGCCGCGGCTCGACGGGACATTGTCGATGCGGTCTGAACGAATTGCGAACGGCGTCGGGCGCGAGGAGCGTTGGAGCGGTGAGCCGGGCATTCCAATCTCGAGGACGAGGCCAGCGGCGCGTACTCGGTGCGGATGGGGGCCACGATGGGACAGTGGATATGGGCCCGCCAGGGCCTCGGCCCGCGCCTGGCGCGCGGCCCGCTGGGAGACAGAGGGCTAGGTGAGGGCCAGCCAGCGAACGGACGTTCGATGGTCGGGGAGGCGGGATTTGAACCCGCGACCCCTTGGCCCCCAGCAGGGGGAAGGCCGCTGAACTGTGCGTCAAACTCTAGCCTCTGAGCGGCGCGTTGGAAAGCCCCAAGGTCCGCCCGCATTGT
>CAZRMD010000254.1:0-4504 GCA_964601135.1 uncultured Actinomycetes bacterium | reverse complement strand
CAGGAAGCGCCCCCCGAGCACCCCACCATCCGGCCGCATCGGTTGGCGGTTGGTCTCTACGACCGTCGCGGAGACGCGCTCGAGCTGCGCCGGCGTGTCGAGCTCGATGTCGTCGAGGAGCAGACGCCGGTCAATGACCTTGTCGGTGAGCGGATACCGGATCTGCTGCTCGTCAATGATCTGGACCTGACCTACGCGAAGATCAGGCTCGATGAGCGCTCGCTGACCACGGCGGGTGACCACCTGAAGGAGCTGACCGATCCGCTGGCCCGCGCCATCACCTGGGCCGCGCTCTGGGACATGCTCCGCGATGGCGAGCTGCGCGCCCGTCGTTATCTGCCGCTGATTCTCAACAACATCGAGGGCGAGACCGACATCGGGGTAGTGCAGGATCTGCTGGCGCAGGCCTCCTCGGCGATCTGGGTGTACGGCGATCCCACCAACGCCGACACCGCTCTGAAGACGCTCGCCGATCAGGCGCTGCGGACGCTCGACGCCGCGCCCGCGGGCAGCGACCTCCAGCTCGCTTGGGCGCATTCGTTCATCGGCGCCGCTCGCTCCGAGGAGCATCTGTCGATTCTTCGCGGGCTGCTCGATGGCATCAAGGTGTTCACCGGGCTCAAAGTCGACACTGACGTCCGCTGGGCGATCGTCGGCGCGCTCGCCGGGGTTGGCGCCGACGATGGGCTGATCGACGCCGAGCTGAAGCGCGATCCGACCGACGAGGGTCAGCGGCACGCGGCGTCTGCCCGAGCCTCGCATCCGACCAGCGAGGCCAAGGAGCAGACCTGGGCGGCGATCATCGAGGACAAGGCGCTGCCGCTCGCGACTATGCGGTCCATGATGTACGGCTTTTCCCGCTTCGACCAGCGGCGTTTGCTCGAACCCTATGCCGCGCGTTACTTCCAGGCGCTGCCCAGTATCTGGAAGGATCGCGATATCGAGGTGGCGCTGGCGTTTGGTCGGGCAATGTTCCCCACGGTCCTGGTGGGCGAGGAAACCATCGCCGCCGTCGATCAATACCTCTCGGGAGAAGATGTGCCGGGGCCGATCCGCCGCATCCTGCTCGAGGGCAAGGACAACATGCAGCGCGCCATGCGCGGCCGGGCCGTCGACGCGGCAGCCTCGGAGAAGGTCCCCGTCCAACGCTGACGACTGGAACCCTGCCCCTCGACCGCTTGCTGATGGTCAGTCGTGCCACTCGCCCCGTCGCCGGTCCTGAGGGCGAGCTCTACTACGCCTCGAATCAGAGTGGCCACGCGCAGGTCTACCGCATACGCTCGCCCGGGGCCGCGCCCGAGTGCCTGACAATGACAGTCGATCGCGTTGTCTCGGAATTCTGGACTCGGCACGGCTTGGTGTTGCAAGGCGATCGTGGCGGCAACGAGAACTGGCAGCTGAGCTTGCTGCGCGACAACGGCGAGCTGCTCGCGCTGACACGCGACGAACGAGCGATTCACTCGCCAGTTCGTCTGCGACCCGACGGAGACGCGCTCGGTCTCAGTTGGAACCCGGGCGGACAGCAGGACATGCTGCTCGGCGAGCTGTTGCTGCCGGGCGGGGAGCTTCGACCCTGGCTGCGACCGAAGGGATTCTGGAATTGGCTGGCGTGGAGCCCGCGGGGCGATCGCGCCGTGGTGGCGCAACTGTTCGGCAGCTGGTCCGAGGCTTATTTCCTTCAGCCCAGCGGTCATCTCGCCAGGATCCTTCCGCACGCTCGCCTCGTCGAGGCTGCGGAATGGACGCAGTCCGGCCTCTTTGTCGTCACCGACGCGGGCGAGGATTTCCTCGGGGTTGCCGAGCTCGACCCCGATCAGCCGGAAGAGATCACCTGCTGGTTGGTGAAAGAAGCACACGACGTGATCGCGTTTGTTGCGGCAGCGACCGGACACAGAGCGGCCGCCGTGATCAACACCGGCATCGATGATGAGATTCGGATCATCGGGCTCCCGTCAGGCAAGGTGATCGATCACGCCACCTTCGGCACTGGCATCGTGATGCAGGATCACACCGCCAGCAGCGGCCGGCACATCACCTGGAGTCCCGATCGCCGCCGGCTTTTCGTGTCATGGGATACGCCGACGCGACCGGCGGAGATCGTCGACTATCCGGATAACCAACGGTGGACGCACGTCAACGCGAACGAACCGGCTGGACTCATCGAGCCGCTCGAGACCAGTTATCGAAGTTTCGATGACTTGACCATCCCAGCGATCGCCTACCGCATTGATGGTAAACCACGACCGACCGTCTGTCTCTTCCACGGCGGACCCGAGGGCCAGTCGCGGGCCGGCTACGCGCCGCTCCACCACCTGCTCAATGCCATCGGCATCAATACGGCTTTCATTTCCAGTCGCTCGACGACAAGACACTGCGCTGGAATTCGGTCAAGGATGGCTGCGAAGCCGCCCGCTGGTTACGCCGCACTGGGCAAGCGACGCAGGTCGCGGCGATAGGCGCTTCCTATGGTGGCTTCATGACGCTCGCCGTGATCGTCGAGGCCCCGGAGCTCTGGGACGCCGCCGTCGATATCGTCGGTATTGCGCGGTGGCGCACATTTTTCGAGAACATGCCGCCCTGGCGTGGCGTGCTACGCATGCGCGAGTACGGCGATCCGTTCGGCGCTGAGGTCGAGTTCCTGGAATCGATTTCGCCCATTCATCGCGCCTCCAGCATCCGCACGCCTTTGCTGGTCGTGCATGGCCGCAATGATCCGCGCGTCCCGGTCGGCGAGTCGGAGCAGATCGCCAAGGCCGCCAGGAACGCCGAGCTGCTGATCTTCGAGAACGAGGGCCACGGCATCGCGCGGCACGAGAACCAGGTGCCCTACCATCGCAGGATCCTGGAGTTCCTCCAGGCGCATCTGTCGATTCCGGAGATTTCATAGCGCCGTATCCGGCCGACCACGCTAGCTGGGATAGGCTCTCAGGGGCCTAAGCTATCGCTGCAGCAACCCGTCCACTTTCTCTCGCGACCACTGCACTGTCCCGAATGCGCAGGCCGCCTAGACGTATCCATCCCGTGCCACTGATGGGGCTTGCACCGTCTTGGATCGATCGCAGTAAGTGCCGGCGGCGCTATCCGACGGGCAGAAATCTGAGCCGGATTTACTTAAAGTTTCTTGCCTGAAGGTCAAACGTCACGGCAAGACCGTCGTCGGTTCGTAAGGTCATCGAGGTGCCGCTCACAGCCATGATAGTCAGCGCCTTGTGCCCACTGAGACTATAGTCCCCAAGTAGATTCTCATCGTAGCCGCAGTGATTCGCCGTCTCGTTTTCTTCGTAGAGACGAAGCGCTGCCAAATCTCCGGTCCCCTGGCCATTGCTACTTAGGCTGCCGGCGTAGACCGCAATAGTATCGGAACCTACCAGCCCGCGCCATCTAGTGTTTGCTACGAACGAATGGGTATCAAATGGTCCTTGATGAGTCTGTTCGATCCCGGTCGGCAGTGTAAATCCAGGATCGCCGCATGGAGCCGCTGGCGCTGGGGAAAACGGCGGCAATGACCCAGTAGGCCTAAGCGGGGGACCAGGAGGCGCCATGCTAGGGGGCCGCATCTTCCAAGGAGGAATCTGTAATGCCGTCGGCGCGGCACCCGCCGCGTTAGCAATCAGTACGCCAGCGAAGCTCAGGATCAAAATGCCTCCCGCCACGGCGAGCATCGTAATGTACGGGCGGCGACGCTGAAGCTGGCGCAACTTAGCTCCTCATAAACAGTAACGGAGGAAGACGCCGAACGTTACGCCGCAATATGAAACTCATTTTCATCGTACATTAGAGTTGGCAAACCGTTGTTGTTCAAGGCGTTCCAAAAATTGCTCCATGCCTGGGCGGGCGTGTAGATGAAGCTGCGCCCGTCCAGGGCTTTGTCATCCATGGGTCCCGTGAAGGAAATCGCGCCGAGACTGGGTTGGTAGACTTGGCCGTACTTGCTGATCATTGCCCACTGCAATTCAAGAGGATAGTTGTAGATCTCGGGCATGGCATAGGCAGCGGGTATTCCCCAGCTCAGGTAGTAATAGCTGGCCTGGGCCCAGCCGACCGCCGAACCGTCCGAGCATCCCACAAGATTGTCGTAGCGGTTGGTAGGGCATCCATTCGCTGAACCATAGTTGTAGTAGATGCTGACACCGGTACCGGAATAGGCGTAGGCCCAATCGCCGGTCGCATTAACGCCTGGCGCCCCGCCACCCCAACTCTCGATATCGTTTGCCGCAACGACGCTGATCTCACAACAGGTCGACCCTCGGACCCAATTCTTGATCGGTTGCACTATGGCGTTCGCCCATGTAGTTCCATAGCTTTGGTAGCTGTAGCCTGAGGCCGGCACTTTAGAGTTATTTGTGCCAACGGCAATTTGCAACGAAACAGCGTGGTTACTACCGCCGCAGTTATGGTAGCCAAGGGCAACCTCCTGAGAGAGGTCCCGGACCTGGAAATTCGTGATATTAACGCCGTTGATTTCCTGAGTTGCACTGCCATCAGTGGTCTGGCCGCCGAAGTC
>CAZRMD010000253.1:0-4527 GCA_964601135.1 uncultured Actinomycetes bacterium | reverse complement strand
CCCTGCACATGCTCGGACCATCGTGAACCATCGTTTTGACAGCTGTCTGTCGTAACCGCCGAATCAGAAAGAAGAAGGCGCCTG
This sequence comes from uncultured Actinomycetes bacterium, assembly GCA_964601135.1. Classification (GTDB taxonomy): domain Bacteria; phylum Chloroflexota; class Dormibacteria; order CF-121; family CF-121; genus CF-13. The sequence goes on along the minus strand of CAZRMD010000253.1, from coordinate 4,443 downwards.
CCTCTCTGGCAAGCGCCCCATTCCAAGCCCCCGGATCTTCTCGGTTTTACGAGCCCCCGGGCCAGCTGTCGGCCACGGCGAGTACAGCGGCGAGGACGGCGGCAGCAATCGCGACGAGACGGTACATGAGCACCCTCCTTCTTGGTGCCCGGGTGCTCCGTCCGTATGGCCGGAATTTAACACCCGGTCAATTTGGTGTCAATATACTTCGGCGAGGCGTGTTTAGCCAGGCTATACTTACGACACCAACATGAACTCGGTCGGCGAGCGCCTGCGTCAGGCTCGACTCGCCCGGGGGCTGACCCAGGCGCAGCTGGGTCAAGGCCTGGCGACAAAGGGCTTCATCAGTCAGGTCGAGCGCAATCACGCAACACCATCGCTCGCCAAGCTCCGGCTCCTTGCGGATCGGCTCGACCTGCCACTCGGGCAGCTGACGGGTGATCGGCCGCCGCTTGAATTGACCTACCTGAGGAAGAGTGCAGAGGTCGCCATCAAAGCGAAAGAAGCCGAACGTGCGCTCAAGCTCGTCCAAGAAGCCGAGCCGCTGGCGACGACAACCAACGAAAGGGCCGATCTTCTACGCATCAGGGGCAAAGCCCTCGATGAGCTGGGAAGGCTGGCCGAGGCCCTTGTTGTCCAGCAGCAGGCGGCGGCAGCGGCGCCACCAGACGACCCCGACCTCAACGCGGCTATCTACGCCGACATCGGACAGGTCTTGGCAGCACAAGAGCGCTTCATCCACGCCGTGGAGGCGGGTATGAGAGCCCTGGATTGGCTGGAGCGTTCAAAGCATGCCGATCCCGGTCTGCGAGCGCGCGCGCTTACGAACCTGGCGCGCGCCCTGTGGAGCCTTGGTCAGGTCGATGAGGCGCACAAGTACATGATCGAGGCTCTTGACGCAGCGACTGATGCTGAAAGCCTGCTGCGTACCGCAAACGCTCACATGGCGCTGGGGATTACGGCGAGAGCTAAGGGAAAGTTGAACGAGGCCATCGAGCACTGCAATCGAGCCCTTGAGCTGCACGCCCGAATTGGGGAAGAGCGCACGGCCAATCGAGTCCTCAACAACCTCGCAGACGTGTATTACGCGCAGGGGCGGAAGGCTGACGCTCGGAGCATCCAGCTCCGTTGCCTCCAGAGGGCTCGAGATCTAAAAGACGATTTCGAAATTGGCGTTGCCGGCGGCGAGCTGGCGAGATACGCACTCGAGGCTGGAGACGCGCGTCAGGCGCAGGCTCTCGCACGCGAAAGCCAGGCGGCAGCACATCGTTCCGGTGATCATCTGCATGAGGCGTACGCCGCCGCGGTCGAGGCGCGAGCCGCCGAACAGCTTGGACATCGAATCCTCGCAGACCGCAAGTTCCGAGCAGCGCTCAGCATGCTGCTCAAGCGCCAGGCAGGCGGCAAATTGGCCGAAGTCTGTGCCATGTATGCGGACGTCCTCCGGGCCCGTGGCGACGGTGATCGCGCGTTCACCCTGATGCGGATTGCGGCCGAACGGGACTTCAGCAAACTGCCGGCGTTGATCAAAACCAAGAAATGACCGACCGCCGCACCGCCGCGGCAACCGGATCGCCCGCGACCATTTTGCTGGCTGACGACGATGAATCCCGCGCCGCGCAGACACGCGCCACGCTGGAAGGCGAGGGCTACCACGTCACCGTCGCCATCGATGGGGCATCGGCGTTGCGGCAGTTGGCGGCGCACAGCAGCGACCTGGTTCTCTGTGAAACCCTCTTACCCGACATGGACGGCTACGACGTCTGTCGCGCCGTCAAGCAAGCGCGGGCTACCCGCGACGTCTCCCTCGTCCTCGTGCTGGACAGTGAAGATGATGTCCAGCGAGCGCGGGCGCTCGAGGCCGGCGCCGATGACGTTTTGGTCCACCCGGTCGATGCCGTCCTCTTGCTCACCGTTGTTCGAGCGCAGCTCCGCATCCGAGAACTGAATGCGAAGCTCAATGAGCTCGAAGGCATTATCTTCACGCTTGCCCGAGCGATCGAGGATCGCGATCACAGCAGCAGTGGCCTCTCCGAGAAGGTCGCGCACTGGGCGATGCAGCTCGGCACGACCATCGGGCTTCCCGAAGAGCAGTTAACCCTGCTGTATAAAGCGGCATTGCTGCACGACATCGGCAGCGTGGCCGTGCCAGTGGATGTGCTGTCGAAACACAGCCGGCTCGATCCCAGCGAGTTCAACCAGGTGAAGCGCCATCCGCTCATCGGTGAAGAGTTCGTTCGAGCGCTCCCGCGTTCGGAGCCGCTGCTTCCGGCGGTGCGTCATCATCACGAGCGTTTCGATGGCGCCGGTTATCCGGACGGTATCGCCGGTGATGCGATCCCGTTGTTCGCCCGGATCATCGCTATCGCGGACGCCTTCGTGGCCATGACCAGCGATCGGCCCTATCGCCCTCGGCGATCGAAGGAGGAGGCCGTGCACACCCTCGAACAGGGTGCCGGGAAGCAATGGGACGCGACCCTGGTGGAGCGCTTTCTTCCACTCGTCGCGGACACCGACGCCGAAGTGGTCCCGACGGCAGAGACCGCCGGCTAATCTTCCAGCGCGCTGCCGATCAGCCGCTCGACGATGACGCAATCGCGCCACTGGCCCTCGAGCCGGCCGTGGCGACGATAGATCCCGACTTCGCGAAAGCCGGCGGCCGCACAGAGCCGGCGGCTGGCTACATTCTCGGGAAAGATCCGCGAGACGAGCTTCCAGAAGCCGCGCGCCGCCGCAGCCTCGGCGACTGACTCGAGCGCCATGCGCCCGACGCCCTGGCCACGGGCGGAACGAGCCACGTAGACGGAGACTTCAGCCACGCCCGAATACGCCTGACGCGGCCGATACTCAGTCGTCCAGGCCACACCAACGACCTGTCCGTCGCGCTCCACGACCATCGCCGGATGGGTAGTCGCGCGAGCTGCCAACTGCTGGGCAATTGCCGTCACCGTTCGGGGCGCGGTCTCGAAGGTGGCGGTCCGATCCTCGATTCCCTGGTTATAGATGGCGGCGATCGCTGGAGCGTCCTCCGGCTCGGCAGGCCGGACGTTGAACTCTGGAGCCATTTCTCAGGTTTCTCTAATCCAGCTCAGATCTGGCACTCATGCGGCGGCGCGATGCTGGGTGCAGCAAAAGGAAGACTGAGATGCGCAACCTGTACTCGATCATCGACAGCGTCGTGGCGGCAGGAACCATCTACGGCTGGCGGATCGACGCCATCGCCATCGGCGGCCTGCTGTGGGCCCTGGCCTGCGGTTACACGAAGATCCGGGTCGCGATCGCCTAACGCGGCCACTGATCGGGCCGGTCGATGTCCTGGCCCATGACCTCCGGAAGCTCGACCTCGGTGACGGCCTCTGGATGCGCATCGACCACGCGCTGACCGCCGTGGTCGCCGCTCAAGTTTCGGAGCTCGGCAAAGAATTTCCGATCGAAGACGGCGGGATTGCCACGGTGATCGCCATAACGGGGAACGGCAATGCCACCGGCCGCATGGGCGCGGACCAGCTCGGTGATCGCCTGTGCCGTGATGTAGGGCTGGTCCGCCACGCCGATTGCGCTGGCCGCGCTGTCCTGGGGCAAGGCTGTCACGCCAGCTTCAATCGAGCTTCCAATTCCCCGCTCCGGATCCTGGTTTACGACCGTGTGGACGCGGAGACCCGCCAGCGCCTCGCGCACTGCAGGGTCCGGTGAGACCACGACGATGACCGGAGCGAGCCCGGCCTCAAGGAAGATCCGCGCGGCCCGGCGAACGAGCGGCTCCCCCTTCCAGCGCTCCAGCATTTTTTGACGGCCGAACCGTCTCGATTGGCCCGCGGCGAGGACGATGCCCGCGATCAGGTGGCGTGGGCGGCGGCCTTCAGCTCCTGGTTGATGCAACTGGCGAACCGCTGCGCCAGGCGCTGGGCGACCTCTTGCATGATGCCGCTCCTGCCGAACTGGGCGACGACGCCGCTGACGGCGAGCTCGGTGTTCATCACGACACTGGTACCCGAGCCATTGGCGGTCAGCTCGGCCGTCGCCGTCGCCGACGCACCCCCGCGGCCGCGCGTCTCCGCACCTTGCGCTTTGATCTTGACGCTGTGCTTCGATTCATCCATTTCCTCGATCGTCACCCGTCCCTTGTAGCCAACCTCGATCGCCCCAACTTTGACGCCGATCTTGCCTTCATACGTCCGGTCGTCGATCACCTGGGTCAGCGAGGCGCCGGGCACACAATGCGCCATCTTCTGAACGTCCAGCATGTACGCCCAGGCCGTCTCGACCGGAACCTCCAGGTCAAACCGTGTCGTGATCAGCATCTACGTAGCGTAGTCACTCCGGCGGCTCAATGCCAGTAGGTGATCATCTCCGTACAGGACAGAGCCTTTGGCCATCGCCGCCAGCGAACTAGGAGGCTGTCACCGGGGTCCCAGGGTCGATCAGATGGATCCAGGTGAGTCC
>CAZRMD010000252.1:0-4530 GCA_964601135.1 uncultured Actinomycetes bacterium | reverse complement strand
CGTGGGTGCGGATCTGGATCTCCATCGGGTCGCCGGTGTGACTGACCACCGTGGTGTGGAGCGACTGATAACCGTTGGACTTCGGCATGGCGATGTAGTCCTTGAAGCGCCCGGGGATGGGTTTCCAGAGGGAATGGATGACACCGAGCGCGCCGTAGCAGTCCTTGATCGAGTCGGTCAGGACTCTGATGGCCGAGAGATCGTAGATCTCGTCGAAGTCCTTCCCCAGGGCGAGCTTGTTGGCAATGCTGTAGACGTGCTTCGGCCGACCCGTCGTATCTGCCTTGATGCCGACGGCTGACAGCTCGCGCTCCAAAATCTCCTTGATGTCGTTGACATAGGTTTCGCGCTCCTTACGTTTGCGCGCGATCTTCTTGACGATCTCGTGGTACTCCTCGGGATGCAGCTGCGCGAAGGACAGGTCTTCCAGTTCCCACTTGATGTTCCACATGCCGAGTCGGTGGGCCAGGGGAGCGTAGATGTCGAGGGTCTCCTGCGCCATCGCCCGCCGGCGGTTCTCGGGGAGGAAGTCGACAGTCCGCATGTTGTGGAGTCGGTCGGCGAGTTTCATCAGGACGACCCGGACGTCCTCCGCCATCGCAACCAGCATCTTGCGGACGTTTTCGGCCTGGGCCTGCTCCTGGCTGCGGAACGAGATCTTTTCCAACTTGGTCACTCCGGCTACCAGCTTGCCGACGGTGGGACCGAAGCTCTGCTCGAGGTCGGAGACAGTCAGGTGGGTGTCCTCGACCGTGTCGTGCAGGATCGCCGCCGCGAGCGTGTCGCGGTCGAGCTGGAGGTCAGCCAGGATGGCGGCAACGCTCAGGGGATGCTCGATGAATTTTTCGCCGGAAAGCCGGTTCTGGTCGTAGTGGGCGCTGGCGGCCGCGTCGTAGGCCCGCGACAGCACGTCGACATCCTGCGGCGGCAGATACGCGACTTTCGTCAGGAGGTCGGCGAATTGCATGTCCGAGTTCCTTTTGCCTGTATGGCGAAATTATCCCCGAACTTCCGTTTGCCGAATCAGCGCTAATAGGCCTTAGCCCAGACGACCTCCTGGGTGGCGGGCCGGCCACATACCGCGCACATGGTGTTTGGCTCGGGACGCTTGGGCAGGATCACCCGGGTGGTGGCCCCACCGGTCTCCTTCTTGACCCTTTCTTCGTCTTCCGCTTGGCCGCACCAGGGCGTGATGACGAAACCAACCTGATTCTCGAAGAAACCTCCGATCGCCGCCAGTGAGTCGGCGCGAGCGGTGTGGCGTTCCCGGAAATCCAGCGCGCGCTGGAACAACGCACTCTGGATGTGGTCCAGCATTGCTGGAATGGTGGTTTCCAGCTCGGCGATCGGCACGGCTTTCTTCATGCGGTCGAGCCGGCGGACCACGGTCACCTGCCCGGCCGCCAGATCGCGGGGCCCGATCTCGATGCGAAGCGGCACGCCCTTGAGCTCCCATTCGTTGAACTTGAATCCCGGCCGTTCATCACGCCAATCGACCTTGACCCGGATATCGTCAAGCGCGCCGGTGACCGTCTGAATCGCCGATTCGAGCGCAGCCCGCTCAGCGTCGCCGCGAAAAATTGGGACAACCACGGCCTGGACCGGAGCCACCCGTGGTGGCAGCTGCAGACCGAAGTCGTCGCCGTGCGCCATGATGACCGCGCCGACGATCCGCCAGGAAACGCCCCAGCTGGTCGAATACGGATACTCCTGGTCGTTGGTTCGGCCCGTGAAGGTGAGGTCATAGGCGCGGGTGAAGTTCTGGCCAAAGTAGTGCGAGGTGCCGGCCTGGAGCGCCTTCCCATCGCCCATCATGCCCTCGATCGCCGTCGTGTACTGAGCGCCGGCGAACTTCTCGGTGTCTGACTTGCGGCCAGCCAGAACGGGCACCGCGCACCACTCCTCGGCAATGCGGCGATATTGCTCCAGCATGCGTGCCACTTCTTCCTCGGCCTCTTTCGCGGTCTCATGGAAGGTGTGGCCCTCCTGCCAAAGGAACTCGAAGGTCCGCAGGAAGAGCCGGGTGCGGAGCTCCCAGCGGAAAACATTGTTCCACTGGTTCGTCAGCACCGGCAGGTCGCGATATGACTGGATATAGTCCCGCAGCACGCTGGCCAGCATCGTCTCCGAGGTCGGCCGCAGGACGAGTGGCTCTTCCAGCTCCTTACCCCCGCCTCGAGTGACCATCGCGAATTCCGGCTGGAAGCCTTCGACATGCTCCTGCTCCTTGAGCAGGAAGCTGAGCGGAATCAGCGCCGGAAAATACCAGTTCTCGTGGCCGGTTTCTTTGATGAGGCCGTCGAGCGCATCACGGATGTTCTCCCACAGCGCGTAGCCGTACGGCCGGACGACCATGCAGCCGCGTACCGGTGAGTAGTCGGCGAGCTGCGCCTTCCGGACGACGTCGTTGTACCAGCCCGGAAAATCCACCGACTGCTTGCGGATTTCCTTGACGAAACCGGTCTCTTCTTTCTGCTCCACGGCCATGTGGCTAGTGAGTATAGATTCCAAGCGCTCCACGCTTCGCGTGCGCAGTTAGCTCAGAGACTTTAACGCGCCGATGCGCCGTCCAGCCAGCCCATCGCGCACTCGCGCTTAAGAAAGTGCGCTCGTGTCGCGTACAGGCCGGCATGCGGCGCCGGCGCGATGCGGCCGAAAGGCCGGCTCGCCCTGCGGGCTCGCTCCTCTGCTAACTGGCGAGTTTTTGCTCGTCTTCGAGGGCGATGGCGTCGAGCTCGCGGAGCAGCGCCGGAACCAGCTCTTTCTCCGGAAACGTCCCCACGATCTTGCCGTGCTTGAAGAGGATGCCCTTGCCCTTGCCGCCCGCGATGCCGATGTCGGCATGCTGGCCCTCTCCCGGGCCATTGACGACACAACCCATAACCGAAACATTGATCGGCCGCTTGATTTTCTTGAGCGCTTTTTCGACTTCAGCCACCATCGGCAGCATGTCGATCTCGAGCCGGCCGCACATCGGACAGGCGATCAGGTTTGGCCCAGTCTGTTTTTCAGCCAGGGCGTTGAGGATGCCGTAGGCGACCTCAACCTCCTCGACGGAGTCGCCGGCAAGCGACACCCGGATCGTATCGCCGATCCCTTCTTCGAGGAGGACGCCAATCCCGACCGCACTCTTGACCGCACCCGTCCGCGGCGGGCCTGACTCGGTGACGCCCAGATGCAGCGGGTAGGAGATCTTGTCGGCGATCGCTCGATTGGCGGCGATCATAGTCGGCGGATCCGAAGCCTTCATCGACACCTTGATCAGGTTGAAATCCAGCGACTCCAGGATATGGATATGGCCCAGCGCGGCATTGACCATCGCGGTCACGACCTCTTCTGTCGGCGGTCGGACGCCAGCGCCTTCCTTGGGACGGCCAGGCAGCGATCCCGCGTTGACGCCGATCCGGATGGGGACCTCCCGCTCTTTGGCGCGACGGGTGATTTCTTTGACTTTCTCGGGATCCTTGATGTTCCCGGGATTGAGTCGGAGGCCGTCGACACCCGCCTCGAGGGCCATCAAGGCGAGCGGCGCGTCGTAGTGGATGTCAGCGATGATCGGAAGCGGGGACGCCTTCTTGATCTCGATCATGGCCTGTCCCGCCTCGCGCGTCGGCACGGCCACCCGGACGATTCGACAATTCGCGTCCTTCAGGCGGGAGATCTCGTTCAACGTGGCTTTGACGTCACGGGTGTCGGCTTTGGTCATCGATTGAACGACGATCTCGGCGGCACCGCCGATCACCACATCGCCAACTCGAACGGGAACCGATTTCCGGCGTGGTCTCATCTCAACACATCGTTATATGTCACAAGTCCGATCAGGCCAAACAACAGAGCGAGGCCGACGTAATGGACCACCTGTTCCCGGGCGGGGTCGACCGGACGGCCCCGAACCAGTTCCAGGACGAGAAACGCGGCCCGACCGCCGTCGAGCGCAGGAAATGGCAGGATGTTGGCCAGACCCAGGCTGAGGCTCAACAGGGCGGCCACCTCGACCACCGGCAAGACGCCCCCCTGTGCGGCCCGGGCGGTGGTCTTCACGATCCCGACCGGGCCTTCCAGCCCACGCGGCCCCAGCAATCCGCCCATGCTCTTGTCGGTGATCAGCTGATAGATGCCACCCACGATGCCGGCGATGGATGCGCCGGTATCGTGCACCGCGCGGCCCGCGGCCTCAAAGGGTCCCGGTTTCCAGGTCCGCACCGCCGGATGAAAGCCAAGGATGTACCCTCCGGTGTTCTTGTCCAGTTGGGGCTTGATCGTTAGGGTTTGCGTCGCTCCCTGACGGTCGATCACCACGGTCACCGCCGCGCCGTTCGAGGCGTCCAGCGCGTTGGGAAGGTCTTCGAACTGGTTGATGGGATGCCCGTCGACCGATTGGATGATGTCACCCGAACGCAGCCCGGCGGAATCGGCCGGCGTGCCGCTATCGACCGAACCGACTTGCAGCGGCGTCTTGAGCTCGGCCGCACCCGCCGTCATGTACACGCCGAAAAAGATGAAGACCGGCAGAATCAGATTGACGGCCGA
>CAZRMD010000251.1:0-4567 GCA_964601135.1 uncultured Actinomycetes bacterium | reverse complement strand
CTAACTGCCGGCTGGCGCCGCGGCCTCGACCCCGGCCAGCGTCTCGCTGGCCAGCTCGTCGACCACCGCGTGGAAGTGTCCGGTCTCGCGATAGCGTCGCAATTGCCGGTCCGCGCTGGTCCCGGTCTCGAGCACCGTCAGCACATGCGACACCGCCTGGCGCGAACCGAGCTCATCGACGACGTCGTCGACGAAGTCGACCAGCTCCAGCGCCAGGTCACGCATCGGGACTTCACACTGCTTGCCGAAATCGATCAGCTTGCCTTCCAGCCCATGCCGGATGGCGCGCCACTTGTTCTCGTTGATCAAGCCGGGCATGTACTTTCGAAATCCGAGATTCTGACGCCGCAGCTTGACGAGCTTGGCGCAAATCGCCTGGAAGAGCGCGGCCAGCATGATCGTTTCGTCGACCCGGGTGGCCGCGTCGCAAACCCGAAACTCGAGCGTGGGATAGACAGCATGCGGGCGCACGTCCCACCAGATTTTGCGGCCGTTGTCGATGCTGCCCGTCTTGATCAGGAGACTGACATAGTTCTGAAACTCATCCCAGGAGCCAAACTCGGGTGGGATGCCGGTGCGGGGAAAGCTCGACCAGATCACGTGGCGGTATGACTTGAGCCCCGTGTTCCGCGCCAGCCAGAACGGGCTCGAAGTCGAGAGCGCCAGCAAATGGGGCAGGAAGTAGCGGGCTTCATTCATGAGCTCGATGCGCAGCTCCTGGTCGGGGATCCCGATATGGACGTGCATCCCGAAGATCAGGAGGTTGCGGATCACGTCCTGCATCTCCTCTTCGAGCACCTTGTACCGTTCCATTTGCGTGACCTTCTGTTCCTGCCAGTGCGAAAACGGATGCGTCCCGGCAGAAACGATCCGCAGTCCCGCCGGCCGCAAATAGGAGGCGATCGCGCCTCGAAGCCGCACGATCTCCGCTCTCGCCTCATCGATGTTGCTGCAGATCTTGGTCCCGATCTCCACCACGGACTGCATCATCTCGGCCTTGACGTGCTCACCGAGGGCTGGGCTCGCCTGCTGCAGCAAGGTGTCGATGTGCGAACGGAGGTGGCCCTCCTGGTCCACGATCTGGAACTCCTCCTCGATGCCGATCGTCAGCCAGCCGTCGGGGTTCATGCCTCACCCTCGACGATGTAGCTGGGCGCCACGCTCCCGGCGCCACCCGTGACATTGAGCAGCTCTGACAACGACAGCCGGCTCAGCCAGCCCGAGGCGCGACCCCTCGAACAGGTATGGGTTCATGTCCGTTGCCAGATCGACGTAGCGGATTCCGTCCAGCACGATCGGAAAGCGCTGCCGCGGGATCGGCACGGCCTCCTGCACGACGTACGACTGCACCAGCGCGGCCTCCACCGTCCGTGTCCATTCCGTGCGCGAAACGGTCCAGCCCAGCACGACTCCCTTTCCACCATATTCGTCGTTTGGCTTGAGCACCAGCTCGCCGGGGTGGTCGGCGACGTACTCCGCCAGGTCGTCGATATGGCGTCCGTTGCGGGTGGTCGGTCCGACCCGCATCTTGCGGGTCCAGGGAATGTGCAACGCGATCGCGCGTTGCTGCTCGGGGCTGTACAGGTGGCGATAGCGATCGTCGGACAGCAAGGCCAGCGACATCTTCTTGTGCAGCAGCTTGGCGCGGAAGGTGTTGAGCACGCAGGCCGCTCCGGCGAGGTAGGCATCGCGCAGCGATCGGCAATCCTCGCCACGCTGCAGGAGTTCGCTGGTCAACACGCGCCGGTACACGAGGTTCACCGGTCGGCCGTTCGCATACAGGGCGCCGCGCCGGAACTCCAGTGAGCGTGGGTCGCTGATCACGGTCTGGATGCCGCGGGCGGTGAAGAAATCGCGGAAGAGTTCGAACTCGCGCGTGGTGGGCAGGCCCTGCCAATCGATGATGGCAACCACCGGCGTCCTCGCCCTTCCCCAATCCTTGAAGCCGCGCAACATGGCATGCAGCTGCCGCGTCCGCAAGGGCAGCGCCCGCAGCCGGAACCGCCGGCGGAAGGCGCGCATCACCGGCAGCCGCTCGAAGACCTGGATCAGCTGATCGTTGTAGGCCATGCCGGCCGGCGACTCCGCGTTGTACTCCACGAACCGGAGCCGGTCGCTGTAAAAGCCATCGATGCGCGACGAGGTCGAGGATGCATCGGCGCCGGGGTCCGCGAGGGCCAGCTGCTCCTCCTCCGGCTGGAGGTCCAGCTCACGGCGCAGCCCGGCATCCTCGAGCAGCGCGCGCTCGAGTCGTTGAAAGGCCGCGTAGATGGCCTGCGACGCGGCGACGGCCGCAACATACTGACGCCGTGACAGCAATTGCGGCCGCAGGGTGATGGATACCGGGCGATCGCCGAAGACCAGCCGGTGCTCGCGCTGCCCCTCCTCTAACCGCTCCGCGCTCTGGCGGGCGAGCGACTCATCCTCCAGTAACCCGTGGTAGACCGCGACCGGATCGCGCGACAGCTTCACCGCACGACGCGGACCGGACCCGTCGGCTGATCGACGATGAAGCGCCACCACCGGTGCTCGCCGTACCAGGGTGGCGCTGCCTGACCCCGGGCGTAACGCAGCACCAGTGCGGTCATGCGGTCGATCACCCAGCGGAAGGCCTCTTCCTTGATCGAGAAGTTGTCGAAATCGGGGGCCGGGTTCAAGAAATCGATGGCGAAGAGCGTCCCGTCGCGGACGGCGAACTCGACGGTGTCCATGTCGTAGCCCAGCGCCTGGGTCAGCGTCAGAGCATGACGGACGGCCGCCTGCCCGAGCGCTCCCTCGGCGGGGCGACCGTACCGCTCGAGCCAGGGTGCCGTGGGCGTGTAGTGGAGGGGCAGCACATCCTGCCGGCCGATGCAGATGCAGCGCAGGTAGTCCTGCCAGTCGATGAACTCTTGCAGGATCATCGTTTTCTGGCCGGTGCTGTCGTAAGCCCGGACCAGATCGTCGAGTGAATGGATGATGTGCACGTCCTTCCATCCGCCGCCGGTGTTCGGTTTCAGCACCGCCGGCAGACCCGTGTAGCGGAGCAACCGCTCCCAATCCAGGGGGAATTGAAGGTTGCGGAGCGAACGCTCGCGGTCGATGTCCGGGATGTAATCTTTGTTGGGCAGGACCACGGTCTTCGGCACCGCGACCCCCAGCTTGCGCGCCAGCGTGCACTCGAAGAATTTCTCGTCGGCCTGCCACCAGAAGGGGTCGTTGATGATCACCGAACCCTGCAACGCCGCGCTCTTCAGATAGGCGCGGTAGTACGGGACTTCGTGTGAGATGCGATCGACGATCACCGCATAGGCCGGCTCCTCCAGCTCTTCGTTTCCGCCCAGCACCGCCATTTCGGCGCGGATCCCGTCCGCACGCCCGGCTTCGTTGACGGCCTCGAGAAACGGCTGCGGAAACGTATTCTCACGGCCAACCAGCAGCCCCACCGTTTTCGAAAGCGGCGCCCGCGTTGATGCGGGCGGGTCAGACATAGGCGCGCATCATCTCCCGCCAGTACGGCCAGTCGTGCGACCAGCCCGGCCACAGGTCGAGCTGTGTGCCGACTGCCTTTTCCCGAAGCAGGGTCGCGACCCGCACCGCCTCCCCCACATTGGGGTCGTGTTCGCCGCTCGCGATCACCCGCTTGACAAAGCCGCGCATCGGGACAAGGAATCTCTCGTCCCGCAGTCCCGGCAAAAAGGCGAGCGGATTGGTGAAGTAGACGTCGTCGTCGACGTACCCATCCAGCCAGTGTTTCGTGTCATAGGCGCCCGAGAGTCCGATGAAGCCGCTCACCTGTCCGGGGTGCCGCAGGGCCAGCAGCAGCGCATGGAAGGCCCCCATGGAGGTCCCCACGGCGACAGGCGGCGCCCCGATTCGGGGCATCATCTCGCGCAGCAGATAGTCCTCGTACTGGAGGTGGCGGCGCAGCCGATCGCTCGGTGGCACCCCGTGCGCGTACCAGGTATCGGAATCGACGCTGTCGACGCACCACAGCTGGATGAAGCCGGCGTCGATCTTGTCCTGCAGCGCCGGCACCATGCCGAAGTCTTCCCACTGGTAGAAGCGTCCCTGGGAGGTTGGAAAGACGAGCAAGGGCAGTCCAGACGCCCCGAACCGCAAGGCCTCCATCTCGCGCCCCAGCGACGGGCTCCAGTGCCGCAGATACTCCCGCACGTCCGGCCTCCTTCCGGTGTCGCCAGTCTACGGCAGCACCCGCTACATTACTAGGGTTGCATGGCGGCGAATAACCTAACGCGCGACGAAGCCCGGCGGCGCGCCGAGCTCATCCAGACCCCCCTCTACGAGGTCTCCCTCGACCTCACCCAGGACAGCGATACCTTCGCGTGCGAGGCGACGATTCATTTCCTGTGCAAGGAGCCGGGAGCGGAGTCCTTCATCGATTTTCTGGCCCCCTCGCTCGACAGCTGTGAGCTCAATGGCGAGGAGGTTCCGCGCGAGGCCTTCAACGGCGAGCGCATCGCACTCGCCAACCTCCGCGACGCCAACGAATTGCACGTCATCGGCACCTGCGCGTATCAGAACATCGGCGCCGGCCTCTCCACCGACAGAATACGTATGGGAAGCG
>CAZRMD010000250.1:0-4604 GCA_964601135.1 uncultured Actinomycetes bacterium | reverse complement strand
CGCGAAGTCAATTGGATCGATTCGCCCGGTTGTCCTTCACGAGGAGACTCCACTCATCCGAACCGAGACGCCGAGCCGCTCGCCGAGCGACTATGGGAGGTCACCCTCGCCCCAGAAGCGCTGTCACTAGTGACTCGAGCAGCCACGCGAGTTCCGCCAGAGGGGTTGCCAGACCTGACTGGATCGAGGCTACGGGTGTTGGGCGACTGGTCTTGGGCTCGGCGCCAAGCCCAACTGACCCAGCAACGGCAGGCGATCGAAGTAGCCTTCGACTCGACGCACTTTGCCGTCGCGAACTTCGGTGAACTCGCAGCCAGGCACCACCAAGCAGCCCGGCAAAATGCTGTTTGAGCTGCTGGGGCGATATCGGCTCGGCCGTTAGTGGGTCGCTGTAGGTGCCGTCTGGAGCGAAAGTGTCGATCCACCGTTCAAGGTCCATTCGCTCGGCTGCATCCACGTACGTCTTCACGATCTTTGGGATGTCCATCAGCCGAACCTCCCTTATCAAACGATGCACACCTGGCGCTCGGGTGATTGGAGCTCAGACGGGCTGGTACCAGTGGTCGCGAATGCCCACGTACAGCTTCGTGGCCTTGCGGTAATCGCCGTGGGCTGAGCTAAGGCACCAGGCCCACAACCTGGTGTCGTGTCCGGTGATGAACCAGTGCCGGACTGCGGCTCCACAGCCGCATCTGCATCGCGACATGCTAACGGCGATTATGCGACCGTCATGTCGCTCGACACAATGGCTCAGATCAACTCCTGACCCCAGGGTTAGGGCGCTGGCGCCAGGTCGGTGTAGTCGTTAATGATGAGCTGGTAACTACTGGTGGATGAGGTATCGAGGCCCCAGCTCTTTGAGTACGGCGTGCTCGACTGCGACAGCACGGTGCCGGCGGCATCTCGAGTGGTGAACGTGCTCGTGCCCTGCAGGGTGACGCCGATCAGCCGCGCCGCCTGGCCGCTGTACTTGGGTAGGAACAGATTGAGGCTGACTTTGTCGAAACTGTAGGTCTTCTGGATGATCTTCCCGCCAGCGATGTCCTGGTTGATCACGTCGACGAACTCTTTGAGGGCATCACCGGTGGCGCCACTCGCGGCCAGTTTCAGGTCGTGAGCGCGGCGTGCCTCCGATTCGATGATCAGATCGAGGACGACGTCGTGCGCCATTCGGCCGGCGTTCTGCGTCGCTGACTGGTCGAAAGCGACGACGTTCGAGGGCACCGTCACCGTTGGGATCGCCGGCAACAGCCACAACCTCGCGGAGGCCGAGGCCGGTTGAGTCTTTGACGGCGGCGGCAGCGCCGTCGCCGCGGAGCCGGAGACCCAGCCGGCGATGGCCGGACCGGTCCCAATCGTGAGACTCAGCGTGGGAGTGGTGCCGTCGGTGAGACCGGCGGCGGGCTCGGGGCTGTGAGTGGAAAGATCGGCGGCTACGGGAATCCCGGAGAGCAAGATCAGCCCGACGGCGAGCGCCGCGGGTAGGCGCCAACTCAGCCGACGGTGCCCGGCCCTCCGCCTCACCGGAGCTTCGAGGGGAGCGAGGAATCGTGCCAGCGCGAATCGGAAGGCGCACGCGATCACCAGGCTGGCGAGAATTGCCGTCTTCGTCCAGAACTCCAGCGTGGTTGGCGCGAGGAGTAGCACCGACAGAAGCGCAACGAGGATGCCGAATGCGACCCTCGCCACCGGTCCTTCGGGCACGGTCCGCGGATCGGGAACCATGAACAGCGCGAAGACCAGAATTTCGGGTGAGATCACCAGGATTTGCCAGAGATCCCGGCTGCACATTGGCGCCACGTGCCAGCTGGCAACCATGCAGTGGTCGGGCGTGGTGGCCAGGGCGAGAGCGGTAAACGCAGCAAACCCCGCCATGAACCCCATCTCCAGTCCAAGCAGTCGCAGCTCCCAGGCGATCAAGACGCCGCCGACGAGCAGGACCGCGTACGTCACAATCAGCCACGGTCCGAGCGGAATCCACCAGAGATCCTGCGGCTCGGTGAATCTCGGTCCGAGCGCGACGAAGGCAAGTACCAGGCCGAAGTTCGAGGGATTGAAGATGTGCCGTCCGCGCCAGCGGATCAGGTATTTCGACGCCATCGAGATGGCGACCACGCCGACGAAGATCCAGATCCCATGCAGGCTCCACCACTGGCCATGGAGCGTTCCCGGAGTCCTGAGGATGATGGCCGCGCTGTTACCGGTCAAGAGCCCGCTGGCCGGCCACATGATGGCGCTGTCCTTGAAGAAGGCGACCACGAACTCGATGAGCGCGCCGGTTGCGAGGCAGATGAGAATCTGCGCCACCGAAAGCCGGAATCCGAGGACGGTCTGACCGAGCACCTGGATCGTCAACAGGACCGCCGCGACGTGCAGCCGGGGGTCTCGGATCGACGGCAGAAGGACGACGTACTCGCGCCCGAAGATTCGGGCCGTCCGGCGCCTGCGCCCGGTGGGTAGAGGGCGCCCGGCGTTATCCGAGCGAGCCGGCCCTTCAGAGGGTGCCGGAGTGCTGGCCACGTCCCAGTAACGGTTCCCACCGCCGTTGCGTTACAGCGCTGGCGATTTTGTTGGCACGTCGTTCCCCGTCCCAGGCGTGGTTTCAACTGCGGGCCGCGGCCCTCGCCGCGCTTGTCGTTGCCGCGCTCTCCGGTTGCGATCTTCCGGCCGGTCTCGGCCTGCCGACCACGCGTAGTCTCGAGACAGGCGCGGCCACCACGCTAAGAGACGCCAGCAGCGTCGAGATCACGGGCTCATATATCGAAGGAACCACCCGCTGGACGATCGACCTGCAGGCGCAACGCGTCAGCGGCGAGCACATCCTCGTGAATGGGTCCGGCGTGAACCTGGAAGCCATCGTCATCGGCAGGGACGCGTATTTCCGTGGCCAGCAGTTTCTGTCTGCGCACATGGGCGCCGATCCGCTTTCTCGGGGCTTTGTTAGTGCGGCCGGGAATGGTTGGTGGAAGGGCTCGGTCACGCAGGTCCCACAGCTGCCGGATCTGACCGATGGAAGCCTCTTGAGGTCAATGTTCCTCGGACAAGCGGCCACCCAGCGCATCGACCATGTATCCGTGGGTGGCGTCGACGCCGTCGATCTGTCCGGACCGCGAGCCGACGTCTTCATCGCGGCGCAGGCTCCGTATCAGGTGCTGCGCGTGCATTTCAAACACGGCGTCACCGTCGATGGAATCCGCGACGCCGACCTTCAGTACGGTCACTACAATCGCGACTTTCGGATATCGCCACCGCCGAGCGTGATTGATTTCTCGAATCTCAGCGCCCTGCCGCCTACCTACACGGTGCTCTCCGTCGACACCTCCGGATGCGGCTCGCCGTGCACGGTCTCGGCATTGCTCAAGAACCTGGGTGGCTTGACCGGCGCCAAGGCGCCATCGATCGTCACCTTCACGATGACCGACGTCGCATCGCAGCACGCCGTGGCGACATGCCAGACCGAGGTCGTACCGGATGTCGGGTTTAACGCGACCACCACGGTTCGGTGTACCTTCGGCGACCTTGGGAGTCAACCTAGCAACGCCTTCAGCGTTACCGCTGTCGCGGATAATTCAGGGCGCAATCCCAGCGGCACGCCCAACCCCGGCGGCGGCGCGCCGGCCCTCTCCTGCCGAATCCCGGTCGTGACCTCCAGCCAGGCGGGCTGGTTGACGTTCCCCGGCGGTTCGTTTGCGGCCGATCCCAATGCAAACGTCCAGCTGCCCGGCTACTCATCCGCGCCGTTCTTCTGGAAGAGCTACGACAAATCGTATGAGCGGTGGGTTCCAGTGCCGAGGGACTCGATCTCTCCAGATGGGCAGCATTACGCGTATGCGGATCCGCCGGCCGCATCAGGCCAGACCCCTTCGGGAGGCATCCATGTCGTCGATCTGGCTACGCGAGCCGACCATGTATTCCGCCCGGCGGCCAATAATTGGGCCGTCCTCGACTACGAGGCCGAGGGCGTCTACGTGGCGATCCAGCCATCCGGCCCCGCGTTACCCACGGGTCTCTGGCTGCTCGATCCGAGCGGCCAGCGCCCCTTCCGCCAGCTCGATACCTCGCATTCCTGGCAGTACATCAGTGGCGGAGGGGCCTGGGCCACCGCCGATCCGCTTACCGGTCATGGGCCAGGTCCGGGCAGCCGGCTGCTGCGGCTTGATCTCAACAGCGGAGCGATCGTCTCCTGGTACAAACGAACCGATATCGAGTTCGTGGTGACGGGCGCGGACGGCGGAGGCCATCCGTTGTTGCAGACCTCGAAGGCTTATCCGAACCAGTTGCTTCTCGTCTCCGCACAAGACGCGGCCACGTCATTGCAGCCGGCGCCGGGTTCCGTCTTACCGCAGCTGAGTAACTACATCCATCCGGTCACCGACGCCCATGGACTGTGGCTCGGCGATACCGGCGTATCCCTCTCGCTCTACACGTCGACGGCCGGCATCCAGCAGGTCGGCCGGTTTGGAGCCGGTGACATGCTGCCCGCCGGCGGTTGTCACTAGTCCGTCAGGCCAGCTCGTTCTCGATTTGATGGCGACGCGAACGAAAAAACTAGAGCCCCCTCCCATTCCCTCCCATCAGTTCCCCTCCCCCTCTGGGGGAGGGCA
>CAZRMD010000249.1:0-4630 GCA_964601135.1 uncultured Actinomycetes bacterium | reverse complement strand
TTCACGACGTCCTGGTAGCCGACGTGCACGGACAGGCTGACGTCGCTGCTCTTCGCCTGGGCGGCGATGCCCAGAGCCGGAAACGCCAGGCTCACCAGGATGCCGGCCACGGTCAGGCGCGCGGGCAAGCGGGAGCGCTGGGCACGCATCTACTTGAATAAGACGCTGGCTACGGAGAAAAGTTCCGTTCTCGCCCTCTACCGGGAGGCAGTATGGGCGTGCCTGGCTGGGCCGTCAATCCGCCGGACGCCCGATGATGGAAGAAATGGACGCAGCGTGGTAAATGCCGGAGGAGGGACTCGAACCCACACGGACTTACGCCCAGGCGCTTTTGAGGCGCCCTCGTCTACCATTCCGACACTCCGGCCCGGCGGGTGCGAGTATATCCGAGCGATCTGGATGGAACTTATGAGAAATGTTTCCGTCTAAAGGCAGGAATCGCTAATGGACGATCGCGACCTGGTGGGTCTGGCCCGCCGGGGCGATCGGGAGGCGTTTACCCAATTGATCGTGCAATATCAGGTTCCGCTCTACAACATGGCGCTTCGGATGGTCGGCTCGCCCGAGGATGCCGCCGACATCGCGCAGGAGGCGTTCCTGCGCGCCTGGGAGAAGATCCGGACGCTGCGCGAGGCGCCCTTCAAATCCTGGCTGTTTCAGATTGCCGCCAATCTCTGCCATGACCACTTCCGGCGGGGACGTCGCTACGGCGTGATGCCCGAGGATGACCAGAACACGAAAGTGGTTTCGCTGGGCATTGTGATGCCGGATCCACCGGAGCGCGCCGAGGCGAACGAGCGCAACCGGCTGGTGCGCGACAGCATTGCAAGACTCGAGCCCGACATGCGAATGGCGATCATCCTGCGGGATGTGAACGGCATGAGTTACGAGGAGATCGCTGCCGTCCTGCGCATTCCACTCGGAACGGTCAAGTCCCGGATCGCGCGAGCGCGCGCCGCCGTGCAGGAGCAACTCCAGCAGCATCCCGATCTGTTTCCGATGTCATCGCCTCGGGAGGATGCCCATGCCGAGTGACTCGCGCACCGAGCCCACCCTCGAGGAACTGTCGGCCTACCTGGACCACGAGCTCGAATCAAGTGAGCAGGCGCGTGTTGCTGAGCACGTCGCCGGCTGCGCCGGTTGCCAGGCGCGCCTCGATGGCCTTCGCCAAACGGCCTACGCGATCCGCGGGCTGCCGATGGAGTCGCCACTACGGACGTTCACCGTTCCCGAGGTCGCGCGCCGCCAATGGCGCTGGGCGCCAGTTGGCTGGGTCGGCAGCGCGGCCGCGGCCCTGCTCATCATCGGCTTCGGCATTCATAGCCTGAATCTGCACACTGGCGCTGGTGCCGCCACCACGGCGGCGCGCGGCGCCAACTCTGCGCAGTACAGCACCGTCAGCAAGGCGGCAGCGCCACTCACGCCGAACGACCAGCATGCGGGCGCTACCCAGGCATTCGCCGCAGCCAATGCCAGGACCGTCGTTGTTCCCAATGATTCGTCGCGGTCGTTGACGATCGGGACGGATGGCCGCAGCTACCCGGCCAATGGCGTCCTGGGATTGCACATCGCGACGAGTGGAATCTCGGCCCGCGAGGCGTCCACCGTTCGCATCTTTCTGACGCGCGAGCGCGGCCAGGGTGGCTATGCGATCAGGCTGGCTCCGCCGACCAGTGCCCCCGGCTACCCCCTGAATTACGACGCGGCGTATTCGATCCCGCGGCTGCCGCTCGCGGCACCGGTCGCGGGTGACTACACCCTGATGGTCGAAGTCGATCTCAGCGATGGATCGTCGCTGATCACCTGGCTGCCGGTAACGATTACGCCCTAGCTCTTTTCCGGCGGCGGCGGTCCTTCGAGATCCGGAAGGTCCATGCTGTTGATCAGCTCTTTGAAGATGGAGAGCTTGTCGTCTTCCTCTTCTTCCTTCTCGGGGAAGACGCCCGCCTTGTCGAGGACATCCTGCGATACGAGGATGGGGCAGGTCATCCGCACCGCGAGTGCGATGGCATCACTGGGCCGCGAGTCGATCTCGACCTCCTTGCCATTGACGGCGAGGAAGAGCCGGGCGAAGAAGACCTCATTGGTGAGCGACGTCACCTGGATCTTCTTCAGGCGCATCTCGGCGCTCTGCAGGATGTTGGCCAGCAGGTCGTGGGTGATGGGACGCTCCGGTGTGATGCCAGTGATCTTTAGTGCGATCGCGTTGGCCTCATAGATGCCGATCCAGATGGGCAGATAGCGATCGGTTTCTTTTTCCTTGAGGATCACCACATGCTGCCCGCTGGGCATGTGGACACGGATGGAATCGACCTGCATCTCCACGAACTTGGCCATCCGAATTCAGCCTATCTTACCATCGGATTTTTCGCAGTCTGTGTACGTTTGCGACGCCTCGAGCGTGACTAAACTTTGAACGTGTCGGACGCCCAAAAGAAAGAGCGGCTCATTCTGGTTGATGGCCACTCGCTGGTCTATCGGGCGTTCTTCGCCCTTCCCTCGCTTACCGATCGAGAGGGTCATGTCGTCAACGCCGCCTATGGCTTCACCTCCATGCTGCTGCTCGCCCTGCAGGAGCATCCGGACTACGTGCTTGCATCATTCGACCTGGGTGGCCGAACCTTCCGCCATGAAGAGCTCGAGCAATACAAGGCCACCCGCCGCCCCACGCCGCCGGAGTTGGCGCCGCAATTTCCGCTCACGCGCGACATCGTGCGCGCCTTTGGCATTCCGATTTATGAAGTGCAGGGGGTCGAGGCCGATGACGTGATCGGCACGCTGGTCCGGCAGGCGCGCGAGCGCGGTCTGCACAGCACGATCGTGACCGGTGACCTGGACGCGCTGCAGCTGGTCAACGACGACGTCTACGTGCTCACGAGTAAGCGCGGCGTTTCGGAAACCATCCTCTATACACCGGAGCGGGTGCGTGAGCGCTACGGCCTCGAGCCGGCACAGACCGTGGATCTCAAGGGGTTGATCGGCGATGTCTCGGACAACATCCCGGGGATTCGCGGCATCGGCGAGAAGACCGCCATCAAGCTGATCCAGGAGTTCGGCTCGGTGGAAAATCTGGTGGCCAATCGCGAGCGGGCCACGCCGCCCAAGGTCAAGAAGCTGCTCGAGGAGTTCGGCGAGCAGGCGCTGCTGAGCAAGAAGATGGCCACCATCGTGCGCGACGTCGACGTCCAGCTCGATCTCAGCCGCGGCTCGGCGAAAGACTATCGACCGGATGCGGCCCGGACCATGCTGGCCGACCTGGGCTTCCGCAGCCTGGCCGCCCGAGTGCCAACCACCTGGCGCGATGGCAGCACCATGGCCGCGCCGCCGATCTTCGCGCCGCCCAGCCGGGAGCAAGGTCGGCTTCCGCTCGAGCCGGAGCCGGCGCGCCAACCGGTGCAATCCACGCTCACGCTGGAATCGCCGCCCACGGAGGCCGTCACCATCGTGCGCCAGGCCGCTGAGCTGGAGCGGTTGGTGACGGCGTTTGCCCAGGCGGAGCGGGCAGGCTTCCAGGTCATCACCGTCGATGATGTTCCCCGCCGCGGGCGCATCGCCGCCATCGTCGTGGGACTCGACGAGCGCGACATCTATTACGTGCCGGTGGTGCACGAGCAGGAACGCTGCCTCGAGCTTGGCGACGTGCTCGACCGGTTTGCTCCTGCGCTGCGCAGTCCCAGGCCATCAAAGCTCGGGTTCAACCAGAAGGCGGACTACCTGGCGCTGCGAGCTCATGGCATCGAACTGCAGGGCGTCGACTGGGATCTTCTGGTCGCCGCCTACCTGCTCAATTCGGGCGTCCGCTCGCCAAGCCTGGAGGCCCTAGCATCGGACGTCCTGCACCGCACCATCGATGGGCGCGAGTCGCTCTTTGGCACCGGCAAGACCGCGATGACCTGCGACCAGGTGGAGGTGGTGCGCGCGTCGGCCTTCTTTGGTGAGCGGATGCGGGTTATGCTCGAACTGGCTCCGCGGCTTCAATCCGAGTTGGAGCGGCTCAAGAATGCCGAGCTCTTCCGCGATCTCGAGATGCCGCTGGTCCCGGTGCTTGCCGAGATCGAGATCGCCGGCGTCGCCATCGACCTGCCCTATCTCCAGCAGGTATCGCGTGAGCTGTACGAGCAGCTGCAGCGCCTCGACCAGGAAATCGAGGACGTCGCGCACGGGCCGATCAACGTCAACTCGCCGCAGCAGCTGGCACGCTTTCTCTTCGAAGACCTCAATCTTCCGGGAGGTCGCAAGACGAAGAGCGGCTACTCCACGGATGCCACCGTGCTCGAGGGCCTGCGCGACCAGCACCCGGTGGTGCCCAAGATCCTGGAGTTCCGCCAGCTGAGCAAGCTGAAAGGTACTTACGTCGATGCCCTGCCCTTGCTCATCGATGCGCGCACCCACCGGGTGCACACGTCGTTCAATCAGACGGTGGCCGCCACCGGCAGGCTGTCGTCGTCGGACCCCAACCTGCAGAACATTCCGATCCGCACCGAGGTGGGACAGAAGGTGCGACGCGCCTTCATCCCCAGCCGTCCCGGTGACGTGCTGCTCTCCGCCGATTATTCGCAGATCGAGCTGCGCGTGCTGGCGCACATGACCGAGGACCCCGTGCTGGTCGATGCCTTCGCCCGCCGCGAAG
>CAZRMD010000248.1:0-4631 GCA_964601135.1 uncultured Actinomycetes bacterium | reverse complement strand
CTGAACGCAGCGCCTCGAAGACGTACTCGTCGAGCTCGAACGTCGTTAGCATGACGATGCGGGTGCCGCCGAGGTCAGGATCGGATGTGATCGCGCGCAGGGCTTCCAGGCCGTCCATCACAGGCATCCGGATGTCCATCAGAACGACGTCAGGTCGAGTCCGGTGAGCCAGCTCGACCGCCTGCCGGCCGTCCGCGGCCTCCCCTCCCAGCTCCAGGTCTTCCTGGTCCTCGATCAGAACCCTGAGCCCGACCCGGACCAGCGCCTGGTCGTCGGCGACGACGACGCGGATCATGCCGGAGACGCCACGAGGGGGAGCCGCGCCAGCACGCGAAAGCCCCCCGCGGCGTGGGGACCGGCCTCCAGCGTGCCGCCGACAGCCTCCACTCGCTCTCGCATTCCCGTGAGTCCATGTCCGGTGTTCATCGCGGCACCGGGGCGGGCGCGACCTCGATCGACCACCTCCACCACCAGCTGCGCCGACTCATACCTGATGCTGACGGTGGCGGCAGTGGGTCCCGCGTGGCGAAGCACGTTGGTCAGCGATTCCTGGACGATCCGGTAGGCGGCCAGGTCGACGACGGCGGGCAGCTCCCGGCGCTCGCCGCTGACCAGCAGCTCCACCGGCAATCCACTCTCGTTCATGGCGGAGGTCACCGCGTGCAGGTGGGCCAGGCCGGGCGCCGGCTGCCGCGCAGCCGTGCCGTCCCGCTGCCGGAACACGGCAAGCGTGCCGCGCAGCTCTTCCAGCGAGTCTTTGCTGGTCTGCTTGATCGCCTCCAGCGCCTCCTTGACCATCTCCGGCCTTCGTTCCAGCACGTGCAAGGCCACCCCGGACTGCATGTTGATCACGGCCAGGCCGTGACCCACGACGTCGTGGACCTCGCGGGCGACGCGCAGCCGCTCTTCGAACGCCCCGCGGGCCGCCTCTTCTTCGCGGTCCCGCCGCTGGAGCGCGCGGTACCCTCTCAACGCGGCTCCGGCCGGGACCCAGGGCAGGAGGAGCCAGCTCTGCCAGGCCGCGATGTGGCCCAGTTCGGTGGCCAGCTGATTCGATGGCACCCAGGCCAATTCGGCGGTCACGATGACCGCGATGGCCAGCAATCCGCCGATCGTCGCGCGCCTCACGGGCAGCTCCCGTCCCGCGGTGTAGAGGGCGAGCGCGGACCCAAAGAAGATCGGGCCGTATGGGTACTGGAGGAGGAAGTAGGCACTTGTCGCGGCCACCGTGACCGCGAGCACGGCCAGTGGCTGCGTTCGCCTGAAGGCCAGGGCGACGGCGATGGTCGCCAGCAGTGCGTAGGCGATCGCATCGGGTGCGCGGCGGGGCGGGACCTGGCCGACGAAGCGCATCCCGACCGACATAACGACGAGCAGCGCCGCCGCCACGAGGGAGTCGAGCAAGATCTTCGCAGCCACCTGCCGCCGTACGCGGTAGCGCATCGGACTGACGATATCCGGACCAGCCGCTTGCCGAATCAGCCCGGCCACGTATCTCGGCATACGCAACCCGACGTAGACCCACCACCCGGCGGGCCTGGCTCAGTTGCGACTGGCTGCGCAGTCGTCCGCCTGGGTCTGGATTGTCCACCTACGCCGTGAGGCGGAGCAGATACGCCAGAACCCGCAGCGCCGTGGGGCCTGCTTACGGGCTAGAAAACAAGGCCCCGGCGACGCCTGGGGTAGTCGACGTCGCCGGGCCTGCATCGTCACCCAGCGACGGTGCAGATTGGAATGGGACATTCGGCCCCTCCCCGGCTGGGGAGATCGCCGGCTTCAGTAGGTCGATTCCCTCGTCAACTGTTAGTGCGGTCCGGAGCTGCTTTGTCGACTCGGACACCGCCTGTTCGACGAATGTATGACCGCACATAACACCCCGACATGGTTTGGTTTCTGGTGGGGACTCTCGCGATGCCCCACCCGCGCTCCGCTGCGCGGTAGCGCGACCTCCGCGCGGGGAGGAGGACTAGCCCGCGACCTTGGCTGTCATCCGGTCCGGCGCCTCCAACGGAGCCGCTTTGTCGGCCGGCAAGCCGTGGCGTTCCGCCAGCCAGCTCGCATCCAGGTAGCTCATCCAGGTAGCGCCGTCGTCGTCGGCCCACACGAGCACCTTCACGGGTAGGTCGATCGCGAGCAGGGGCGCGGCGACCATCGCGGGAGTGCCACCGACCGGGTTGCCGAAGATCACAAGCTTGGTCTCACGGAGAGTCTGACCCACCCGCTCAGCCTCTCCGCTGTGGTCGATGAGGGCGAAGACTTTCGCTCCAGCGGCCTCGATAACCGCCGTCAGACGCTCGACGGTTTCGCTCACCGGCATCGGGCTGGTCCTGTGCCGCAGCCCCGGAACCGATCCCGCCCCGACCGGCATGGCTTCAGTGTTTGAGCCCATTGACGTGCCTCGTCACTCCGATGCTACGTAGCTGGCGAGGAGGTGGCTGAGCGACGTCTTCGCTTACTCGGCGCCTGCTTGCCGGCCTCGAGGGCGTCCGCGATCTCATTGAGTAAGTCGGCAGTCAGCTCTTTGCGCTGCGCGGGCCATCGGGCTCGAAGCGTCTCCGTCTGAGACTCGAGAGCCGCCAGGAACTGGCGTGCCAGACGGTCACCCTCGGTTGTGAGCTCGATAACCGTCACCCGCGCATCGTCCGCACCGCCATGGCGTTTGACCAGGCCCCGGGCTGACGCGCGGTCGACGAGCCGGGTAACGTTCGAGCGGTCGCAGCGGAGCGCGTCGGCGACCTCGCCGACGGCAGCCGGCCTCATCGCCGCACAAAGAAGCTCTGCCTGTTGCGCGGTCAAGCCCAACTCACGGCTGGCCCTCTGGTAAGCGTCCTCGAGCGCCACGCGCAGCCGGCCCAGGGCCTGGGGGACCGTGTCGACTCCTGCTTCTCGCTGCCCTTTCACTCCGGACATCTTACCCCGAATGCTTGATCACATCATGTAATTGCGTGCTATAGTCACGCATGTCGTTGACAAGATCACTCATTCAGGAGGATGACAGGGATGGCTGTAAGCCAGGTCGAAAACACGGAACGCGGAGAGGCAGCTCGAGTCGCGTGGGCCAGGCTGGCCTGGGCGACGCCGCTGGCCGCAATCGTTGCCGTGGCCGGCACAGAAGGGGTTTATGGAGTGGCGTCGGCATCCGGACTGGTGGACGGCGGCGTTGTTCTGCCCTCGCTGATCGGGATGGGTCCCTTGACGCTGGCTTCGGCGTCGGTCACCGCGCTGGTCGCCAGCCTCGGAGCCAGCGTCCTGCTCGGCCTCTTGGCTGCGACGACCCGCCGGCCGGTCAGGATCTTTCGGATCGTCGCCAGCGCTCTCGCGCTGGCGTCGCTCTCGATGCCGGCCACGATTCCTGGCCCATCGGCTGCGATGCGCCTGACCATGGTCGCGATGCACGTTGTGATGTGGGCGGTCAGCGTCGGTGTCCTCGCGACTTTGGCCAGCCAGCGCGTGAGGGCTGCGACATGAGCGCATTTCAGCAGCATGAGCTCGCCTTCCTGGAGAGCGGGCGCCGGCTGGCGAGGATTGCGACGGTGGGGCGTGATGGCACGCCCCACGTCGTCCCCGTCGGGTGGAGCTACAACCCAGATACCGACACCATCGACGTCGGCGGTCGCGACTTCGAGAACACCAAGAAGTACCGCGATGTCTCCCGTACTGGCCGCGCGGCGATCGTCATCGACGAGGTGCTGCCACCCTGGAAGCCCCGCGGAGTCGAGGTTCGGGGCGTCGCCGAGGCCGTTGCCGGCCCGCCGGCCGTGATCCGAATCCACCCCGACCGTGTCCGTTCCTGGGGTCTCGAAACCGAGTCCTGACGCGAAAGGCTGCGATCATCGAGGCGCGCCGGCCGGAAGGCTGAAGACCGAACTCCGCCGAGTTCATTTGACTGGCAACGCAAGCGCTGTGCTCGACGTCGGGCGCAAGCTCGAGCGCGACCTCGACCTCGAGGGAGCAGCGAGACGAAGCGTGATGCATTGAGATTGCTTAGTCCAGAGTTAAGGGCGTTCGTTGAAACCTGAAGCGAGGATGCTATGAGCCAGTTATCGCCGATTCGCATCACCGACCTGCACACCGTGGGCGTACCGGTCACTGACCAGGAGCGAGCGCTTGACTTCTATGTTGGCAAGCTCGGATTCGAGAAGCGCATGGACGGATCGTTCGGGCCTGGCCAGCGCTGGATCGAGGTGGCGCCGCCTGGGGCCGTGACGACGATCGCGCTAGTGCCGGCGCGGGAAGGGGTGCCGGCCGGAGTCGAGACGGGTATCCGCTTCAACAGCGAGGATGCGGACGCCGACCACGCCGAAATGATGGCCCGCGGTGTGGACGTGGATCCCGATGTGCTGCGCTTCGGCGGTGGCGTGCCGCCGATGTTCTATTTCAGGGACCCCGACGGCAACCGGCTCGTAATTGTCGGGCCGCCCGAGCGTCTGGGCGCGCCCAGTTAGTTGCCACCAGCATGAAGAAAATTGGGCCGGCCGAAGCCGGCCCTTCAGATCGAGTGAGTTGTCGCTACTCCGGCGTGGCGCCAGTTGTCGCCGCCTCGGCGCGGCGCTCTCTGCGCACCTGGCGTGCCTTTTCCAAAGCCTGCCGTCGCTTCTCCGCCGTCTCCGGGCTGGCCGGCCGCCGCGTGC
>CAZRMD010000247.1:968-4652 GCA_964601135.1 uncultured Actinomycetes bacterium | reverse complement strand
ACCTCCACGATGGTCGACCCATAAGCCGCGGCGGCGCCCACCTTACCCGGCTCGAGTCCGGCGGGGATGAAGACGAGCGACCGCAATCCGGCACGCGCCGCGTGCGCCGCCACCGATCCCGCCAGGTTGCCCGTGGATGAGCAGGACAGCGTGTCGAAGCCGTAGGACAGCGCGAAGTTGGTCGCCACCGCGACGTTGCGGTCTTTGAACGAGCCGGTAGGGTCCAGTGTGTCGTTCTTGACATACAGCCGATCAAGCCCAAGTTCGGAGCCGAGGTTGCGGGCGTGGATCAGCGGCGTCAAGCCGGTACCGAGGTCGACGGGCTCGCCCGCAGGCGCTGGCAGCAGCTCGCGATAGCGCCAGATCGTGGCTGGTCCGGCGGCGATCGATTCGCGGGTGACCCGGCCGCGGCTTGCGTCCAGATCGTAGGCGACCTCGAGCGGTCCGAAACAATGCTCGCAGACATAGGCGGGCTCGAACGGTCGCAACCGCCCGCACTCTCGACATCGAAGCTGCCTCACGAATTCCTCCTCGCGTGTGATCACAAACAAAAAACCCCTGCGGTTGCAGGGGCCGTATGTCCGATGACCACATCATCTTCCAGACTTTCGTCTGACGGACTTTCCACCTTGCCGGGTTCGGCAGGTTGGCAGGTTTCTCCGGGCCGGTCCCTCAACCACTCTTGATAACGAGTCGCTATTCAGTTGTTCGGTAAAGCCTAACAGCCCCTGGCCGCGTTCGTCAAAGCGACTCGGTAATTCGGG
This sequence comes from uncultured Actinomycetes bacterium, assembly GCA_964601135.1. GTDB lineage: Bacteria > Chloroflexota > Dormibacteria > CF-121 > CF-121 > CF-13. The sequence continues at coordinate 3,888 of CAZRMD010000247.1, read as the reverse complement.
GCATCCCGCCATAGACCGGTGTGCACCAGTGCCGATAGCGAGGCTCGTCACCATGAACGGCTCGGAAGTAGGCGTCCTGCAGGCTCAGCGTGACCGTTCCACACTGCCCCGAACCCACCGGGCGGCCGTCGACCTCGATGATCGGCGCTATCTGCACCCCGGTGCCGCAGAGGAAGGCCTCGTCCGCCTGGTAGACCTCCGTTCGGTCGATGTTGCGCTCGACCACCTCCAGCTCCAGGTCGCGCGCCAGCCGGATCACGGCGGCGCGCGTGATGCCCACCAGGATGTCGTCGGTCACCGGAGGGGTGACCAGCGTCCGACCCTGGAGCATGAAGAAGTTCGCGGCGCTGGCCTCGGCGATGTGGCCGTCTTCGGTCAGCAGCAGGGCGTCGTCGTAGCCGGCCGCGACGGCGTCTTCGGCGGCGAGGGCCGTGTTGATATAGGCGCCGGTGATCTTGGCTCGAGCCGGGATGCTGTTGTCGCTGATCCGTCGCCAGGATGAGATCGTGAGCCGCAAGCCGTCGATCCGCGAGTACAGCCCCATCGGCGCGGTGAAGATGGCGAGCGCGTCCTCGGGGGAATGGAGATCGACCTTGATGATGGGGGAGGCCTTGAAAGCCAGTGGACGCACGTAAATATCGGTTCGATAACCACTGCGGCGGATGATGTCGCGCGTCAGCTCGCACAACTCGTCGAGGGTCTCCTCGAGCTTGATCTTGAGGAGCGCGGTGGACTTGAGAAAACGCTGATAATGCTCGACCAGCTTGAGCAGATAGATCTCCTGGTGCTCGGGGTTCCAGTAGCCGCGGATTCCCTCGAAGCAGCCTGTGCCGTAGTTCAGCGCGTGCGTCCCGACGCTGACATTGGCCTGCTCGAAGGGCACGATGCTGCCCTTGAAGTAGGCGAACCCTCCGTAGGTTGACGGCGGGGGGACCCCCTCCTCGAGCCTCCCCACAAGGGGGAGGGAGATTTCCTGCGTGGCCATTAAGCCACCACCTGGGTGCTGCGTACGATCTCCTCCAGGTCGCGGTCGAGGATGTCCTTTTTCCGCTCGGCGAGGTCGAGGAACTGCTCCCACGCCCGGGAAAACGCCACATCGGGCAGGTGATAGCCGAGCTCGGCCAGCCGGAAGCGGAAGGCGTGCCGGCCCGAGCGCGGTGAGAGCACGATCCGGCTCTCGCCCATCCCGACATCTTCCGGCCGCATGATCTCGTAGTTCAGCTTGTCTTTCAGCACACCGTCCTGGTGGATGCCGGATGCATGGGCAAACGCATTGCCGCCCACGATCGCCTTGTTCGGCTGCACCGGGATGCCCGTCTCGCGCGCGACCAGCTCGCTGACTTCGGCCAGCCGGCTGGTCTCGATGCCCGTGCGCAGGCCCAGCGATTTTTCTCGGGTGCGCAGGATCATGACGACCTCCTCCAGTGAGGCATTGCCGGCTCGCTCGCCAATCCCGTTGATGGTGCACTCGACCCGGCGAGCACCATTGAGGACGGCGGCCACGCTGTTGGCGGTGGAGAGGCCTAGGTCGTTGTGGCAGTGCACGCTGATCATCGCCCGGTCGATGTTGCGCACGTTCGACCTGATCGACGCAATCAGGCCACCGAACTCGTGGGGCAGCGTATAGCCGGTTGTATCCGGGATGTTGACCACCGTGGCGCCCGCGTCGATGACGGCCTCGAGCGTCTCGTAGAGATACTCAGGGTCGGCCCGGCCGGCGTCCTCTGGCGAATACTCGACCTCATCGCACAGCGACCTAGCGTACGCAACCGCCTCGACGCCACGGCGCAGCACATCGTCCCGGTTCGATCGGAGCTTTCGCTCGATATGGATGTCGGACACGGAGAGGACCATGTGGATCTGCTTGCGGTCTGCGTCTTTCACCGCATTCCACACCGCATCGATATCCGGTCGCGCCGCGCGCGCCAGCGCCGTGATCATCGGCCCCTCGACCTGCCGGGCGATCCGCTGCACCGCCTCGAAGTCACCCGGTGACGACAGCGGGAAGCCGGCTTCGATGACGTCGACGCCCAGGCCGGCCAGCTGCCACGCGATCCCGAACTTCTGGTCAGGCGTCAGCGATGCGCCCGGCGACTGCTCGCCATCGCGGAGCGTGGTGTCGAAGATGTAGACCCGGTCGTCCATCAGGCTCTCTTCTGGCCGTTCGGCTTCAGCCATGGCATCATGGCCCGCAGCTCGGCGCCGACCTTTTCAACCAGCTCATCCTTGGCGCGACGCCGAAAGTTGTTGAAGGCGGGGCGGCCGGCCTGGTTTTCCAGAATCCAGGTGCGGGCAAACGTCCCGTCCTGAATTTCGCGAAGAATCTGCCGCATCTCCTCGCGAACCGCAGGGCTGATCACGCGGGGACCGCTCGCGTAGTCGCCGAACTCCGCCGTGTCGCTGACGCTGTACCGCATGTAACTCAATCCGCCCTGGTAGATGAGGTCGACGATCAGCTTCATCTCGTGGATGCACTCGAAATAGGCGACCTCGGGCTGATAGCCCGCCTCCACGAGGGTGTCGAAGCCGGCCTTCATCAGGTGGCTGATGCCACCACACAGGACGGTCTGCTCGCCGAAGAGGTCGGTCTCTGTTTCTTCTTTGAAGCTTGTCTCCAGCACGCCGGCCATCGTCGAACCGATGCCGCGGGCATAGGCGAGCGTGCGGGCGCGCGCCTTTCCCGTCGCGTCCTGCTGGATCGCGAACAGCGCCGGCACGCCGATGCCTTCCTTGAACATTCGGCGCACGATATGGCCTGGCCTGTCCTCACTTCTTCCTGAAGGCGAGCGTCCAGGCGCAGAATCGCAACCTTGGCCTTGCGCGTGGTTTCCGAAATGCCCAGCGCATTCTCTGTTTCGCGCCAAGGAGCGAGCGGTCCAGCCACGAGCCGTCCGTCCTGAGTGAGGGTATTGATCCGGTT
>CAZRMD010000247.1:0-958 GCA_964601135.1 uncultured Actinomycetes bacterium | reverse complement strand
CTCGCGCAAGCGCACCGCCTCGTCGTAGAGCCGCTTTTGCGTCTGGTCCGCCACGAGCAGCATGACGACGTCACCCATCGCGACCGCCTTCTCGACCGTTTCCACGCGCAGATCTTCCTGCTCAGCCGCAGCCCAGGATTTGCTGCCCTCGTACAGGCCGACCACGACATCGACGCCGCTGTCCTGCAAGTTCAGCGCGTGCGCGTGACCCTGGCTGCCATAGCCGATGACCGCTATCCGCTGTCCGGCGAGGGCCGACATGTCCGCGTCGTCGTCGTGATAGACCCTGGCCATCACAGGTACGTCTTCGTCGTGAGGTTGTAGAGGCGCGGGTTGAGCCCAATAACCTGATCGGCATCGACGGGCACGTCGACCAGGATCGACTGGCCCTGTGTCTCGTAGCAGGCGTCGATGATCTCGTTGAGATTGCTGAGATCCGGCTTCACCCGGAAGCCTTCCCAGCCGTGCGCCCGCGCAGCGCCGACGAAGTCGATCGACGGCAACGCGGAGTGGTAAAGGCGCTTCTCGACATCGGGGATGACGACTTCGAGCCCCTTGTCGACGATGCCGTAGACGCCGTTGTTGATGATGAAGACGCGCAGGTCCAGGTTGGCGGCGTCCGCGAGCGCACCGCCGAAGAGACGCCAGCAGCCATCGCCGGTGAACACGAAGGTATGGAGGCTCGGGTCGGCGAGCTTCGCCCCAACGCCAAGCCCAAAGCCTCCACCCATCGCCGACCCGTCGTGGGTCGTATGGAAGGGAATGTAAGGATGAGGTCGCTGGGTGACGTACTGCCGGTCCTTGTACGCGATGCACACGTCGTCGAAGCCGATGCTGTGCGGGCGCCACGATTCGTGCAGCCGCTCGTAGAAGGCGATGAAATCCACGCGGCCACCACGAACGTCGCGTGTGATGTGCCGGGTGTTCAGCCGCTCCGGGATTTGAACCGGAGGCCTCC
>CAZRMD010000246.1:0-4739 GCA_964601135.1 uncultured Actinomycetes bacterium | reverse complement strand
AAAGCGCGTTGAAGGGGTCAGGGCAGTTCGCAGGTGTCGTCGATCGAGTGAGTACGACTCCGGACGCTGACGGGCTGGTCGTTGTCGATCTGCTCGTTGCGGCTGCTGACGGTCCGCAGCTCGCGCAGCAGGCCGCCGATGGGCGGATCTCCTTCACGCTCACCAGTCGGAGGCCATGATGGCGCTGTTCGCCCTGATGTCTCCGGGTGACTCGCCGGGAGTGACGACCACGGCGTTGGCGGTGACGTACTGCTGGGGCGGCCGAGCTCTGCTGGTCGAGTGCGATCCCAAAGGCGGCAATGTCCTGCCCGGCTTCCTTGCCGGCCGTATGGAAGGCGAGCACGGCGGGTTGCTCAGCTTGGCACTGGCGCTCGTCCACGAGAGCGATCCGGCCGTCCTCTGGGACCACCTGATCTCCCTCGACCAGGGCGCTCGTGAGTGGCTGCTACTGCCAGGCCTCGCTGATCCGCGCGAGATCGTCCAGCTCGACGGGGCGTGGGAAGCGATAGCGGAGGTTCTGGCTACCGCCACTGCAGACGCCATGGACGTCGTGATGGATGTTGGCCGCATCGGCGGATCTGACACACCCGTACAGCTGATCGCAGCGGCTGATCTGGCGCTGATGTTGTTGCGCCCGACCTTGCGCCAGGTAGCGGCAGCCAAACCGAGGTTGGACGCCTTTCGCCGGCAAGTGGGTCCACCGGTTCCCATAGGGCTCTGCCTCGTTGGGGCAGGGGAGTACGGCCCTCGCGACATCAGCCGCGCCTTGTACGACCTGCCGGTCATCGGCCGACTCCCTCACGATCCGCAGTCGGCCGCTGTGCTCTCAGACGGACGGCAAAGCCGCCGTTCGATGCGTTCCTCGGATCTCCTCCGCAGCGCATCGGCGCTGGCTGTCGCGATGCGGCGACACCTGGAGCGCTGCCGCAACACCGAAGAACCTGACGAGGTCGCGACCATTGGGGAGGCGAGAAAGTGACAAGCGAGCCGTGGGCAAGAGCTGTTATTCCTCCCGTCCGGACAGAACCTTCGACCCCCAGAACGGGCCGTACGGATCTGGACGAACGATCGTTTCGCGAGGCCGTGGCGGCAATCACTCGGGCCGTGTCCGAGGACTTGAAGGACGCCGACACGATCGACCGCGCGTCCGCCCGGAAGCTGATCGAGTCACATGTCCAGCGCTGGGCTCGGGAACGTCTGCTTGACGAGGCCGCCATCAGCTTCGCCACACAGCGCAAGCTCGTCGAAGCCGTAGATGACGAACGGTTTGAGCTTGGCGTACTCACTCCGTACGTCCGCGACAGCAGCGTGGAAAGTATCGACATCAACGGATGCGACCAGGTCTGGATCACGTACTCCAACGGAGACAGCGTCCGCGGACCGGCTGTGGCCGTCAACGACGACGAGCTCATCAACATGATCCAGATGTGGGTACTCCACAAGAGCTACACGACCAGGGAGTTCTCTGCCGCCAGCCCTCTGGTGAACGCGGCGCTCAAGGCCGGCGATGATGATGGCGTCGGCGTACGACTCAGCGCCGCGATGGACGTGACCGCCCGGCCGTGCGTGAGCATCCGATGTCATCGTCTGGTCGACGTCACCCTCGATGACCTGCTTGAGCTCGGCACAGTCAACGCCAGCTTGCACGCCTTCCTGACCGCAGCCGTACGAGCGCGAAAGAACGTCGTCATCACCGGCGGTACCGCGGCGGGAAAGACCACGCTGCTCCGCGCTCTCACGGCCGCCATCGAGCCAGCAGAGCGGCTCATCACCCTCGAGAGCGACTACGAGCTCTACCTCGACAAGATGCACGACCGGCATCCGAACGTGGTCGCCTATCAGGCCCGCGAAGCCAACTCCGAGGGCGCTGGGGCGATCACCTTGCATGAACTCATCCCCGACGCTCTCCGCAAGAACCCAGACCGGATCATCGTCGGCGAGGTGCGCGCTGACGAGATCATCCCGATGTTCGAGGCGATGAACACCGGTCACCCCGGCTCGATGTGCACCATCCACGCCGACGGGACCGAGGAGATCTTCAACCGGATCGTCATGCTGTGGACGCGCGGCGCCGCGGCCCAGACTCCGGCCTCGGTCATCCACCTCCACACGGGCGAGACGCTCGACTTCGTCGTCCATCTGCGCGTCGATCCTGTCACCAACCAGCGCTTCGTCTCCGAAGTGATCGAGGTACTCCCGCAGGCCGATAACGCGCTTCCGCATCGCAACCACGTCTATACGCCGACCGGCCGCGGCGGCAGAGCTATGCCGCACATTCCGCCGCAATGTCTGCAGGACTTGAAGCTCGCGGGCTTCGATCCGTCCCTGCTCGACGGCAAGCGCGGGGCGTGGCCCCAGCCTGTGGAAGCCGGTGGGAGGTCGGAACCATGAACCCAACCGCCTTGATCGCTGCTATCGGAGCGAGCACGCTCCTGGCTGGCGTGTGGTGCTTCATCGCTGGGTGGACCGGGTGTCCTCACCAGGAATATGGCCCATCCCGCCGGTCAAGGACCTGGGCAGCGATCTCGAGGCCGGCCATGGTGCGACAGACCATCGGAGCCCTTATCGCTGCGCTTATGGTCTTGGCCCTGACGCGCTGGCCGGTCGCTGCATTGGCCGCGGGCGTAGCTGTCATTGGGATTCCCCGTCTCGTGACAGGCCGTGCAGCGGCTCAACGGATCCAGCGCCTCGAAGCTCTTGAGCAGTGGACCCGCCGCCTGGCTGACCTCCTTTCCGCCGGCCGCGGCTTGGAGCAGGCGATCGAGCAGAGCGCTGCCCGCAACGTTCCGGCTGTCATTGCCCCTCAGGTGACTGCACTGGCACGCCGAATCATTGCCCTTCGTGTTCCGACCGAGCAGGCCCTTCGCCTCTTCGCCAACGAAATGGGCGACCCCATCGCCGACCGGATCGCCGCCGCGCTGATCTTGGTCGCGCGGCGGCGCGGCGCCGGTGCTTCCGCGGTCCTGAGCGGGCTGGCCGAACTGGTGGTACGCGACGTGACTGACCGACGTGAAGTCGAGGCGGCCCGGGCAGAACATCGCACCACGGTCCGCTGGATCATCGCGATCCTGTTGACCCTCACGACAGCTGCGCTCCTCCAACGTTCCTACGTGGCACCCTTCGGCACGTCCATCGGCCAGGTGGTTCTCGCAATCGCGATGGCCTGCTACGGCGGTGCATTCTGGTGGCTCCATCGCCTGGGAACCCCAGAACTCGGCTACCGGCTGTTGATCGACCCACACGCAGACGATCGAGCGGAACGATGATTCTCGTCGCGTGCCTCGGCGGCTGCCTAATGGGCCTCGGGCTGGTCATCATGCTCGCCGAGCTTCGGCCGGCCCCGGCACGGCTCGCTGATGTCCTCGCTCGTCTCGAGGGCTCTGAGCCAACCGCGCAACCTTGCCATGCACGGTGGGTCCCGGCGGTCGTCCGCCGCACGGGCCTTCATGTGCCGTCTAGAGATCTGCACCTCCTTGGAATCAGCACTGACTCCCTGCTCACCAAGCGGATCGCTTATCTACTGCTCGGACTGGTATTTCCCACCCTGCTCAACCTGATGACGACGGTGGCGATGGGTAATGGAGTGCCCTGGCAGGTTCCAGCGGGTGCAGGCGTTTTGTTCGGCGGGCTGTTCGCGATTGCCCCGGACATCGCCGTACGGCGTCAAGCCGCCGAGCTGCGCCGTGAATTTCGCGCGGTCCTTGCTACTTATCTAGACCTGGTCGCCCTTGAACGCGCCGCAGGCGCCGGCTCCAGCGAGGCCTTGTACGCGCCCGCCGACGTCTGTGTCGGCTGGGTCTTCGGGCGCATCCACGCCGTCCTGGAGCACGCTCGGCGCTCGGGAGAACAGCCATGGCGAGGCCTCGCAGATCTGGGTCGGCGAGTGGGCGTCGTCGAGTTGACCGAACTAGCCGACATTGCCGAGGACGCGGGCTCGGTGGGAGCCCAGGTGATGCCGACGCTCCTTGCCAAGGCCGCCGCCATGCGCACCGCCGCACTGACGGAGGCTCGGGCGCGAGCCAATAGCCGAACCAGCGAGATGCCGGTGGCCATCGCCATGTCCATCAGCGGCTTCTTGCTGTTGGTGACCTTCCCTGCCATCTACCGACTGTTCATCAGTTAGGAGGAGATCCACATGCTCAGGCTGCTCCCACCCGAAGTCGGTTACCTGCTGGCCCGGTCGGGCCTGGCACTCCATCCACTACGGAGGCATCGCGAAAGGGACGACAACGGCGCGATGTCAGCCGAGGCGATGATCATAATCGGGATCCTCGTGGCCACCGCCGTTACGGCGCTGGGCATCATCGCCGCGAAGGTCATCGCCAAAGCCAACTCGATCAATCTGGGGTAGTGGTGCGCCCCTATGGCCGCGACAGTGGATCGGTCAGCATCGAGGCGGTCATCGCACTTCCGGTCTTGATGCTGACGGTTGCCGCGGGCATGCAGGTCGCCCTCCTGTTCTTCGCCCGTGCGGTGGCACTGTCCGCAGCTCAAGAGGGCGTACGAGCAGCGCGCTCTTGGCATGCATCCCACGCCGCTGCTGCTCCGGTCGCGGAGCAGTACGCCCAACGCACGGGCGGAGGGTTTCTCCGCTCGGTGACCGCCACGGCCAGTTCGGGCGTCGGCACGATCAGGGTTCACGTTCGAGGCAAGGCCCTGTCCATGGTGCCCTTCCTGAACTCGATCGCGGTAGACGTCCAAGCCGCTGGACCGGTCGAGCGGTGGACCGTGCCTTCCCG
>CAZRMD010000245.1:2447-4743 GCA_964601135.1 uncultured Actinomycetes bacterium | reverse complement strand
TCATTCAACTTACTCGCCAGACCTTGGTCACCTTGAACGTTCCCGATGACATCGCCAGCATCCTCATCGGCGCGCTCATCGTCCTGGCTGTGTTCCTCCAGTACCAGCGCAAAGCGTGAGCGTTCATCTCCCCAGGCGCAGGTGGGATGCGATTGAGATCGTGGAGTGCACCATGCAGATTCGTACTTCCCCGTCGAACACCTCGCATGAGATCGCGGCTGACCAACCTCCGTGGAAGGAATGGCGCAAACGGCTCGGGCCGGTGGGGCGTTTTCTGCAGCAGCAAGGCGCGCTCGTCGCTCTGGCGGTCGTCACCGTCTTCAGCCTGATCCGCTACGAGAATTTCGACGCAATCACGATCACCAGCGTGCTGAATTTCAACGCGCAGTTCGGTCTCATCGCGCTGGGCATGACCTTCGTGATTATGACGGGCGGCATCGATCTGTCTGTTGGCGGCGTGGCGGCGCTCGCCAGCGTCGTCGCCGCCCTGACGAGTCCGCATGGCTTCTATTTCTCCCTGGTCGCCGCCGTGTTGACGGGCACGGTCGTCGGCCTCATCAACGGTTTCATCGTCGCCTGGATGAAATTACAACCATTCATCGCGACCCTCGCGGTACTCTATATCGTTCGCGGCCTCGCGCTGAAGCTCATCAACGATCAGGCGAGCATCAACATCGACGCGAAGAGTGATTTCACGACGGTAGGGGGAACGGCGTTCGGTGTTGGCGGGGGCCTGCCGGCCATCCCCTTCACGATTCCGCTCATGATCATCGCGTTTCTCATCGGCATGTACGTCTTGCGCTATACCCGTTTTGGCCGGTATGTCCTGGCGATCGGTGGGAATGGCGAGGCCGCGCGATTGATGGGGTTGCCCATCAGACGAACGCTGATGATCGTCTATACGGCCAGCGGCTCCCTCGCCGGGCTTGCCGGTGTCTTGCTCGCGGTGAATTTAGCTGGCGGCTCCGCGACGGAAGGAAAAGGGTGGGAGCTGATCGCGATCGCGGCGGTCGTGGTGGGTGGAACACTCCTGAGTGGAGGCGTCGGCTCCGTCTCCGGCACCTTTATTGGTGTTCTCTTGCTCGGGCTGATTGTCGAGATTCTGCAACTCGAGAACAACTACACCCTGGATCACGGTGGCGGCCTCTACCTGAATCCGTTCTGGCAAGATGTCATTCGCGGCCTCTTCTTGTTGGTCGTTGTGGTGCTCCAAAGTTCTTTGCAACGCCGGCGCGCGCAAGAGGCGACCTGAAGCGTCGTTGCTCGCGCCTTCGAGAGAAGCTTCCTCACTCGGCACGTCCGATTCCCTACGTCTGCGGGTGCGGGCGCGAGGGCAGAGCGATCTCTCTCTGTCCCTCGGCGCAGGTGGCCGCACCGGTTCTGTCGTTGCGCAACGGCGAGTCGCCGGATCATCCCGATTTGGAGCGCTCCACCATGTTCGTGATCGGCATCGACTTCGGCACCGAATCGGCGCGGGCAGTCGTCGTGGATGTCCGCGATGGACGCGAGTTGGCCGTCGCGGTGCATCCCTACGCCCGCGGCGTCATCGATGGCCGGCTGCCCGGCTCCCAACAGCCCCTCCCGCTAGACTGGGCGTTGCAGGACCCGGCGGACTATCTAGCCGTCTTCCAGCACGCTGTCCCCGCCGCGCGCAGCGCGGCGGGAGTCGATCCGCGCGAGGTGGTGGGGATCGGCATCGACTTCACCTCGTGTACCATGCTGCCGACGACACGTGACGGCACGCCGCTCTGTTTCCTCCCCGAGTGGCGCACCCACCCCCACGCCTGGGTCAAGCTCTGGAAGCATCACGCCGCCCATCCCGAGGCTGACCGCATCAACGAGGTGGCCCGCCTGCGCGGCGAGCCCTGGCTCAAGCGCTACGGCGGTAAGATCTCCTCGGAATGGTTCTTCGCCAAGGCGCTGCAAATCCTCGACGAGGCCCCCGACGTCTACGGTGCTGCAGACCGCTTGATCGAGGCCGCCGACTGGGTCGTTTGGCAGCTCACCGGCCGCGAAACCCGTAGCGCCTGCACGGCCGGTTACAAGGCCATCTGGCAGCAGGAGGCCGGCTTCCCGTCGCGCGAGTTCTTCGCCGCGCTGCACCCCGGCCTGGCCGACATCGTGGACACGAAGATGCGCCGCGACATCGCGCCGCTGGGGGCCAAGGCCGGCGAGCTCACCGAGCGGGCGGCCGAGTGGACGGGACTGCGCCCAGGGACGGCGGTCGCGGTCGCCAATGTCGACGCGCACGTCACGGTCCCCGCCACGGGCAGCACCGAGCCGGGCACGATGGTCA
>CAZRMD010000245.1:0-2347 GCA_964601135.1 uncultured Actinomycetes bacterium | reverse complement strand
GACGCGCACGTCACGGTCCCCGCCACGGGCAGCACCGAGCCGGGCACGATGGTCATGATCATGGGCACCAGCACCTGCCACGTCATGATCGGCGACCGGCTCGCCGACGTGCCGGGCATGTGCGGCGTGGTGCAGGGCGGTATCGTGCCCGGCCTGTTCGGGTACGAGGCTGGTCAGAGCGGCGTCGGCGACATCTTCGCCTGGTTTGTCGAGAACGGCGTGCCGCCCGAATACCACGAAGAGGCACGACGGCGCGGCGTGAGCCTGCACGCCCTGCTCGAGGACCATGCGGCACGGCTGCAACCGGGGGAGAGCGGCCTCCTGGCCCTCGACTGGTGGAACGGCAACCGGTCCACCCTGGTCGACGCGGAGCTCAGCGGGCTGCTGGTGGGCATGACGCTGGCGACCACGGCGCCCGAGATCTACCGAGCGCTGATCGAGGCCACGGCGTTCGGCACGCGGGAGATCATCGAGGCGCTGGAACGCAGCGGCGTGCCCGTGCGGGCCCTCGTGGCCGCCGGCGGACTGCCCGAGCACAACCAGATGCTGATGCAGATCTACGCCGACGTGACCAACCGCGAGATCGGCGTCGTGCGGAGCGGTCAGGCGCCCGCCGTCGGCTCGGCGATGCACGCCGCCGTCGCCGCGGGCGTGGCGGCCGGAGGGTACCCGGATATCAGCGCGGCCGCTGCCCGCATGGGGGGCCTGCGCGACGACGTCTATCGCCCCAACCCGGAGCGCGTCCGGATCTACGAGCAGCTCTATGCCGAGTACAAGACCCTGTACGACTACTTCGGGCGCGGACCCAACGACGTGATGAAGCGGCTGCGGGCGATGCGCCGGGACGCACTCACGCCGCGGAGACCGGCTGAATAGCGGCAGCTGAAAGGCAGGCTCTTGCCGGATGCTATCAAGCGCAACATCCCCACGGCAGGGCAGAGGAGCGTGTCATGCTTGAACACCTGAAGGAAGAACTCTACCGGCTCCACCTGGAGTTGCCGAAGAACGATCTGGTGGCCTGGACCGGCGGGAACGTGAGCGGCCGCGACCCCGAGACCGGGCTGGTCGCCATCAAGCCGTCGGGCGTGCGCTACGAGCACCTGCGCCCCGAGCAGATGGTGGTGCTCGACCTCGACGGCAACATCGTCGAAGGCGACCTCAAGCCGTCCTCGGATACCTACAGCCACCTCTACATCTACCGGCATCGCCCCGACGTGGGTGGCGTGGCGCACACGCACTCGCGGTATGCCACCGCCTTCGCCGCCGTCGGGCGACCGATCCCCGTGGTGCTCACCGCCCTCGCCGACGAGTTCGGCGGGCCGATCCCCTGCGGCGGGTTTTCCCTGATCGGCGACGAGTCGATCGGCAAGCTGGTGGTCGAAAGCATCGGCAGCTCGCCGGCGGTCTTGCTGAAGAACCACGGCGTGTTCACCATCGGCAAGACGCCCGAAGCGGCGGTCAAGGCGGCGGTGATGACGGAGGATGCGGCGGCCGCGGTGTGGACGGCGCTGCAGCTCGGCACGCCCGACGAGATCCCGGCTGAGGATGTCGCGAGATTGCACTCCCGGTACAAGAACGTCTACGGGCAGCGCTAACGAATCACGGCAGTGGCTACGAGCGAGGCATCGTGTGCACCCAGCTCGGTCAAGGTTGCAGGTTTCACGCGGTCGTGTTCTGAGCCCGCGGGGGAAAGGTCCTGTTGATGATCGATTTGAAGCAATTCGAGGTGTGGTTCGTCACCGGCAGTCAGCATCTGTATGGACCGGACACGCTCGAGATGGTGCGCGAGCACTCCGCCGAGATGGCCAACGCGCTCGACGACGTCGCGGCGATTCCGGTGCGGGTGGTGTACAAGCCGGTGCTGACCGGACCCGACGAGATCCGCCAGCTGTGCCTGGAGGCGAACGCGACGCCCGGCTGCGTCGGGCTGATCTGCTGGATGCATACCTTTTCGCCGGCCAAGATGTGGATCGCCGGGCTGTCGGCGCTGCAAAAGCCGTTTGCTCACCTGCACACGCAGTACAATCGCGAGATCCCGTGGGCGGAAATCGATATGGATTTCATGAACCTGAACCAGTCGGCCCACGGCGACCGCGAGTTCGGTTTCATCGGCAGTCGCCTGCGCCTGGAACGCAAGGTCATCGTCGGCTTCTGGCAGGACGAGGACGTGCAGAGCAGTCTGGGCGCGTGGACGCGGGCGGCGTGCGCCTGGGCCGACTGGCAGGGCGCCAGGGTGGTCCGCCTGGGCGACAACATGCGCGAGGTGGCGGTCACCGAGGGCGACAAAGTGGAGGCGCAGCGGCGGCTGGGCTACTCGGTCAACGGCTACGGCGTGGGCGACGTGGTC
>CAZRMD010000244.1:0-4800 GCA_964601135.1 uncultured Actinomycetes bacterium | reverse complement strand
CCCCGCCGCATCCCCACGTGACCGTCGAAGATGTCTGGCGCGGCGCCCTACCCCCGGACAGCCAGCTGGCCGGTGGCGAAAGTGGCCTGCATCGCGAGGTCGTCTGGTGCACGGCCCTGCGCGCCCGGCCGCCGGCATTCACGCTGCGCGGCGGCGAGCTGCTGCTCATCGATCCGCAAGTCATGGCGGCGGTCGACTCGCGCCTCACCCTGGCCCGCCTGCTCGAATCGCTCGCCGGGCAGGGGGTGGCCGGCGCCGCGGTCATGGGCCGCGTATCGGCCGACGCCCACCGGGTCGCTGATGCGCACAGTCTGCCCCTGATCGCGCTCCCGGCGGGCAGCGCACTCGATCAGATCGAGCCGCAGGTGCTGCGCTATATCGTCGACCGGCGCGCCGAACTCCATGAGCGGGCCCAGGATCTGCACCGTCAGCTGAGCGAGCTGGCGCTCGCGGGGCAGGGTTTGCCGGCGCTGCTCAGGAGGCTGCACGAGCTCACTGGAGTCCCCGTGCTGCTCGAGCGCGAGGGCGCGACGGACTTTATCGGTGGCGCCGGCGGCTGGCTGCCGGAATCGATCGCGACCGCGATCAATGCTGAGCGTCCGGCGCTCGATGCCTGGTTGCGGGAAGTCCCGCTCAGCGCCTTCGATCCCCCCGTCGCATTGCGCTCTCTCGTCAATGGCCAGGCGCGCTTGATCGCGCCCATCCTGGTGCAGGGGAGCATCGCCGGGTTTCTTTCGCTGCTGGGCTCGGAAGGCGAGCTCGGCGAATTACATCGACTGGCAGTGGGCCGCGCCGCCCATGCCTGCGCCATCGAGCTGGTCCGGGCCCGTGCCGCGCGCGAGGCGCGCGATGAGATCGAGGAAGAACTGCTGGACGTCCTTACGGCTGGAAAACCTGGAACGCATGAAGCGGCGCGCGAGCGGGCGAAGCGGAAGGGCTTCGATGTCGAGGCGCCTTACGTCGTGATTGCCGCTGAGGCCTCATCTTCAGGGGTGGCCAAAAAGATTCGTTCGTCCTGGGAGCGGCAGCTGGCCACCATGCGCATCCCGGCGTTGGTGCGCGAGCGCGGCGAGACGACGATCGCGCTGGTCACGCTGGCCGCAGGCCAGATGAAGTCACTGCTCGATCAGCTGCATCGAGCGGCCCGCAGCGGGGCGGCGACGCCGGTCGCCCTCGGCTACGGCGCGGTTCGGTCGGGCGCCGCGGAGGTGGCCGCCGCTGCCCGCGAGGCCGAGCAGGCCCTCACGATGGGAAAGCGGCTGTTCGGCCCCGACAGCGCAACCGCGTTTGCGGACCTTGGCCTATATCGATTGCTCTATGGGCTTCAGGCATTACCTGAGCTGCGGGCGTTCAGCAGCGACCTGCTGGGACGCCTCGATGCCAAAGACCGTGGTGGCGCCTTGCGGCAGACGCTGGCGGCGTATCTGGCGACGAACGGAAGCCCAACCGACGCCGCCGAGCGATTGCATCTCCATCGCAATACCGTGCTCTACCGTCTCGGTCGGATCGAGGACCTGCTCGGGGTCGACTTGCGCGATGCCGAGGTCCGCCTCGCGCTACACCTGGCGCTCAAGATCGGCGAGGTGCTCGAGGGCTAGTGGGGATGCGTGCGGATCACGTCGGTCACCGGCGGCCGGCTGGCGGGCGGAGCGACGTCCGGTGCCGGTCCGGCGCCCAGTGCCGCGATGATCGCCGCCGCGATCGCGGCGTGGCCCTGGTCGCCGGGATGGAACCAATCGGTGCGCCCCAGGTAGCTCGACCCGCCGTCCGACGCGTGAAAGTCGTTGACCATGTAGAAGCCGTCCAGGCTGACGAACGTGCCGCCGTGTCGCTCGCAGGCACTGGCGATGATGGCGTCGAAACTGGGCGACGGCAACCAGCTGCCGATACAGAGCACCCGGGTTCCGGGTGAGGACACGCCAGTGACGATCGCGTCATACTGGGACGCGAACGCATCGGCGTTGGTGTTGAAGCCGACGTCATTGGTCCCCAGCTCGATGGTGACCAGCGCTGGATGAGCCACATTCACGTTGCCGGTCTGGGTCACGCCCCAGGCCGCCTTGGTTCCACTGCGCGCGATCAGATCGAGGTTCATCCCCAATTTCTCGGCCACCAGTGAGGGGAAGGTTGCGTCGGCGGCGGTTGCATAGCGGCCGGCGCTGATGCTGTCGCCCAGGGCCACGTAAGTCTTGCCCTGCAATCCATGCTCGTCGGCGGCAGCGTGCACGCCGAGCACCTCGCTCGGCGCCATGACCGGACCCCTGGCGGCCGGCTGACCCAGAGCAAGCACGGCGATCAATGCCCAGATGATGTATGTCACAGCTCTTGGGGCTCGTACCATTGCCGTTGACCCCAATCTCCTCCTGCGACTATTTTGCCAGGCATTCTTTGTCCGAAGGCGCTTTTACTTGACAAGGGAGTCGACAGCTAGATCAGGCCGGACTCCAGGGTAGTGACCATCTCGGCCAGGGCACGCAGCGCCCAGTTTGGACGGTCCGTCATCCCAAACAGCTGCAGGCGCGCTTCGGCGAGATGCTCGGTTGCCTGGCGGCGGCAGATCGCTTCGGCGTTCGACTGGGTGATGATGGCGCGGGCGGTTTCCATTTCCGCAGCGCTGAAGCGGGCCTTCGTGAGCAGCGAGCGCAGCACGCGCCGGTTGCCGGCGGCGCCATTCTTGAGCGCGACCAACGTCGGCAACGTCTTCTTGCCATTCTTGAGGTCGCTGCCGATCGGCTTGCCAGTCTGTGCCGTGGTGCCCCAGACGCCCCGAATGTCGTCGATCACCTGGAATGCAATCCCCAGGTGGTGGCCAAACTTGCCGGCCTTGTCCAGCGCGGGCTCCCCCACGCCGGCCGCGATCCCACCCAGGCGGGCGGCGCATTCGAACAGCGCGGCCGTCTTCAGGCCGATCATCTCGAGATATTCATCCAGGCTGACATCGACGCGCTGCTCGAACTGGAGGTCGAGCACCTGTCCGCGACAGAGCGCCAGCATGGCCTCGGTCAACAAGGACAAGGCGGGCCGGAGCCGGTCGACGTGGCGAGGCGGCAGCAGGTCGACGACCGCGCGGGTGGCGAGTGCCTCCAGGGCGGCGCCGGCGTTGATGGCCTGGCCGGGCCCCCACAACTTCCACACAGTGGGCCGGCCGCGGCGTAGGTCATCGCGGTCCTGGACATCATCGAAGACGAGCGAGAAGTTGTGGACCAGCTCCACGGCTGCGGCAGCCCACAACCCATCGGCGTAGCGACGGCCAAACGCCTCGCAGGTGAGGAGCACGATGTTGGCGCGCAAGCGCTTACCCCGATCGTCACGAACCTTGCGCAGACCGAGGTGGTGCTGCACCATTTCGGTGAGCAGCGCGCTCTGGCTGGATCCGACCCGCTGCGCCAGGCGTGATAACTCGCGATCGAGCGCCAGGTTCATGGCGGCGAGCCGGTCGGTGCGCGAAGCGAAGGTTCGACCCCTGGCGATCATCGGATTTCCGCGATCGCGCTCTTCTTGAGGGCGGCGATCGTTGGCGCGCCGGCGCAGAACATGGCAACCCGAAGCTGCCAGGCAAAGCCGTCGAGCAGCCGGCGCACCGGCTCCTCGCCCTCCTGGGCCGCCACCAGCACGGCGTGGGCAAAGCCGGTCAGGTCCGCACCGAGGGCGATCGCCTTGGCGGCGTCCAGCCCGTGCTTCAGTCCGCCGCTCGCAATCAGCGGCGTGCCTGGAGCCGCGCGATGCGTCGCCACCAGCGCGTCGGCCGTTGGAATGCCCCATTCGGAGAAGGCCAGCGCGAGTTCGACTTCCTCAGGACGCTCGCGGCGAAAGGCTTCCACCCGGGCGAAGCTCGTCCCGCCCATCCCGGCCACATCGATGGCGGCCACGCCCGCCCGAGCCAGCTGCCGTGCCGCTTGCTCGGAGATACCGCAGCCGACTTCTTTCACGATCACCGGCACGGGCAGTTCCTTGCAGAGCGTGGCGATCTTGTCGATCAGGCCTGTGAAGTTGTGATCACCCTCGGGCTGAAGCGCTTCCTGGAGTGGATTCAAATGCAGCACCAGAGCGTCGGCGCCGATCATCTCGATCGCCTCCAGGCACTGTTCCTTGCGCATCCCGTAGTTCAGCTGAACGGCTCCCAGGTTGGCAAAGAGGAGAACATCCGGGGCGACGCTGCGTACCTGGTAGGTCGCACGCAGGTCCTTG
Organism: uncultured Actinomycetes bacterium; assembly: GCA_964601135.1. GTDB lineage: Bacteria > Chloroflexota > Dormibacteria > CF-121 > CF-121 > CF-13. Next base: position 612 of record CAZRMD010000244.1, on the reverse strand, counting down.
TGGGTCAGGCCGGCGCGCTGTGAGCCGACTCCGAAGGCCATCCCCATCGCCTGCGCCACCAGCGCCAGGCGGCGATTGACGTCGCCGGCGGCATGGGCCCCGCCGGTCATGCTCGAGATCAAGAAGGGAAGCTTGAGCGGACGGCTCAGAAACGTCGTCGACGTATCAATCGCGTCCAGGTCGAGCTCGGGAAGCGCCTGATGGGTAAAGGCAAAACGATCGAAGCCGGCGCTGCGGGTCGACTGCACGGACGCTTCGAGTGAGAGCTTCAGATGCTCGAGCTTGCGCTGAGAGATCAGGGACAGCGGCTGGCCGTTTGCATCCAGTGCCACGGTTCAGCTCGCTGCCGCGGCGGCATCTGGCGCGGTCGGATGCTCGTCATGCAGGTCAGCCTCCAGGGCTTGCGGATTCTCCGCCTGGCGTTTGCGCATCATCTGAAGGAAGTAGTCGACGATGATGGGGTCGAACTGCGTTCCCTTACCGGCCTCGAGCTGTGCCAGGGCGAACTCGGGCGTGCGCCGCTGGCGGTAGGGGCGCGTCGACGTCATGGCGTGATAGGCGTCGCAGACGGCGACGATGCGCGCATGGAGGGGAATATTCTGGCCAGCAAGA
>CAZRMD010000243.1:0-4805 GCA_964601135.1 uncultured Actinomycetes bacterium | reverse complement strand
GCCAGCATCCGGCGCCAGCGCCATGGCTCCCGCGACAACCGATGCAGCCATTCCAGACCATGCTCACGCATCCAGCGGGGCGCGCGCCGACGGCGACCCGAGAGGAAATCGAAGGCGCCGCCGACGCCGATCGCGATCCGGGCCTTCGTCGCGTGAAGGTTCCGCGCGATCCACAGGTCCTGGTTGGGCGCGCCGTAGGCGACCAGCACGATGTCGGGACTGACCGACCGAATCGCGGCCGTGACTTCGGGATCCGCCGACGGAGCTGGCGAGCCGGCCAGGCAGCCCACCACCTGCAGACCGGGAGCCTCGGCGGCCAGCGCGGCGGCAGCAGCCTCTGCCACGCCCGGCGCCGCACCAAGGAAGAAGAATCGCCATCCGGCAGCCGCGCCCCGGTGCGCCAGCTCTCGGACGAAATCGACGCCCGCGATTCGCTCGGGCAGCGGGTGTCCGAGCCGGCGGGCGCCCCACACGACACCATATCCATCCGGGATGCAGAGATCGGCGCGAGCGAGGACGTCGCGAAACGCGGGATCGCGGCGGGCGCGCATGACGAACTCTGGATTTACCGTCGCCACCTGTCGCGGCGTCTCTTCCGCGATCGCGGCAGCCACCCAGTCGACGGCCTCTGCCGTGGTCACGGCGTCCACCCCAACGCCGAGGATTCGAACGCGCTTCACGCGGCACCGATTGTAGACTCGATGGGCTGAGCCTTCCTGAAGCGAGCACGCGCGTGCTCTTGATGCGCCATGCCGATGTCGAGAACCCGAACCGGGTCCTCTACGGTCATCTGCCCGGCTTCAACCTCAGCGCGCTGGGTCGGGCGCAGGCCGCCGCCGTCGGCCGATCGCTGCGCGACGCCGGCATTCGGCGGATCGTGCACAGCCCACTGGATCGCGCCCGGGAAACTGCCGAGATCGTCCACGCCCAGCTTCCAACGCCCGTGCCACTCATTCCCGAGCCAGAGCTGCGCGAGGCCGACATCGGCCGCTACCTGCAGGGCGTTCCCTACTGGCAAGTTCCCATTCGCCGACCACGGTGGTTCCTGCACAAGATCCGGCGCGGTTCTGTGCCGGGCGATGAAACGATCGAACAGCTCGGCGGCCGCGTCCGCGACGTCGTGTTGCGGCTCGCCCGAGATCATCCCGGTGAGACATCTCTGTGCGTGAGTCACGCCGACCCCATCCAGGCCGCCTGGGTCCTCTTCGAAGGCCGTCCCCAGACCGAGCGCGAAATCTACCGCAAACCAGTGCAGCGCGCCGGCATTCTCGAGGTGGATCTCAATAGCGACCACGTGGCCACCCTCGCCTACCGGCCGGCCCCCCAGGTCGGATCAGTTTGAGCTTGGTTGCAATACGCACCCGCAGGGCGTATGACGGCAACAGGAATCGCCGGCTTGATCACTGGAGGGGATCACCATGGTGAAGATCGACATCAGCGTTACCATCAATCGTCCGCCGGAGGACGTCTGGGCATACTTGGACGACCCATCGAATTGGCCCGAATGGAATGCCGTCATCCTCGAGTCCAACGCCTCCGAGCTTCCGCTCAGGGTCGGGACAAAGATTGAGTCGGTGGCGAAGTTTCTGGGACGCCGACTCACGAGCACCTTCGAAATCACTGAATACGAGCCGGGCCGGAAGGTCGTCTCGAGGACGACCGCACCCTTCCCGCTGACGCAGACCTACATCGTGGAACCAGCCGCGGGCCGAACCAGGGTGTCAGGGACGCTCGAAGGCGAGCCGGGTGGATTCTTCAAGCTGGGAGAACCGATCCTGGCACGCATCGCAAAAAAGCAAGTGGACAGCCAGTTCGAGACGCTCAAGGAGATTCTCGAAGCCAGGGTGCCTGCCGCCACTCGTACCTAGTCGCGACCGTCAGCTTCTGATCAGCGTCCTCGCCGAGCGACAGCCCGCTGCGACTTCTGCGCCTGGGCTTTTGCACTGGCGGCCTCGTCCTCGGCGGCCTTCGCGCGCTGCTCGGCGCGTTCCGCCGCGGCCATCGCTTCCTTCGCCTCATTGCGCAACCGCCTGGCGGTCGCCTCTAATTGCTGAGCCCGCTCGAGATCGGCCTGTGCCGCCCGCTCGGCGGCTTCCGCGCGGCGCTCTTCTGCTCGCTCGTCGGCTTTGGTCGGCTTTGCGCCCGTTGCCGGCGGTCCGGCCTGGAACATCGCCGCCAGGTCATCGACCGGCTCCGGCTCGGATGTGAGCGCGCCCTTCGCCAGTCGATCCCACGCCTCTCCACCCTGATTTACGGCCAGCCGCAAGATATCGCGAATCCGGCGAAGCATCTCTTCGGTAGCCGTGTGCTCGTGCCGGCGCAGCGCTTCGGCGGCGACCTTCGTCGCCGCTTCGAGCTGGCGCTGAAAATCCTCCGATGCTGCCCGCAAGTCTCGAGCCGCGCTCGCGCGTCCCGCACCAGTTGCGCGTTGTGCCTTGGCCACGGACTGGCTGGACTCCCGGAGCTTGCCCAGGATCGCGGCATCCTCACGCGCCACGGCGTTTGCCGCCCACAACGGGAGCGCCGGCTTCTTGATAGCCGACAGTTCGCCGGCCAGTTCGCTCTGTCCAGCAACCTTGAGCTCCTTGACCCGCGCATTGCGCCGAGCCGTGAACTGATCCGGGGGCTCGGCGAGCAGTTCGGCAGCCAAAGCCTCGATATCCACTGCTTAATCTTCGTCGGTCGGGCGCATCGCCCAACGGACGCCCAGACTGGGCCAAATGGCCCACATGCGCGGCTGCCCACTCGGAGATGATGCGTCACAGTGAGCAGCTCCGGGCGCGTCCTGCTGATAGCGGATGATGCCAACGCCGGTCGGCATTATCGGGGAGCGCTCGAAATCGCCGGCTACGACGTGACGCAGACCGATAGCTTTGTCAATGTCCTGGGCCACCACGTGGCCGACCCCGACGTCATCGTGCTCTGCGATCTCGCCGTCCTCGCCTACCCAGGGCAGAAGGCCCCCGTTGTGCGTGTGCCCCAGAAGATGACGCCCGACGAGCTCGTCACCGAGGTGGATCGGCGTGTTGCCCTGCACGCGGCGCTCCTGACGGGCACCGCGCTGCCTGTCTGACCGAAACCACCCATTCAGGCAGTGCACGTCAACAGCAGCCTGCCGCATCATGAGTCAAGCACGCACCTCGACGCTCGCAGAGGAGGACTCATGAAGCTTGGCCTGAGCATCGACGACTTCACCTGGCCCGCCGGCCCGTCCAAACTCGGGACCACCCTCGCCCAGATCGCCCGGACCGCCGATCAGGCCGGTTTCGAATCGATCTGGGTCATGGATCACTTCTGGCAGATCCGGGGAAACGGACCGCCCGAACACGAGATGCTTGAGGGCTACAGCGCACTGGCCTTCATGGCGGCGATCACATCACGAGCGCGGCTCGGCACCATGGTCACCGGGGCCGTCTATCGCTATCCCAGCGTCCTGGCAAAGACCGTGACCACACTCGACGTGCTTTCGGGTGGGCGCGCCTGGCTGGGGATCGGCGCCGCCTGGAACGAGGCCGAAAGCCGTGGCCTGGGGATTCCCTTTCCACCGATCGCCGAACGCTTCGAGCGTCTGGAAGAAACGCTGCAGATCTGCCTCCAGATGTGGGAGGGCAAGCGCGGCAGTGAAAAGCCGTTCCAGGGAAAGCACTTTCAACTCGAGCGGCCACTCAACTCACCCCAGAGCCTGAGCCGTCCGCATCCACCGATCCTGATCGGTGGCATGGGCGAAAGAAAAACGCTGCGGCTGGTGGCGCAGTACGCCGATGCCTGCAACTTCTTCCCGACTCCAGAGCTGCCACGGAAGCTCGACGTGCTGCGCGAACATTGCAAGGCGGTCGGACGCGATTACGACGAGATCGAGAAGACCTGCATGTTCGGATTCGACGTGGGCGACAACGGCGAGAAGCTCGGCAAGGTGATCGGTGGACTGCGATGGCTCGCCGGTATGGGGATTCAGACCGTCATCGGCGCGGTCCCGCATGTCGATCGGATCAAGCCGCTGGAGATCATCGGCGAAAAACTGATCCCGGCGGTTGCCGACCTGCAGCCGGCGCCAGTAGGGACCCGTTAGTCCGCCTGCTCGATCACAGTAAGAGGTGGATGGCATCATCCACCGAGTCTTTCAAAAGCTCGATGCTCGCCGGATCTCCTGGACTGAGCTCGAGGGATCGGTGGAGCGCATTGATGCCGTCCGTGCGGCGCCCCAGACGAATCTCACAGTAGGCGAGGTCGTCGCCCGGTAGCGGATTGTCAACGGATGTTTACGCAGCCCTAGCTGGCCGGGTAAAGGCCGCAACGACGCCTAGTGCGACATAGGTGCCACCGGCCAAGAATCGTTGTCCGCGAGCTAAGCGCTTGCGCCGTAGTAGCCAGTTTCCAAAAGTCCCACTGAGGAGCGCATAGCAGCTGTCGGTACACAAGCCGATCCCCACCAAAATTAGGCCCAGAACCACCAGTTGCAACCTGATTGGCCCGTGGTAAGGGTTGACGAACTGGGGCAGGAACGCGACGAAGAAGAGCGCGGTCTTCGGATTCAGGACGGCGATCACAAAGGCCTGCGTAACGAGACGCCGTAAGGGCCGCGCCGGCGGGCGGCTGGCCGCCATCTGGGTCTCAGCCTTGAACAGGCGATGCAAACCCAGGTAGGTGAGATAGGCGGCGCCGAGAAATTTGAAGATTTGGAAGGCCACCGCCGACGATTCCATAATCGTGGATACGCCAAGCGCTGCGCCGAGAGTCAGAACGAGACCGGCAAGTGCAGCACCAGCCGCAGATGCCAGCCCGGCCGAGCGTCCCTGGTCGATGCC
>CAZRMD010000242.1:1734-4827 GCA_964601135.1 uncultured Actinomycetes bacterium | reverse complement strand
TAGCGGGGAAATGTCAGGAGTGGCTTGACCCGGCCAACGCTGCTGCGGCGGCTCGACTGTCCTGTTCGGCGATGGAGAGCGCCGTTGTGTCTGCTCTTGCGCGAAAAGTCCTTCGCGCCACCTAGTTTCGATTTCCCGCAGCCAGACGCCCGATAGGCCAAACTCGCGCGGCCGGGCACCTGGCACGGCGCGGACTTATTACACGTGGCAATCGCACGTAGGCGGCCGACGAAAGGAAGTCTTCGAGGTCATGACGTGCCGTCACGACCGCGCTTCTTTGGTCGGGGGCGGTAGTGCTGCAGGAACATCTGGATCGTCTCCTCGATCAGCTCCTCTTCTGAAACGGGAATGCTTTCGCGGCCCATCATCCAAGGCCATAGGGAGAACTCGTTGAGGGCCCCCGACAACTGGTGAGCCGCCAGCAACGGGTTGCGGCACTCCAGGACGCCCATGGCGGTGAGATGGGCGAGATAGCGCACGAACCGCTCTCTCTGAGGGTCCATGACGGTTGCGAACGCCTCGGCGATCCAGGGAAACTGGCGCGCATCGGCCGCCACCATGCGCAGAAATCCGAGGTATTCCGGGTTCTTGTGGAGATCCAGGATTGCCCGCGCGACCAAGCGGAGCACCTCTTCGACGTCGCCTTGGGTTTCGATGCCGGGCGGCAAGCCGTGCTCGAGCTGCCCCGACACTCGCGACAGCATCGCGTGGAAGATCTCTTCCTTGCTTGCGAACTGGTTGTAGAGCGTCCTGCGGGCCACCCCGGCGGCCTCCGCTAAATCGTCCATGCTGACGGCGCCGAAGCCGCGTTGCAGGAACAGGCGCTCCGCGGCCTCGACGATAGCCTCGCGCGAGTTGCCACGCCGGGACTTCGCGTCGGCCTCGTTTGGAAAATTACGGGCATCCATGCGTCTTCCTCATTGCACTAACGAGTGCAGGCGCACTATACTGCACCGTGCAATGCATGACAAGGAACGGACGTGAGGGCGACAGGACGCCCGTCCGTCCGCCCTTGCAGACGAACGTCTCCGTCAACGCCGGGAACGAGGAATCCGATGCTCAGGTTACAGATCATAGCGGCCGCCCTTGTCGCCGCGACCGTCGGTGGCTGCCAGAAAAAGGAAGCTCACGATCCCCCGGCCCGCCCGGTGCGCACGGTGGTTGTTGAGCGCCACGCGCAGGGCGAGACGGTGTCGCTGACCGGGCAGGTGCGTGCCAAGGACGAGGCGAGCCTCGCCTTTCGCATCGACGGGCGCATGCTCGAGCGTCCGGTCAATGTGGGCGATGTACTCAAAGCCGGTCAGGTCGTCGCCCGGCTTGATCCGCAGAACCAGCAGAACTCGCTGCGCTCGGCGCAGGCCAACCTGTCATCTGCTCAGGCGATACTGACCGAGGCCACCAAGACGCTTTGGCGCCAGCGGGAGCTTGTAGACAAAGGTTGGACGCCGCGTTCCTCCTTTGACAAGGCCCAGCAGTCGTTCCTGAGCGCCCAAGCCTCGGTGGAGTCCGCCCAGGCCCAGCTGCACATCGCCGAGGATCAATTGAGCTATACGGTGCTGTTCGCCGATAGCCCCGGTGCGGTGACGGCGACCGGGGCCGAACCAGGTGAAGTGGTTCAAGCCGGGAGGATGATCGTGCAGCTGGCGCGCGAGGGCGGGCGCGACGCCGTCTTCGACGTACCCGAGGAGCTGATCCGTACCGGCCCGCGCGACCGGCTGGTACAGATCGCGCTGACCAACGATCCGAACGTGAAGGCCGCCGGACGCGTGCGGGAGGTGGCGCCGCAGGCGAGTGCCAACACCCGTACATTCCAGGTCAAGGTCGGTATCATCGACCCGCCGGAAGCCATGCGCCTGGGCTCGACCGTCACCGGCAGCGTCAAGCTGGCCGCACCTCCTGGGGTTGAGATCCCCGCCACCGCGCTGACGGAGGCAAACGGACGCCCAGCCGTCTGGGTCGTCAATCCGCAGAGCCTGACCGTGTCGCTGCGCAATGTGGACGTCCTGCGCTACGATCCGGCGGAGGTCGTGATCTCGAAGGGGCTCGAACCAAGCGAGGTCGTGGTCACCGCCGGCGTCCAGGTGCTGCACCCGGGCCAGAAGGTCCGCCTGCTGGGAGCCGCGTGATGAGGCACTTCAACCTCTCTGAGTGGGCCATCCGGCACCGCTCCCTGGTGACCTACTTCATGCTGATGATAGCGGTCGCGGGCATCGGCGCCTATTTCCGGCTCGGGCGCAGCGAGGACCCGGACTTCACCGTCAAGACCATGGTGGTGCAGGCCGAATGGCCCGGCGCCACGGTCAGCGACACGCTCGAGCAGATCACCGATCGTATTGAGAGCAAGCTGCAGGAGACGCCGAGCCTCGATTACGTGAAGAGCTACACCACCGCCGGGAAGTCGACGATTTTCGTCTACCTGAAGGACTCAACACCCAAGGCACAGGTGCCTGACATCTGGTATCAGGTGCGCAAGAAGGTGGGCGACATTCGCCACACGCTGCCGCAAGGCGTCGTCGGCCCCGGTTTTAACGACGAGTTCGGCGACACCTACGGCATCGTCTACGGCTTCACCGCCGACGGCTTCACCCACCGCGAACTCAGGGACTACGTCACCGACGTCCGCAAGCAGCTGCTGCAGCTCCCGGACATCTCCAAGATCGACATCCTCGGCGCGCAGGATGAGCGCGTCTATGTCGAGTTCTCGACCCAGCAGATGGCCGGGCTTGGCATCGACCGCTCGGCGCTGATCGCCGCCTTGCAGGCGCAGAACGCGGTGACGCCTGCGGGCGTGGTGCAGACCGGGAATGAGAAGATCCTCGTCCGTGTCTCGGGCGACTTCCGCTCCGAGCGGGACCTCCTGGCCGTCAACTTCGTCGCGAACGGCCGGATGATCCGTCTCGGCGACATCGCCCGCGTCACCCGCGGCCCGGCCGACCCTGCGCAGCCGATGTTCCGCGTCAATGGGCACGAAGGCATCGGGATTGCCATCGCCATGCGCACCGGCGGCGACGTCCTCGCACTGGGCAAGAACGTCGAGCACGCCATGCGGGAGATCACCGCGAACCTGCCGGTCGGGATCGAGCCGACGCTCGT
>CAZRMD010000242.1:0-1634 GCA_964601135.1 uncultured Actinomycetes bacterium | reverse complement strand
ACGCACCTGGAGGAGGGCGAAGAGAAGGAAACTGCTGCCACCTTCGCCTATACCTCGACCGCCTTTCCGATGCTCACCGGCACGCTGGTCACCGTGGCCGGCTTCGTGCCCATCGGGTTCGCACGCAGTGCGGCGGGCGAATACACCTTCTCGATCTTCGCCGTGGTTGCCATCGCGCTGATCGCGTCCTGGTTCGTCGCGGTGATCTTTGCCCCCCTGCTCGGCGTCTGGATCCTCAAGAAGCCCAAGACAGTGCATTCGGGCGCGCCCGGACCCATCATGCGCCTCTTCCGCCGCTTCCTCGTGCTGGCGATGCGCGCGCGCTGGGCGACGATATTGCTCACGCTCGGCCTGTTCGGCGCCGCGCTCTACGGCATGCGCCTCGTGCCGCAGCAGTTCTTTCCGTCATCCGACCGGCCCGATCTGGTGGTGGACCTGCAACTGCCCGGGAATTCGTCGATCTATGCCACAAGGGACGCCGCGGCTCGGCTCGACACGCTGCTCAAGGCCGATCCCGAAGTGGACCACTTTAGCACCTATGTCGGCGAGGGCGCGGTCCGCTTCTATCTGCCGCTCAATGTCCAGCTGCCCAACGATTTCTTCGCCCAGGCGGTGGTTGTTACCAAGGGCGTGGAGCAGCGCGAGCGGGTCAAGGCGAGGCTCGAGCAGGCGCTGGCGAGCAGCTTCCCGAGCGTGGTCGGGCGGGTCTATCCGCTTGAACTCGGCCCGCCCGTCGGCTGGCCGCTCCAGTATCGGGTAAGCGGACCGGAGCCCGACCAGGTGCGCTCCATCGCCTTCCAGCTTGCCAACGTACTGGGTGCCGATCCCGATACCCAGAACGTCAACTACAACTGGATGGAGCCGGCGCGCACCGTCAGGATCAAGGTTGACCAGGACCAGGCTCGCCTTCTGGGCCTTAGCTCCGAGGACCTGGCCCAGTCGCTCAACACGGTGGTGACCGGTGTGACGGCGACGCAGATGCGCAGCGGGATCTATCTGGTTGACGTGCTGGTCCGCTCCGCCGCCGAGCAGCGCATGTCGCTCTCGACGATCCGCACGCTGCAGGTGCCGCTGTCGAACGGGCGCACCGTGCCCCTGAGCCAGATCGCCACCGTCGAGTATGGCCAGGAATATCCGATCGTCTGGCGTCGCGACCGAAAGCCCACGGTAACGGTGCAGGGCGACGTCGCGCCCGGCATACAGGCCGCCACTGTCGTGCAGGACCTCGCACCCAAGATCGAGGCGCTGAACGCCAGCCTGCCGAGCGGCTATCACATCGGCACCGGCGGGACCGTCGAGGAGAGCAGCAAGGGCGAGGTCTCGGTCGTAGCTGTCGCGCCGCTGATGCTCATCCTGATGCTCACGGTGCTGATGATCCAGCTGCAGAGCTTCAGCCGCCTGTTCCTAGTGCTCAGCGTCGTCCCTCTCGGGCTGATCGGCGTCGTCGCCGCCCTGTTGCTCGCCGACAAGCCGCTCGGCTTCGTGGCGATCCTGGGCGTGCTCGCACTCTCGGGCATGATCGCGCGCAACTCGGTGATCCTGATCGACCAGATCGAAAAGGAGAGGGCGAATGGCCGCCACGCGTGGGATGCGGTGATCAAAGCGACCTCGCACCGCTTCCGCCCGATCCTGCT
>CAZRMD010000241.1:0-4842 GCA_964601135.1 uncultured Actinomycetes bacterium | reverse complement strand
ATGCCAGCCCGTCTCGCGTTCGGGTCAGCGCCGAGGTGATGCTGATGCTCGCTGGCTCTGGGGGGAAGTCTACCGGGTCATTCAACGCGCACAGCCCGCTTGGGTCCTGTGTGAGAACGTTGATAACCTCGTCAATCTGGGGCTCGACGACGTACTCGCTGACTTGGACTGTGCGGGCTACGAAACGTGGGCGCTTCTACTTCCGGCTGCAGCCGTTGGTGCGCCGCACAAGCGGGAGCGAATCTTCATCATCGGCTACCTTGTGGGTCACGCCGACCGCGGACGCAGCGCACAGTGGCGCGAGCCTGAAAGCGGATGGGACACGCTATCCCTCGCGCAAAGACGCGGGCCTGACCCTCGTCGATCAGGTGCGCATCTGGCCGACGCCGACGGCGTGGCAGCAGCGCGAGAGTGTGGAGACGTGGCAGGCGAGGCGGGAACAGGTGCGCGCGGACCGGCACAACGGCGACGGGTTCGGGATGCCGCTAGACATCGCGGTGCAGTTGTGGCCGACGCCGAGGGCGAGTGCGAACGAGAACCGCACGACGAAGCCGACGCCCTCCCAGCCGAACAGCAAGCGCCCGCGCGGGCGGTATCTCGCCGTCGAAGCCGCGCAAGCGCAGGCGCAAGTGACGAACTGGCCGACCCCCACGACGCGGGATTTCAAGGACACGGAAGTGGGCTTGGGAGCGCGCGTGGGGCGGGGCGTGATTACCGAGACGCTCCAGCAGACGGGCGCGAAGGGTCGGCTGAATCCGGAGTGGGTTTGTTTGCTTCAGGGTTTCCCACCAGGCTGGACCCAAGTGGACTGGAAGCCAAAGCGGAAGCGGAGGAAGTAGATGCCACGATTGAGGAAGCCGGAAGCGCCGAAGGCATGCAAGCAATGCGGCAAGCCATTGGAGCGGAAGCGATACAACGGGCGGCTGGAGGACTTGGGTGTGTATCTGCGTCGGCTGTATTGCGACCAAGCATGCATGGGAGCGTCCAAAGTCAAAGTGGACGTATCGCTGGCAGGTCTACGAAAACGAGCAGTGAAGTACAGAGGCACGGTGTGCCAGCAGTGCGGAGCGACGGACGGTTTACATGTTCACCACCTCGACTCCGACCCGGCGAACAACACGACATCGAATCTGATGACGTTGTGCAGCTCCTGTCACGCGACATGGCACTGGCAGCATGGCAAGACGCTGTCGAAGCGACAGTCGGTTTGCACAATCTGCGGGCAGCCTGCGCGGAAATTGGACATGTGCCAGAAACACTATCAGCGCTTCAAGAAGTATGGCGATCCTTACCTGAGCAAACGGCGCATTGGGTTGCGGTACGTGCTACAGGACGAACGCCTTGGCCCGCTGGCCCCGGCCAGAGGCAACTACCGTACGAGCCACCCAGGACGGTCACGGAAAGTGCGCCCAACCACAACGCAGCGCTGAGGGCGCTCGGAAACGCAATTGTGCCCCAACAGGTGGCACCTGTCCTCGCCGCGATCCTGGACGCGGCACGTGAAGAACGGAGGCAGCTTCGATGAACGACAACCCGGAAATCCGTCGCCTGATGGCGACGGCGAGCGCGAAAGACCGCGACATGCCCTGGTGGCAGGGGATGGGTCTCATCCTTCTGTTCCTGGTCGGTGGCGTCGTCGGCATGATCGTGATGGCGTGGCTCATTACGCTGCCGTTGCCCATCATTCCCTAAGGAGCGTGCTGTGATGGTCGTGCGCTTGCGCTACGTCTATGGACTGCACCGGCAGGACTACGAGCTGCGCGACGTGCCGTACGCGGTCGCGCGTGACCTCATTGAGCGGTTCCACTACGCCGGCGGTGCGGGCAACACCGCGACGGTGGTGCATGGCCTCTTTCACAAAGAGGCACCGCACTACTGCCTCGCCGTCGTGTGCTGGCTGCCACCCATGCGTCCCGCCGCGCTGTGGTTCGCTGGCCCGCTGTGGCGCCACTGCCTCGTCTTGACGCGAGCGGTCGCCACGCCCTGGGCGCCGCCCAACAGCATGTCGTTCCTGATCGCGGCCAGCATTCGCCGGATTCGCAGTCTCGCCGATCGGCTGGGACGGCCGCGCTGGACACACCTGCTCAGCTTTGCCGACGAGTACCGCGCCGAGTTCCCGGTGGCGGTACGCATCCCTGGCGGGATCTATCGGGCCGTCAACGCGCTGCGCCTGGGCACCACCGACGCCCGCCCGACGTGGGTAGACGACGATGGGCACATGGTCAGCGTCTACTGCGCCGGCGTCACCCGCTCGCAGGCCGCGATGCTGGCGCGTGGCTATCACATCGCTGGTCGTTATCGCAAGTGGCGCTACGGCTGGGTGCTACACCCCGAGCTGTGCGCCGATGACTACCTCGACGACGAGGTCTACACCCAACCCGCGCTGCTGAGCGCCTAGTCAGTCTCAGTTGAAAGGAGCATCCCCTCATGCCCATGCAGCAATGGCGCTACACCGCCAACTGGAGCGACCCCGAGCCTGTCCGCATCCAGGTTGTAAACAAGGTTTTCAACATCACCGATCGAGGCACCTCGCACGGAGTGGTCGAAGCGGAGGACTTTTTGCACGCGAGCCGACTGGCGCTCGCTGATGCAAAAGAGAAACTGGATGGCATGGCCATCGACACCCTCACCGTCCATGCCATCGACGACGAGCCCAACGCCACCGAGCGCGACGTGCAGCTCGTGCTGTTCCAGACGGAGTAATGCCGTGGAGAAACAAGTCCCATTCTGTAAGAGCTGCGGAGCTCGCATCGCCTGGGTCAAGCACGAGCGCACCGGCAACACTGCGCCCATCGACAGCACTCCGGTGCCCGATGGGCCAATCACGCTCAACATCGGCACGGATGGGCACGAGATCATCAGCTACCACGTGCTCTCCAAAGCGGAGCGCGCCGCGCCGCCTACCCCGGAAGTACCACGCTACACGAATCATTTCCAAAGTTGCCCCCAGGCCAAAACCTGGCATGGGCAGTCCATTCACAACACCCGCGTTACATCGGCCTCTTAGTGCGTTACAAATACAGTGCAGTGGATTGTATCAGAAAGGTTCCCTCACCGTGTCTGACCAGACAACGACAGAGCGCTTCGACTCGTTCTCGACATCGTCCCCATCGGCGCCGCACCGTGGCCGCTACGGTCCTCGCCGTCGCCCTGGTGACCCTGGCTATGAGGCGCCGCATCCCACCGCGCCCAAGCCGCCCGCACCCGCTCAGCGGACACGCGCTCCCGGCAAGCGTGGGCCACGCGCCGGGACACCCAGCGCTCGCGCAGGCGGCGAGGCGGTAAAGGCGAAGTACGGGCGCGAGTTCTACGCCAAGATCGGCAGCAAGGGTGGCAGTGCCGTTCGTGAGGAGCGCGGCCCCGAGTTCTATACCCAGATCGGCAAGATGGGCGGCTCCGTGACCAAAGCGCGGCTCGGTGCCGACCATTACGAGCGCATCGGGCGCATGGGTGGCATGCGCACGAAGAAAAAGGCGCGCGAGGCCGCAGAGCGGGCAGAGCAGCAATAGGCTGACGCGGGTCAGCGGAGCGCGAACTCCCCTGGCCCGCACCGATCGACGACGCGAGACGACGCGAGACGAGAACGAAAGGACCGTTCAATCATGACCACCTCGACTCCGACTACCACACAGCAGAAGCCTGTCCCACGTGTCACACTCGAATTGCCGCTCTCCGGCAGAGAACTCTTGGATCCGTCCGTCTATCCCGACACCCCTTCCTGGGCACTGTATCGCGCTGAGCGCCTGCTCATCGTCGCCTGGGAGGACCAACACCATCTCACCTCCTGTGACCGCATCGAGATGGGGCGCGTGCGCGGCCTGTTCAAGTTTGCCGGTCGCCTGTGGGTCTGTATGGGCCAGGGCAGCATCCGCACGATATTCGCCTGCTACGAGGTGGTATCCGAGGAGTTGTATGGTGACGAGACGTTCACCTATTGGGAGAAAACAAAGGCGGTGCAAGAGGGACGCGTGGAGCGCCACCCCTATTACCGCGGCCTGAAGTTCACCTACAAAGGGCACCGCTTCGTCATCACCGAGCACACGCTCTTTCTCATCGCCGAGGAACCGCCCAATCCGGAATCGCTGGCGCGCTGCATCCCGATAAAGACCAGCACTGGCCCTAGCATCGACGAGCTGGCACCACTGCCATCCAACGAGGATATGGAGCAGCCGAGTCTGTTCGGTGCGATGGGCGCTCCGGAGCCAACGAAAGGGCGCACCAGCAAAAAGCAGACGCAGGCCTACGTCAAGGGCGTCGGCGATCTCGCCCCTGCCCCCCTGCCCAAGACCAAGAAGCAGATCGAGCGCGACCGCCGTGCCCAGCAGGAAAAGCAGCGACTGCGTGATTGGGCGCAGCACCTGCGCGCCAGCTCGATGATCTGGGACCGCACGGCGGACAAGCTGCGCGAGAAGCTGGAGCGGGTCAAGACCAGCAAGACGCGCGAGAAGTATCAGCAGGGCCTCGCACGCTGCGAGCGGGTATTCCATGCCATGAACGCGGTGGCCGATGCGCTGGAGCAGGAAGCGATGCCGCCAGTGCTCGCCCACCTGCGCACGCAAACCGCCATCGAGGTGCTGTTGGATTGCCCCACCTACCCGGAAGATGCCCGCTGGTACGCCGTGTCGAACGTGAACATCGAGCGCAGCAACTACGCCGAGGCACGCGCGGCATTCCTGGCCCTGATCGGCGAGAGCGAGCCATCAGTGCCAAGGGTGGAGCAAGCGTCATGAGCACGTGGATACTCGAGCGTGTCGTCGCCCTCGTCGTCGTGTCGCCGTTCCTCGTGATTGGGGTAGTGGCGCTGCGTTTCTATTGGACAAACCGTGGCGTACGCTCCCGTAC
>CAZRMD010000240.1:0-4873 GCA_964601135.1 uncultured Actinomycetes bacterium | reverse complement strand
AGGAGTGCGGTTGCGGCAGCGCCAGGCTCATCGTGGACTCGACAAAGCGGCCCTGGGTCGTATTCCAGAAGACCTGGTCGAAAATGCCCAGGTCCGGTCCGAAGGAGTGGTAGGTCAGGTGACGCAAAACGGACAGGACGCCGTAAACGACGAAATAGATCAGGGCCAGGGTCGCCACGATGTACGGCTCGAGCGGCACGAGCCCTCGCTGAATGGTCGCCAGCATTACGAGCCCGAACTATAATTCGCCTGACTCGGCGGGCTCAGAGCGCCCGCGTAACCGGTTCTCGTGAGAAATCGTTGAGAGGGGACATGAAGGGGTTGAGCGCGGCGCTGGTTGGCGCGCTCGCCGCGGGGATGCTGAGCGCATGCGGTGGCGACAACAACACGACATTCGTCCTCTCGAGTGCCTCCGCATCGGGTTCGGCCTCGGCCGCCACATCTGGATCGGCCGCCTCGTCGGCGTCCGCCGCATCGTCATCAACGCCGGCCACGGCGGCCACGCCGATTGGCAACAACCTGCGAATCATCATCGATAGCCCGGACGGCAGCAGCGCGATCAGCTCGCCGGTGGAGGTATCAGGCACCGCCAGCGTGACAAACGGCGCCGTCGTCGCCGTCGTCAAGGATGCCAGCGGCAACGAACTTGGCCGTGGGACCGGGACGGCCTCGGCATCCAAGCCAGATTACGGTCACTACGACATCACCGTGACGTTCTCCGGCGCGACCTCCGGCGGGAAAGGCGAGATCAGGGTGTTCGACGCGGCCACCCAGAAGAACTTCTACTTCATCCAGATCAGGTTCGCTTAGGCCGTCGGGTTCGCCCCACGAAGTCCGGCGCTGACCGGTGGCCGGGCAGCGGCCGCGACCGGGGCCGTCGACTTGCGAAGGCTGAACACCATCTCGGAGCCGCCCACGTACTCCACTCGCTCGATCGTCATCCCGCGCGCCAGGAGATAAGCCGCCAGGTTACGGCGGCTGTAGTGGGTGATGTGTTCGTCGGCGTAGCCGCCCGGCGCAAGCCGGCCGTAGAGATACTCCAGCGCCCGCCAGCGCCAGCGGTCATAGTCCGGTGTGCCGAGGATCAGCCGGCCGCCCGGCGTAAGGACTCGCTCGAGTTCGTCGAAGATGCGCTCGTCGGCCGGCACGTGTTCGATCACCTCGGAGCAGATGACGCAGTCGAAGGATGCATCCGTGAAAGGGAGCTCGAAGATCGAGCCATGAACCAGTGGATTGCCATAGCGTCGGGCGTACCGGAGTTTCGCCAGGACGATGTCGAGGCCGACCAGCGGGCCGGCGCCGATGATGCGGCTCGAGCCGCAGCCCACGTCGAGGATGCGTTCGGCCCCCGCAGCCATGCTGGTGACAACCTGGTAGCGGCGCCGCTGCCAGTAGCGCTGGAGTGGGACGACGCTGTCATAGGCGCGAGCATCGTAGTCCGCGGAGGCAATCGAGTTCCGCAGCTTCCACATGGCGCCGAAGGTCTTCAGGTTCGAGAGCGCGAAGCGGGCAAGCCAGCGAAGCCGCCCCGACGCGGGAGCTCGATAACGGAACGGCACCTCGCGAACCCGATAGCCTTCGGCACAGATCCGGATCAGGACTTCCTGAAGGATGTCGAAGCCGCCGGCTTGCAGTGACAGGGCCGCCAGCGCGGACCGCCGATAGAGCCGGTAACCGCTGGTGAGATCGGCGCAGGGCAGCGACAATCCACGCCGAAGCGCGAGGTTCAAGGTGCGGCTCAGAACGCGGCGGGCGCGCGGCATTTCGGCCGAACCGCCGTCGACATACCGCGAAGCGATGACCACCTCGGCCGTGTTGCGGGCCGGCCACATCACGCGTAGGAGGCTCGGGTCGTGGGAGCCGTCGGCATCGATGGTCAGGACGTAGTCGCCCAACGCCCGATCGAAGCCGGCACGAAGGGCGATGCCGTAGCCGGGCCGGGGTGGCTTCACGAGGAGCGCATCGTGAACCTTTGCGACCTGCGGCAATCCATCGGCGACGTCACTCGCGACGACGATCACCTGGTGGGTGATCTCGAGTGAGCGCAACTCATGGCCGAGCGCCGTCAGCAGGCCGGCGAGCGCGGCCGCCTGGTTGGGGACGGGCACGACGACGGTGAGCTGATAGGGCGAGGATGGGACGTCAGGCGGCGAGGGGACAAAGGACGGAATGCCGTCCAGGATGGGATACCTGGCGTGGCATTGGTCGCAGATCAGGATCGAGTCCCCCTCGGTTCGCACCTCGACCCGGCAGGTAGGGCAGGCCAGGGCCGGGATGGGTGGCATCGGCGCCCATCCTACCGGAGCGGAAACGACGGCCGGTGTCCGTTACATCATGGATGGCCGGCAGCACCCCCTCGATCTCGATCGTCATTCCGACGCTCAATGCCGGGCGGGCGTTCGGCACCGTGCTGCACCGAATCATGGGCCAGGGCCGGGAGCCGGTCGAGATCCTGTGCGCGGATGGGGGTTCCACCGATGGGACCAGGCACATCGTCGATCAGTTCCCTCTGGCGCGCTTCCTCCAGATCAGCGAGCCGTCCGGACCTCAGACCTGGAACCGTGCCATGGAGGAGGCCCGAGGCGACGTGGTCGTGTTCCTGGGACAGGATGCCGTCCCGGCAAACGGCGACTGGTTGAACCATCTGACCGCACCGTTCGACGATCCGGCCGTCGCGGGCGTCTACGGTCGGCAGGAAGCCTCGATGGAGAGCGATCCCCTGTCGGGATTCCGCCTGGGGCAACGCTTCTGCCGCGAGCCGCACTGGCGCCGGATGCGGGTCGGTGACCGGGTGCCGTACAGATCGCTGCCCTTCTTCATCGAGAATGCCGCCGTGCGCCGGTCGATCTGGCGAGGCATCCATTTCAACGAGCACCTGCCGATCGGCGCCGATCGGGTGTGGGCCCGGCAGGTCATCCTGGCCAGCTGCACCATCGGCTATGCGCCGGAGGCGCTCGTCATCAGGGGATTGCAGGCGAGCTTGAAAGCGAGCTACCGACTGGCGGTGCTGACCGGCTATACGGACACGCACTATGGCGATGATGGCGGCACGCTCTGGGCGGACTCGCGACGCTTCACGAAGCGCGCCGCGTGGTACCTGCTGAAGGGACTGGCCTGGGGCCAGCTCCCCTACCTGGCCATGGAGGACTTCGTGCAACGCTACGGCTACAAACTGGGCCAGCGGCTCGATCGCCTCGGTCCCACGCTGCGCGAACGGCTGGCGCCGAAGATTGCGAAGGTCGAGGCCTCCACGGACGCCGACGATCTCGCGGCCTGAACAAGCCGCACGAAATTTGTAGAGCGGCGAGAGTTTTGACAGGCAGCTGTCAAAATCCTGTGTCACGATCGTCCGAGCATGTGCCGGACCAGCGAGACTCCGGTTGGACGGGCGAGAGCGGCGATTCAGGACATGGCCCACTGGATCGCGAACCAGCCAGCTCAGGAGCTCGGCGATGTCATCATCCAGAACCGGTCGCTGATCGATAGCCTGCAGGCGGTGAACGCCGAAGCTATCCGGCGTTTCGACAAAGCGGGCGGTTACAAAGCGGACGGCTCGCTCGGGATGACGCCCTGGATGCGCACGCACGGCAAGCTGAGCGGCGCGGCGGCGGCCGAGCAGGTTGAGACCGCCCGGCAGCTGGGCAACCTGCCACGAACCGAGGAGGCGCTAGCCCGAGGCGAGATCGGCTACCAGCACGCCGTGGCGATGGCCAAGACCGCCGAACACGTCGGCGCAGCGGCCGTTCGGAAAGCTGAAACCAGGCTGCTCGACGCGGCGCAGACCCTGGACCCGGGACAGTTCGTCACCGTGGCCAAGACTTTCGAGCATGAAGTCGATCGCGATGCCGCGCTGGACGAGGCGAACCGCGCCTACCAGCGCCGGTACCTGACCATCGGCGAGCCGATTAATGGTCTGGCACGGATCGACGGCCAGCTGGTACCCGAGACGGCAGCCATGCTGCGGACCGCCATCGAGCCTTATATGAAGCCGCGCAAGGGCGACGAGCGGAGCTTCGGACAGCGGACGCACGATGCGCTGACAGAGTTCTGTCGTCGGGGTGGGCGGCGTGAGGCTGGTACGGAGAGCGACGCCGAGCCGCGCCGCGCGGCCGGCGCGGGTGCACCGAGAACGATGTTGATCATCAAGGCAACCGCCGAGACGCTGGCCGGCATCGATGGGGCACCCGCCGGACAACTTCAGTGGGGCGGGACCATTCCCGCGGAAACGGTGCGGCGTTGGGCGTGTGATTCGGCGATCACCCGGATCATCGGGACGAGCGAGCTCGAATATGAGACTGCCCACGCGGCTCGCACGATTCCGCCGGCGACGAGGCGCGTCCTCCTGGCGCGCGACGGGCACTGCGTGTTTCCTGGATGCGACCGGCCAGCACCTTGGTGCGATGGACATCATCTGACCTTCTGGGCCGACGGCGGGCCGACCAAACTCGATAACCTCGGGCTGCTCTGCGGCCAGCATCACCGCATGGTTCACGAGGAGGGCTGGACGTTACTGCGCAAGGACGGCCGCTGGATCACGAAGCCGCCCGCATTCAAACTGACACCACACGCGCGCTCGGCCTGAGTCGGCGCCGGAGCGGGGAGGGAGCTCAGGCGGCTTTGTCGTCCCGGACGGCGCGAGCGGCGCGGGCGCGGCGCCGGCGGAGCGCGGCGATCGCGAAAAGGGTAAGACCGGCGAGCAGCATGAGCAGACCGGCACCGATGACCACTTGCCACAGCAGCGTCCACGGCCCCGGCCTGGTGCTGTGAAGGACCAGAGGGGTGGTGCTCAGGGGCGCGCGCGAAGGGGGCGATGAGGCAGTCGATGACACGACGCGCCTGCTGCGCATCGACGAGGTCCTGGTTCATCGGGCGC
>CAZRMD010000239.1:0-4893 GCA_964601135.1 uncultured Actinomycetes bacterium | reverse complement strand
CCTCGATCGCGAGCGCCGGGTGACAGCAGGTGAAGATGAGCTCCAGGCGCTCGTCGGGGAACGTCGTGGCGGTCATGGACACCTCAGCACGATCGCCTGCCAGAAGCAGGCCGTACTTGGCAGCGAGGGCCCGATCGCGGCGGATGCGATCCGTGGCTCGGTTCCGAGCCGTCGTCATCAACCAAGCGCGCGGGTTGCCGGGAACGCCATCGCGTGGCCATCGGTCGGCAGCGATGGCGAAAGCCTCCTGCGCGGCTTCCTCGGCGAGGTCGAAGTTGCCGAGGAAGCCGATCAGGGTGGCCACGACGCGACCCCACTCCTCGCGGAAGACGCGTTCGAGGGTCGCTACCAATAGGTCTCCGAGGGTCGAATCTCGATGGCACCACCGTAGCGCGCCGCGGGGACGCGGGCGGCCACCTCGATGGCCGCGTCGAGGTCGTCCGCCTCGAGGACGAACCACCCGCCGACGGCCTCTTTCATTCCGACGAAGGGGCCGTCGGTGGTCAGGGTCTTGCCCCCCTCAACGCGCACCGTGGTCGCGTTCTGGGGGAGACCCATGGGCAGGCCGGGGGTGACGCCGGGCGTCTGGTTGATGGCTCCATAGTCGGCGTAGACCTGCTTCTGCTCCGCTTCAGAGAGCGCGGCCTGCGTTTCGAGCGCGGTGCCCTGATAGATCAGCATGATGTACTTCATCGCTTTCTCCTCGTCATCATCAGATGGTCGCGAACAAGACGAACGGCGAGCCGGAAAATCGACAGCTCAGCACCGGAAATCTTGACTGCCCCCGTAGTGGGTGGACGTCCATGGAGCAACCCCGGCGTGGCCAACTACTCCGATGCCGGGCGCACCCGCTTCCTCATGGTCTCCGAGGGCGCCGGCGCGGCAGGGCGCTGGGCCACCGAGCGCTACCAGGCCGAGAAGGCCCGCCTGGAGGAACGTGCCAACGATTGTCGAGGGCCGGCACTCGATCCAACCTTCGTTCGTCGTCCCGAACCAAAAGGTTCGCGTTCCGTCAAAGGTGGTGCTCCCAGGTTTCCACAATAAGAACCTTTTGACATTTATTAACGGAACGCCGATCGAGCTCGCGTGCAGGCACGCCAAGTTACGTCGTGAGGGCTATCGCCGGCAGCGAGGATCTCCGCTCGTAGCTTCCGACGGTGCGCAGTCGGGGCTTAAGCTGGGACCCAACCCCTGACCACGGTGCCCCCTGCCTGCCCGCCCAATACCTCGCAACGCCCGCCCATCGCAGCGGCCCTGTCGGCCATGTTCTGCAGCCCGCCACCGCTCCGGAGTGCGGCCGCCTGCGAGATCCCACATCCGTCATCTTCGACGCTAAACGTCAGTCGATCAGCGTCGATCGCCAAGCCCACTCGGATCTGATTGGCGTGCGCGTGCTTGAGCGCGTTTTGGATCGCCTCGACGCAGCAGAAGTAGATCGTCGCCTCGAGTTCCGGATCGCGCCGGCCAATGCCGTCCGCCTCGATCAGGACTGGAACAGGCGCCGAGCGCGTGGCGCCCTCGAGGGCGGCCACGACTCCGCGATCACTCAGAACCGCTGGGTGGATACCGTGGGCGAGTTCGCGCAGAGCGGCCAGCGCCATGTCGGCCTGCACGAGAAACTCCGCGAGCTCCGACGATCCGCCTTGTGCCAGCGCCAGCTGCAGATTCAATCGCAGCGCGACCAGATGCTGCTGGGCGCCGTCGTGAAGATCGCGCTCGATCCTCCGGCGCTCGGTGTCCTGTGCGGTAACCAGCCGATGGCGAGATGCCTCGAGCTCCTCTAGTCGCCGTCGCAGCTCGAAGGCGAGCCGCGCGTTGCGGACTGCCAGCCCGGCGTGGAGTGCCAGATCCTGGATCATCCGAAGGTCAGCCATGGCCAAGGCCTCGCCAGCCCGCGGTCGCACCAGTATCAGGCCGAGGCGTTCGCCGCGATGCTCGATGTTGATGTGATTCCAGGTCAGGCCTGCCGGTAGCTGCTCGGGCAGCGGAATCTCGGGCCAGGCGGCCGCCGGACGCAGCTCCCCCTGGTCGCCGTCGAGCCAAATCTGGACCGACTCAACCAGCGTGCCCTCGACGATCGCGCGAGCCATCTCCCGAACCAACCGAGCCGGGTCGTAGGCCTCCGCGACCCGACGGATGAACTCCCCCAGCGCTTCGTGAGGGCTTAGGCGACGGCCGTAAACGAGGCGGTTGGCGTACCCCTGCAAACGTTCCCGGGCCGGCTGGAAGGCGACTGCGATCAGTGCCGTGGCGAGGATCGACAGCAGTAGGTTCGGGCTGCTGCCGCCCACCCAGTATCCGGCACCGGCCACAAGCGCGACGTAGACCGCCGTGGTTCCAGCCGCGAGCGCGAGATACACGAGCGCGCGCGATATCAGGAGGTCGACGTCGTATAGGTGATGGCGAACCATCGAGACGGCGATCGCGGCAGGAACGCCCATCAAGCCCAATGAAAAGATGAGACTCTTCGCCGCGTCCCTGGCCGAGCCAGGTGCGGCGCCGGTGCCCAGCGCCGTGCCAAGCACGACCCCAAGCGGCACCTGCGCGGCTCCAACCATCACCCACTTCAGCTGCCGGCGGGTTATCGTGCCGGCGCGCCGGTAGCGGGCGGCCAGGGTGACGATCACGAGGGCCACGACCGCGACCAGGATCAGCTCTGAGAGCGATTCGATGACGGCGCGCGCCTGGGCGTCTGCGGACAGTCCTGCCGGGTTAAGCGGTCCCACCCCATTCAGCCGGCCGGGTCGGACCGCGCGGGTCACGATGACCGCGGATCCCAGTAACAGAACCGTCGGCCCGACCCAGCCCAGCCGGCCCGGCGCAGCGCGCCCGTCGGGGAAGCGAAGAAGCCCCAGGAAGAGCGCCAGCGGTGCCGCGATGGTCGCCCACGATCCGAACCAGGCCAGCCACACCTTGAACCCATGCTCCTGGCTAGCTCCGACCTGCCATGCCGGGATACCCGCGGCGTAGACCGCACCCGTCAGGAGGAGGTACCACCCGACCGGGTTCACGGGTGTTCGCACCACCACCACCGCGCCCGCCAGCGGGTAGCAGGCGATCGCGACGGCGAAGAAGAGGTCTGAGGTCGAGGCCGACCCTGGTCCAGGAGCCGACCGCAATCCCAGTACGACACTGGCCGCGTTTGCGATCACCGAGAGGGTGGCTATCCCGACGGCGGCCGCCCTCATCGACCTCCGCATTTTCAGCGCCCTGCGAGGTAGAGCAGGACCGCCTTCACCCGGCGATGCACGGATGGCTCCTCGGTCAGATGCAGCTTCGAGAAGACCGCGTTGATGTGCTTCTCCACAGCACGGATTGAGGTTCCATGGGCGGCCGCGATGGCCTCATTGCTTTTGCCCTCTGCCATCTGGCCCAGAACCTCTCGCTCGCGTGGAGTGAGCGTATCCAGCGCTGACGAACCCCTGCCCAGGTTGCGGACGAGAGCCGCCACGATCTTGGGGTCGATGACCGAGCCCCCGTGCGCGACCTCGCGGATCGCCGCACCGACCTGGGCCGGCGACGCGAGCCGATCTTTGAGCAGGTAGCCCCGGCCTTCCGAGCCGGCCTCTAGCAGGGCAAGCGCGTAGCTGGGGTCATCGTGCTGGCTAAGCACAACGACGCCAATCTCAGGTCGTCGCTGGCGAAGCTCCACCGCGGCGGCGATGCCTTCGTCGGTGCCGGTCGGAGGCATCCGGATGTCGGTGACGACCACGTCCGGGTGGTGCTCCTCTACGCACCGGTAGAGATCGTCGAGATCGGAGCAGGTGGCCACGACCTCCAGGTCCACCTCGCCTTCCAGGACCCGGAGCAGCCCCTCGCGCACCAGCACGCTGTCCTCCGCCAGAACGACCCGCAGCCGCTGCGCCATCTGCGAAAGAGTCACAGGAAATCGGCAGCCAAGCAACCGGGCAGGCGAACGCGAGCAGTGGTGCCCACACCACCTGCAGATTCCGTGTTGTCACGATTGGCCGGCAGCGGCTCCGGCGGGCACGCTGGGGACGACCCAGGGCCCCCCGAGTGCAGGCCCGATCGCATCAACTTCAGGAGGTTTCTCATGACCCCCCGTAGAGTCCTCGCCGGCGGATCCCTGGTGATCGCTTGGGTGATCACCGCCGCAGCACTTGTCGTGCACCCCAGCGGTGGCGCCCACAAGGGTGCCGACCTGCTCGCGATGGCCACCGACCACCGCGCCCAGCTGATCGCGTTTGCCGCCCTCTACCTGATCTCCGCGCTGCTCTTCATTCCCGCGATGGTGCTCATCGCCGGCCTGGCCCGCGGACGTGGGAGTGTTCTCCTGCCGATCGCGTGCATGCTCGTTCTCATCGGTGCGGCCGGCCATGCCGCGGAGAGCACGATGAACATGCTGCTCACGGCGATCGCGTCGATCCCAGCCGACGCCGCCGCCAAGGCGAAGGTGCTGGATGACTCGACAGGTCTTATCGCGCCCGTGCTGATGCTCGCCGTGATCTTCGACCTCGCCCTGATCGTGTTCGCCGGAGCTGCATGGAGGTCCCGCCTGACCTCCTTCTGGCCGCTGGTACTCGTGGTGGTCGGGGGGGTGGCAGGCAACTTCGGGCCGTCCAACCAGGCCTTCCAACTCGTGCCGCTCGCCGCGCTCACAGTTGGAGTCGCCTGGATTGCCGTTGGAATCGTGCGCGGTGAAGGTTCCTCCGCGACCGTCAATACGGCGGAGCTATCCGCTGCGTCCTCCGCACGACGGTCAGCGACCGTGTAGAACGACTCAGCCTAAGAGGGTCCGCGGCCGGGTCGCCGTGGACCCTTCTCCAATAGACTCGACGCGGCGTTATACAAGGCCGTGTTATGTGAATCTGTATAACTGGTGCGCCTGGCAGGAATCGAACCTGCTACCTCATGCTCCGCAGGCATGCGCTC
>CAZRMD010000238.1:0-4985 GCA_964601135.1 uncultured Actinomycetes bacterium | reverse complement strand
GTCGCCTCGCGCCCAGGCCAGCATGAAGCGGCGATGGATCGGATAGTCCTCGGTGGGCACGATCGAGGCCGCATGCGCCCAGTACTGGAAGAGCTGCCGTGTATGCCACTGAAGCGTCTCGAGCGCGGCCGAGTCGTAGGCGCCCAGCCGGCTCCACAAGACGAGGCGGTGACTTGGCGCCACCACATTGGTCGGATCGAGCTGGAGGCATCCGAGCTGGCGAACCACTGCAAGGATGCCTTCTGCGTCCCCTGTCGCCTGCGGCGGGCCAAGCCTCTGTCCGGCGATCGCGAGTCGCCGCGCCACCGTGGGTGAAATTGTGCGCATTGCAGCGAGGTTAGCCGTACAATCGGGCCGCAATGGCGGCGTTCTGGTTCTGGTTGTTCGTCGCGATTCTCTTTGCCATCGCCGAGGTCATGACGGTCGCCTTCTTTGCGCTCTTCATCGCCATCGGCGCGGTGGGCGCTGCCATCGTCGCTTTGCTCGGCTTCAACATCCTGGTGCAGGCTATCGTGCTCGGTGTCGTCGGCCTGGCCGGCATCTTCATCGCTCGACCATATCTGGTCGAGCGGCTGCACATCGGCCGCCCAGCGTTCCGATCCGGCGCTGACAGCATGGTCGGCCAGCGCGCCGTGCTCACCGAGCCCATCGGTGGCGAGGACAAGCCGGGCCACGTCAAGATTGCCGGTGAGCTGTGGCCGGCGCTCACCGAAGACGGCAGCGCCCTACCGGCAACCACCCCGGTCATCGTGACCGCGCTGCGCAGCACTACCCTGATCGTCCGTGCCGCTTCGTCTACCCCAAATCCGACCGCGTGAGCAAGAAGAGGTGTCATCCATGTCCGCAACGCTGATCGTCGCCGGCGTCCTCATCCTCCTGGTGGTCGTCCTCATCGCCCGTACCGTCAACGTCATTCAGCAGGGCTATGTGGGCATCGTCAAGCGTGTCGGCGAGTTTCATTCCGTACGTCAGCCAGGTATCACGTTCCTCGTCCCGCTCGTCGACGACATGATGCTGGTCGACATCCGGGAGACGCCGCGAACCGGAGATAAGCAGGAAGTCATCACGCGCGACAACGTCACGGTCAGCGTCAACGCCACGATTTTCAGCCAGGTGGTGGATCCGAAGCTGGCACTGTTCAGCGTCAGCAATTACTTCGTCGCCATCGACCAACTCTCGCGCACCACGCTTCGAGCGATCTTCGGCGGGATGAGCCTGGATGAGGCGCTCAGCCAGCGCGAGCGGATCAATGCCCAGCTCCAATCGCAGATGGAATCCGTAACCGACAAGTGGGGCATCCGCATCAACCGGATCGAGATCGTCGATATCACGCCACCGCAGACCATCCTGAACGCCCTGGCACTGCAAAAGCAAGCGGACCAGGAGAAGCGGGCGCTCATTTTGAAATCCGAGGGTCAGCAGCAGTCGGCGGTGAACATCGCCGACGGGCAGAAGCAAGCCCAGATCAAGACCGCCGAAGGTGATCAGCAGGCCGCGATCCTCCGCGCCCAGGGCAACAAGCAAGCGGCCATCCTCGAGGCCGAGGGTCGGGCGCAGGCGGTGGCGACCGTCTACAAGGCGATCCTCGACGCCAAGCCCGATCCGACGCTGGTCTCGATCCTTCAGCTGGATACGCTGTCCAAGTTCGCGACAAGCGAGAATGCCAAGCTGGTGGTTCCGGTCGAAACGGCCGGCCTGCTCGGCGCGGCCCAAGCCTTGCGTAGCGTGCTCGACGGGGTGCCGTCGGCCGGCAAGTCATAGCGAGACCGACCACGGCCCAGGTCGAGATTGCCGAGCTCGACCAGGCGGACCTCCACCTGGTTCGGCCGCTGCTGCGCGAGCTCATGTTCGACGAACAGCGCCACTATGACCATCCACAGCTGTCGCCGGACGAGATCGAGCGTGAGATCGCCAATGCGCCGCGGCCGCGCTTCAGTGGCGAGAACGTCATCCTGGCGGCGCGCGTATCGGGCAAAGTCGTGGGCCTCTGCTGGTGTGTGCTGTTCAATCCCGGCACCGGACTGGAGGCCGAGGTCGCTGAGGTCTATGTCGACGCCGCTTTTCGGTCGCAGGGGATCGGCGGCCGGCTGCTCCGACAGGCCGTCGAACTGTTTCGCAGGCGTAATGTGACCTTCGCCGCGGTCTGGACTCGGGAGAACAATCCTCATGCCGTCCGCCTCTATGAGGAGGCAGGATTCCGAAAGACGGAGCAGTTGGTCCTTACGTGGCTTCCACTGCCCGGTCGCTGAAAGATCCGGGCGTAACATTGGGCTAAGTTCGATGGCGAGCGAACCGCAATATCTTCCGCCTGCGCCCGAACCGGTATCTCCGTTACCTCAGCCGGTTGAGCCGGTAACGCCCATGCCCTCCCAAGACCCCTTGCCTGGAGCGCGCCGGCGGCGGATGGGGATCATCGGCCTCATCGTCCTGAGCGCGCTTGTCGGAGCATTGGTGGGCTCGGCCGTCACGATTTTGCTGGCGCCGCACCTGTTGAAGGTGACGCCTTCCGGCAACACGGTTGTCGCGCCGCTCGCCCCGATCAACAACACCCTCACCGAGGAATCGGCGGTGATCAACGTCGCGGCCCAGGACGGCAAAGCCGTCGTGGAGATCAAGACCACGGTGATATCGCCTGATGCCTTCGCCCAGGCGGAGCGTCATGGAATCGGATCCGGGTTCATCGTTCGATCCGACGGATACATCGTCACGAACAACCACGTCGTCGAGAACGCCCGTATGTTGCAGGTGATCCTGCGCGATCAGAGCAAGCCCTACGATGCCCGCATTGTTGGCACGAGCCCCGATGACGATGTCGCTGTGCTGAAGATCGACGCGCAGAACCTACCGGCGCTCAGCTGGGGCGATTCGAACGCGCTGAAGGTCGGCCAGCTGGCGATCGCGATCGGCAGTCCGCTCGGCCAGCAGAACAGCGTGACGAAAGGTGTGATCAGCGCCCTGCATCGCTCGATCACGGTTCCCGATCCCTCCACGGGTATGACAGAGCAAATCTTGAATGCCATCCAGACCGATGCCACGATCAACCCGGGAAACAGTGGCGGGCCGCTCCTGAACTCCGGCGGGCAGGTCGTTGGGGTCAACTTCGCCCTCGAACAGGCGCAGGCCGGACCAGGGCTGGGCTTCGCCCTCGACGGCAACGCCGCCCGGGATATCGCCGAGCAACTGATCAGCACCGGCCACGTCAACCGGCCCTTCCTCGGTGTGACCTACGAACAGCTCGACGAGACCGCGGCCGCGTCGGAGAACCTGGTGGTGGGCGCTCTCGTCACGGACGTCAGCCCGGGGTCACCCGCGGAACATGGCGGGATCAAGGTGCACGACGTGATCACCAAGGTCAACGATCAGGCCATCGATGACGACCATCCACTGGTGGCGGTGCTGCGGCAGTTCGCCCCCGGCACCAAGGTCTCCGTGACCGTTTACCGGAACGGCAAGTCGCAGACGCTGCAGGTCACGCTCGGAACGCACCCCTGATCGCGGCAGCGCCCGCTTCGCCGTCGTCGGTCATTGACCAGGCCGTACGACGTGCCCTGCCATCGCTGACCGGATGGCCGGCTGACACCGAGCTTCCGGCGATCCTGGTCGAACGGACGCAGAACCCGGCGCACGGCGACTACTCGGTGACGCTTCCCCTGAAGCTGGCCAAGACAATGCGACGCCCGCCCATGGCGATCGCCAACGAGCTGGCCCCCGCGCTGGCGCTTCCGCCAAGCTTCGGTCGGGTGTCGGTCGCCGCGCCCGGATTTATCAACGTGACCCTCGACGCGGCATGGCTTCAGGCCCAGCTGACCCTCATGGTCGCCGCCGGTGAGCAGTGGGGGAGAGGCGCGCTCGGTCGCGGTACCCCGGTGCAGGTCGAGTTCGTCAGCTCGAACCCGACCGGTCCAATGCTCTTCAGCCACGCACGGGGCGCGGTCGTGGGTGATGTGGTGGCCCGCGTGCTCGACGCTGCGGGGTTTGCCGTGCAGCGCGAGTACTACATCAATGACCAGGGAAGACAGATCCGCCTGTTCGGAGAGTCGATCGCGGCGCGCCTGAACAAGCAACCGCCTCCAGAGGGTGGCTACAGCGGTGCCTACATCGATGAGTTGGCGAAGGATGCCGCGGCCGAGCGCATCCCCCTCGAGCCTATGCCGCTCGCCGCCTTTGGCATGGAATGGGTGCGGCGGCGCATCGCGGAGGATCTCAACCGGCTGTCGATCCATTTCGACAACTGGTTTTCGGAGAGCAGCCTGTATCGGGGATGGGACCGCGAGACCATGGAAAAGCTGGAGCGCCTGCATCGCATCGTCAGGAAGGATGACGCGACCTGGTTCAAGTCGGACACCGAAAAGGATGAGGTGCTGATCCGGCGGGACGGCTATCCAACCTATTTTTGGTCCGACATCCTCTACCACCGCGACAAGTTCGAGAAACGGGGCTTCAACCGGGTGGTCGATGTTTGGGGCGCGGACCACCAGGGCCAGATCGGCAGGCTGAGGGAGGCGCTGGCGGTGCTGGACATCGATCCGGCGCGCCTGTCCGTGCTGCTGATCCAGCTCGTGTCTGTCAGACGCGGCGAAGAGAGCGTGCGCATGTCCCGGCGAGCGGGCACCGGCATCTCGCTCAAGGACATGCTCGAGGAAGTCGGCCCTGACGCCTTGCGCTATTTCTTCCTGCTGCGATCCGCCGACGCGCAGATGGAATTCGACGTCGACCTGGCCCGCCGTCAGTCGAATGAGAATCCCGTCTACTACGCGCAGTACGCGCATGCCCGCCTCGCAAATGTGCTGACCTTCGGCGGCGAGGTCTCAGCAAGTCCGGCCCTCGACCGCCTGAACTCAGAATGGGAGCTCGAACTGATGCAGGTCATGCTGCGCTGGCCTGATGTCGTCCGCGAGGCGGCGGAGGCACTCGAGCCGCATCGTCTGGCCTTCTTTACCGACGAGCTTGCTGCCGCGATCCATCGCTTCTACAAGAACTGCCGG
>CAZRMD010000237.1:0-4989 GCA_964601135.1 uncultured Actinomycetes bacterium | reverse complement strand
CCAACGCCTTGGCCGCAGGCTCGGATCCATCCACCCCCACCACAATTCGCTTGACGACTTGGTCCGCGGCCATCTCATCCACTCCTCCAGGTCACCTGAGCTCAGTCGCCACCGCCGCTACAGCTCACGTTAAGCGCCGTCGCGCTTTTCCCAAAGTAGGTACTGGAGTCGTTGGGTAGCGGAGCCGCACGGCCCAGGCGCTGTGGGCCGGACGGCCCGTTTGCCGGATCCCGCTGCGGCCTAAGTTGGAGGCGTCGGTCCATCCGAGAACCAGGAGGTGAAGGCGAGTGGCCGTGCAGGCTTCGACAGCTCAGGTCATCAAGGTGATCGAACTGGTCGGTACGTCGACTGATAGTTGGAGCGATGCCGCCCGCAACGCTGTCGCGGAGGCAGCGAGAAGCATCCATGGGATCACCGGCGTCGACGTGATCAACTCAACTGCGACGGTCGAGGAAGGTCGAATCAAGGAGTACCACGTCGACGTGAAGCTCGCGTTCGTCGTCGACCGTAGCGAGGAAGACGACTAGTTCGGCGGTGTGGTGGTCCGCCGCGGGCCACCTTACCGCGGCCGATGGCAAAGAGTCGCGGGCGTGCCTACTGACGAAGCGGTCAAGCGAGTCGTTGTCGGCGTCGATGGATCGCAGCCGGCTGCAGAGGCGTTGAAATGGGCGATCACATACGCGCGGCTGCTGAACGCCGAGGTGGTCGCAGTTTTTGCAATCCCGCGGCCGATCTCCATGCGCTACTTGCCCAAGTACGCCCCACCAGTGGTCCCACCCGAGCTCGATCCGGAATGGCGAGCGGAGATGAAACGCGAGTTGGAGCAGCAATGGTGCAAGCCGCTGATCAGCTCGGCCCTCAGGTTTCGGATTCTCATGGAGGACGGCCGGCCAGCTTCTGTGATTGCGGGGGTCGCGGATCGCGAGAACGCTGAGCTGGTGGTGGTTGGCCGGAGAGGCCGCGGCCCGGTCGCCGAACAACTGCTGGGCAGCGTGAGCCATGAGCTCTCGCACCGCTGCAAGCGCCCGATTCTTCTGATCTAGGGGAGCGAGCCGGCGAAGCAGCTGTGCTTACGCCCCGTCCTCATCGATGTCGGGCGGCGGTTCCGCCGGCCAGCCGCTGGTAGCAGCCAAAACCGGTTCAGCGATTCCCGCGGGCACGATCACTGCCCGTCCCTCGATCTCGCCTTTGCGGAGCTGCGCATATGCGGTCGCGGCATCATCGAGTGCGTAGTTGTGCGTGAAGGCGCGCAGCTTGCCTGTACGAGCCAGGGCGAGCACTTCCTGGAGCTCGACGCTGCTACCCCAGTAGGTAGTCACCATCTCGGCCTCGTACGGCAGCGCGAAGAAGTTGAATCCGAAGGTGCCGCCAGCAATGCCGACCACGAGCACGTGACCGAGCGGGCGAACGACCTTGGCCGCAAGCGCCATCGTCGCGTCTGAACCGACGAAGTCGAAGACGGCTTCGACACCGGGGCCCGAGATCAGCTTCTGAATCTCCTCCGCGGCGCCTTCCCCGGATGGGATGGCCGCGCTGGCGCCGAGCCGCCTTGCCAGTTCGAGCTTGCGCTCGTCCATGTCGATGGCGATCACTTCGGCAGGCGTGATCGCCCGCAGTATCTGGATCGCCATGTGGCCGAGGCCGCCGACACCGATCACGACAGCGACGCTGCCTGGAACCAGCGAGGGGAGCGTCCGCTTGATCGCGTGGTATGGGGTGAGACCGGCGTCGGTGAGTGGTGCCGCCTGGACCGGGTCGAGATCTCCGATCGGGATCAGGAGTCGCGGGGAAGGAACCAGGACGTATTCCGCCATCCCGCCGTCGTAGCCGAGGCCGACGCCGAGACCTGCCATCTCGGCCGCGCGCTCGCAGTAGTTCTCCATCCCAAGACGGCAGTTGCGGCAAGTTCGGCAGCCCCACGGGCCGTACACCGCGACAGGCGTGCCGACGGCCGGCGCTGAGATGCCTGCCCCCAGCTCCGCGACCGTCCCCACCACCTCATGACCGAGAGTGAAGGGCAGATTCCAGGCAAACATTCCAGCCGGCCAGTCGAAGATGTGGAGGTCGGAATGGCAGGCTCCGGCCGCCGTCACCTTGACCAGCACCTGCCCAGGCCCTGGTTCCGGGATCGCGATCTCCTGAAGTTCAGCCGGCTGCCCCCAGCCGGCAAACCTGAACGCCTTCATCTGACTCGTCGCCTCCTTGGTCCACCTTGCCCACACGTTGGTCCGCAAACATGCGTGCGGGCTCTCAATCGATGCGCGGTCGGCCTGTCAGCCCGTAGCTCAGCCAGGGCGGCGGCAGGTCGCTTTTTGACGCCTTGTCGTCGATTCGGAAAGTCAGCAGGTTCTGGATGTCGACCACGCCATCCGTTCGCTTTGCCAAATAAGAAAGGAGCTCGACATCGCTCCGGCGATCGACCACGCCAGTTAGCACGACCATTCCGGACCGAACCGTGATCTCGACCCCGGTGCTGCCGGGCCAGGTCCGGGAGACCACCTCGGAGATCTCACGGCGAATCGCATCGTCGTCGCGCAGGAAGAGCTTGAGCAGGTCGCTCCGGCTCACGATCCCGAGGATGAAGCCATCTTGATCGACGACGGGTAGGCGCTTGATGCGCCGTTCACGCATCAGCCGCGCAGCCCGAGCAATGCTGGTATCGGGCCCGACGCTGACGACCGGCGAGGTCATCACCTGGCGGGCGGTCAACCCGAGCGCTTTGTTGCGTTGATGACGGTGACCGCGCGACTCGAAGACGGCCGGCTTCTCGGTGAGCTCCTGCTCCTCCTTGAGGATGAGGTCAGCCTCGGAGACGATTCCGATCAGGCGCCTGTCCGCGTCGACGACCGGCAGGGCGCTGACCCGATGCCGCTGCAACTGGGCGGCGATGTCTTTGAAGTAGGTGTCCGCGGTGAGCACATGCACCGGGAAACTCATGACGTCCTGAACCCTGGCCTGCACATCGATAGCCTCCGTCACCTGGCCGCCCGGCGGCAGGGCTGGACGCCCCTCGGCGTCCGGGTCGTTGGCCCCGGTCGCCGGCTCCCGCTTGTGCCTACTCTCGATCTGGAGGCGATGGGGAAGACAGGTCGGCATCCGCGGTCAGCCCGGCCTGCTGGGGCTGCCGCCGCAGCCCGACAAGCTCCCCACCGCGCACCAAGGTGAGTGGATGCGGCGAATTGCGCCGGTTGTGACGGTGCTCTTTCTGGTCGCAGCCTGCGGGTCAGGGTCTCCGTCCGGTTCGCAAGGGCCGCGAGCTAGCTCAGCAACGCCGCCGCCGGCGGCTTCACCGTCCGCATCCGCGTCGGCCGAGCCCACCGCGGCTGTCACGGCCAGCCCCTCACCAACCGTCCCGGTGGCGGGTGGCCTTCCTCCCGGCTTCAGCTACCACGACTTCAGCGGCGGCTCGACCGCCTCGGGTTCACAGGCAGTTGCCGTCCGAATCGGCCAGCACGATGGTTTCGACCGGTTTGTCATCGAATTCTCGGGCGTGATTCCTGGCTATGCGGTCACTCGGCGGCCTTCGCCCGACTTCATTGATTCGCCCAAGGGCGGCACTGTCCACCTGGAGGGCAGCAGCGGGGTCTTGATCCGCCTGTACCCGATCGCAGACTGGACTTCATTCGCAGGTCCGAGCTACTTCCATCCGCAGTTCCCGTACCTGCGCGAAGCGGCCCAGATCGAGAACTTCGAGGGCGTTCAGCAATGGGCTCTCGGCATCTCCGGCACGCCCGGTCTCAGGGTCCTCACGCTCGATTCTCCATCACGCCTGGTCATCGACGTGACGGCCACGTAGCGATGGCGTGAGCAGCAACCTTGATCGAGCAAGCCGACCGATTTCTCTCGTAAGTAAGTGAGGTCTTGGCCGGGCGATGACCGGACCACTCGACTCCGGCCACCGCCCTTGCCGCCGCCGGCTACTTTGCCGGCTGCACCGTGATCGAGATCGGCTTGCCGCTGGGCGCCTTGGGGCTCGTTGCGGCACCGATCACGACCACCTCGAGCACGCCGTCTTTGTATTCGGCCCTGATCTGGGACTCGTCGACGCCTTCCGGAACGGGGACATGGCGCTCGAAGCTGCCATAGCTGCTCTCCATCCGGTAGTAGTCCGCTTCTTTGACCTCGGTCTGCTGCTTGCGCTCGCCGCTGATCACCAGCTCTCGGTCCAGCAGCGTCACCCTGACGTCTTTCTCGGGATCGATCCCGGGCAGCTCGGTCCTGACCACCAGGTCGTTGTTCCGCTGAAAGACATCGGCGACCGGCAGGAAGCCACCAGTCAGCCGCGCTGCTGTGCTCGATGCTCGCGGCCAGCTGAGCTCCCGGAAGAGGTCGTCCACTCGGCGTTCCATCTCCGCCATCTGATTCCAGATCGTCAGTGCCATTCCTTATACCTCCGACAAAGAAGCGATCTGAATAGAACCTACCCGCGACCGGGAGGTGGCTTTCGGGACAC
Source organism: uncultured Actinomycetes bacterium (assembly GCA_964601135.1). Taxonomy (GTDB): domain Bacteria; phylum Chloroflexota; class Dormibacteria; order CF-121; family CF-121; genus CF-13. The sequence continues at coordinate 536 of CAZRMD010000237.1, read as the reverse complement.
CTGGCCTTGGAAATCCGGGCATATCGTCGCAAGGAGGGGCGAGAACCTTAAAGGTGATCTCGCCCGAGGCCAGGCGTCGCTTCAGGATCTCTCTGCCCAGTCCCGCGCGTGGAGAGTCCATCGACCCTAACCCGGCGGCGCCGTCGATCGCAGACTGCGATTAGCGGCATGAACAGGGGGTGAACCAGTGTCTCCGGAACCTGCGGTCAAGCGAATCGTGGTCGGTGTTGATGGATCAGAGCCGGCGGCAGCGGCTTTGGACTGGGCCATGAGGTATGCGCGGCTGCTGAACGCCGAGATCATCGCGGTTTATGTGATCGCGACACCGATGTATATGGGCTTCGCTCCTGGATACGCTCCCCCGATCGCTCCAGCCCAACTCGACCCGGAGCTGCGCGCCGACATGAAGCACTTGTTCGAGCAGGTCTGGTGCAAGCCCCTGGTCGAGTCTGGCCTCAAGTCGCGAACCGTGTTGGCGGACGGCCGGCCGGCGTCAGTGATCACCGATGTAGCCGATCGCGAGAACGCCGACCTGG
>CAZRMD010000236.1:0-5011 GCA_964601135.1 uncultured Actinomycetes bacterium | reverse complement strand
AGGCGGATAGGCCCGGCTGGCTGCCCTCGAGCCGCACCCGGATCGTGAGCTGGCGCGTCTGCTGTAGCTGGCTGGAAAAGTTCGTCGGCACCACGACGTAGCCGGCGATGTCGCCCGAGTGGAGCTTGTTCTCGGCGTCCTGCGCCGACATGCTCGAGGCGGAGACCAGCGCCGAGCGCTCGAGCGATGAGGCGACGATGCCGCCCAGCGGTCCACTGTCATCGTTGACGATGCCCATATTCGGGACCGAGCCCCCACCGCGGAGAAGGTATCCGAGGAGGGCGAGGATGACCAGCGGCGCGCCGAACATCAGCGCCAACGTGCGTCGGTCGTGCCGGAACTGCTCGAGCAGGCGCCTGGTGATGGCGATGATGCGCCGCCCGCTCATGCCGCGGTGGCCTCGGACAGTTTGATGAATGCATCCTCGAGCCGATCGACACCGGCCCTAGCTTTGAGCTGGGCGACGGTGCCTTCCGCGAGCAGCCGCCCAAAACGAATCAGTCCCAGGCGATCGGCGCGTTCCGCTTCGTCCATGACGTGGCTCGAGACGAGGATGGTCTTTCCCTCATCGGCCATCTGCCGAAAGCGTTCCCAGAGCTGGATGCGCAGCAGCGGGTCTACGCCCACAGTCGGCTCGTCGAGCAATAGCAGGTCGGGCTTGTGCACGAGCGCGCAAGCCAGCGAACAGCGGGTCCGCATGCCACCGCTGAGGTTGCGAACGATCGAGTCTCGGCGCTCCCACAGCCCCACGACATCGAGTGCGCCGCGGATATCGCCATGGGTGCCATTGATGGCGGCGAAGAAGCGCAGGTTCTCTTCGACCGTCAGGTCGGGGTAGAGCGCGGCTTGCTGCGTCATGTATCCAATGCGGGCAAGGACATCGAGGTCGGGTATACGGCGACCCTGCACGGTGATCGTTCCCTCGCTCGGCACCACAAGGCCCACAAGGCTCCGAATCAGGGTTGTCTTGCCCGCGCCGTTGGGACCGAGCAGTCCGTAGATCTCGCCGCGGCGGACGGTGAGCGTTGCGCCGTCGAGCGCCTTGAGCGATCCGAAACGTTTGACGACACCCTCAGCGTCGATCGCGACGTCCCGTTCGTCCGCCATGGTCATGCCTCCGGCCGCATGCCGCGCAGCCAGATGTGGGCGAGCTGGATCACAGCCTCTTCACCGGAGGGGGCGGGGATCCTACCCTGGCCAAGCACCGGGGCGGAGAGCACGTGCATCATCACGCCGCCCACCAGACTCTGCAGTGCAAGGATTGGATTCATGGTGCGCAACCTCCCCGCACGCATTTGCGCCTGAAGGTAACCGGCCAGCGCAGCGAAGGCGCGGAGGCCCGTCTCGGCAAATGGTTGCTGGGTCTCGGGCGACATCGAGGTCACTTCCAGGAGCAGGGTGCGGGCGACGCCGCTCTTCCCCGCGACGCTTCGATAGGCCGTCAGCACCAGTTGGGGAATGAATTCCTCTGGAGGGCGGTGTTCCATCCGCTGGAAGAGGGCCATCGCCGGCTCGAAGGGCGAATAGGCGACCAGCAGAGCCCGAAACAGCGCGGCCTTCCCGGGAAAGAGACGGTACAAGTTAGCGCGAGAGATGCGGGCTGCCACAGCGAGCTCATCCATTGATAGCTCGCTGAGCGTCTGCCGTTGGAGGAGCTCATAAGCGGCATCGAGGATACGGCGGCGGGTATCGGGCTCCGGTTCCAGCTTCAGCTCCGCCAGCAGATCGGCGCGCGAGGGGAACATTCGATAGAAGGTCGTTCGCGAGATTCCTGCTGCCCGAGCGATGGCGTCGACCGAGGCCTGATCGCTGCGAGCGAGAAGACGCGACGCCTCCTGCATGATCCGCTCCTTCGCCAGTTGCGGTGCGATGGAACGATACTATACGAGACGTCTAGTCTTGTCAAGTATTGCCACCGTCCGTGCACCCGGTCTGCGAACTCGGCGGACCTCCGCTAGCCTTGATGACCTGATGCCCGAACTCCCCGAGCTCGAAGTGCTGCGCGAATACCTTGGCCCTCGGCTCGAGGGGAAGAAGATTGCGCAGGTCTGGGCCTCGCCCAAGCTGAGCTTTCTGCTTCGGACGCCACCCGATGAATTCGCCCGCCAGCTGACCGGCGGGACATTCGAACGAACCTGGCGACGCGGGAAATTCCTGATCTTCGACATCAGCGGGCAGCACCTGGTCATCAACCCGATGCTCGGCGGACGGCTGCAATGGACGCCGGCAACGGAGAAGGTTGTGCCGGCGACGGTATTTCGACTCACGCTCGAGAGTGGCGAGGAGCTGCGCTTCCTCGATACGGTGAAGATGGGTCGTGTCTACTGGGTGGTGCCGGGCGCGCTGCCGACCATTCCTGGGTGGGCGGAGCTGGGGCCGGACGCACTCACCGTCGGCGCGACGGAGTTTTCGCAGCGGATTCGACGGCATCCAGGCGAGCTCAAGAACCTGCTGCGCAATCAGTCCTTCATCGCGGGCGTGGGCAACGCCTATTCCGATGAGATCCTGCACGAAGCCGGTTTGCTGCCGCTGCGCAAGCGGACCTCGCTCAAGCCGGACGATACGGCCAGGCTCCATGCGGCGACCACGAAGGTGCTGCAGTCAGCGATCGACGCCATCAAGGCCCAACCAAAGTACGAGCCGCACAAGCAGGACCGGAGTTTCATGGCGGTGCACGGCAAGGCAAAAGAAAAATGCCCTCGCTGCGGCCATCGAATCTCCGAATTGACGGCGCGAGGCGAGGCGACAGATTTCTGCCGCGGCTGCCAGCATTAAACGGTGCAGCTGAAGGGCGCCCGCGCCATCGTGACCGGTGCCTCCAGCGGTATCGGCCGTGCCATCGCGCTCGAGTTTGCCCGCCGGGGCGCCCTGCTGGCGCTGGCCGCGAGAAACAGGGCGGCGCTCGACGAGGTGGCCGGCTTGATCCAGCCCGATGGCGGAACAGCGGTCGTGATCCCAATCGACATGACCGGCGACGATGCCCCCCAGCGTATTGCGCAGGAAGCCGTGCAGCAGCTCGGCGGCATCGACATCCTTGTCAACAATGCCGGCGTCGGCCTGCATGCCACCATCGGGGACGCGTCGCCCTCCGACGTCGAGGCTCTCTTCCGGTTGAACGTGCTGGCCGCGGCGGCCATGATCCGCGCCGTCGTGCCAATCATGCGAGCCCAGCGATCCGGGATGGTCATCAACATTTCCTCCATGGCGGGCCGGGTCGTCACACCGCGGATCGGCTATTACTCGGCCAGCAAGTTCGCGTTGACCGCCGTTGGCGACGCACTCCGGATGGAGGAAGGACATCGAGGCATCCGGGTGATGAATGTGTTTCCCGGCTTCACCCGGACAAACTTCGGCCGCAACCGGCTCGGGATCCGCGGGCGTACAGCACACCAGAAGCTTCCCGCTGTGCCGGCTGAGAAGGTCGCCCGCCGGGTCGCGAACGCGGTCGAACGGGATCAGCGCTCGGTCTACGTCTCATGGATCCCCGACCGGCTTGCCCTGGCGACGAACTACGTTGCGGGGTGGGCGGTATCGAGCGTGCTCGCGCGATGGGCCCGACGTGCGGAAGCCTGATCTCACGCAGGCGCTCGAAATCGGTGAACGCGTCTTTCTTCGAGAACCGACCAGTCGCGATCAGCAAGAGATCATCGTGCGCAATCGCGCCAGCCGCAGCCTTCATCGAGGCTGGGTTACGCCACCGACCGATCCCAAGGCATTCGCCGCGTGGCTCAAGCGCGCCGAGGAGCCGCGGACGACGCATTTGCTTGTCTGTCGGTTGGAAGACGGGGCGATCGCCGGCGTCTTCACCGTGAGCGAGATTGTCCGCCGCTTCTTCCAGAGCGCGTATCTCGGCTATTACGCGCAGCAGCCGTTCGCCGGACAGGGCTACATGGGTGAGGGTATGCAGCTGGTGCTGCGATACGTCTTCGGCATGATGAAGCTCCATCGCGTCGAGGCAAACGTCCAGCCGGAGAACGTCGCCTCGATCGCCCTCGTCAAACGCTCGGGGTTCCGGCTCGAGGGGTTTTCGCCCAGATATCTCAAAGTTGCTGGCCGCTGGCGCGACCACCAGAGGTGGGCGATGCTTATTGACGACTGGCGGCTCCTGCGCCAGCCGCGGCGCGGGCCTTCTCGACGTCGCGAGCGCCGAGCACGACCCGCGTCCTCGTCGCGAGGTAGACGGCGTTCAGGTTGACTCCGGCATCGGCGATCCTACGGGTCAACTTTCCGAGTGCGCCAGGCCGGTCCTCGATCTCCATGACGATGACATCCTGTTCACCCGTCACGCGGGCGCCGGCACTCTGCAGCGCCTGACGCGCCTTGCCCGTGTCCTCGACCAGCACGTGGGCGACACCCTTGCCCCCGACGACGAAGCCGCAGATGCCCTCGATGTTGACGCCTGCCTTTCCAAGCGCCTCGGCGGCCGCCGCAACGGTGCCGACCTTCTCCTCGAGCTCGACCGTCAGATCCTTCAGGTGATGTGCCATCGATCCACCTCCATTAGCCGCGAGATCCAATCCGACCTCCCTATGGGAAGCCATTATCGCTCCGGCGCGATCGCCGCGGCTAGCTCAAGCTGCGCGGCGGGATCGGACGCTCGCGAACCGCCATGCCTTCGAGCTTGACCTCATAGGCCAAGCGTCCGGCGACGCTGGTGACGACGTCGCGGAGCTCGCGACCAACGAAATGCAATGCCACGCCATCGTCGGCTGCATATCCCCCCGGAAAGCCGCTCCCTACGAGCTGGCGATAGACCGGCCGCCGCCGCTCCTCCGAGTTGTAATGCGGGCAGGCGCTCCCGGGAAGGAAGCCCAGCCCGTCTCGCATGCCGGAGAGTTCGAGCCCAAAGGAGTCCGTAACCGACGCCTCGAACCAGCAGATGGCTCCGGCACTGATGCCGGCCAGCACCACGCCCGCGTCCCAGGCCTCGCGAAGGATGCGATCGACGTTGTGTACCCGCCAAACCGCGAGCATGTTCGCGGTGTTGCCGCCGCCGACATAGATGATGTGC
>CAZRMD010000235.1:3688-5014 GCA_964601135.1 uncultured Actinomycetes bacterium | reverse complement strand
CGAGGATTGCGCCCGGCCCGACTTCTGCGAGCGCTTTGCCGTCGACCTCGACGGATAGCACGCCGTCCAAAAGAAGGAACAGCTCCTCGCCTGGTTGGCCCTGCTCGACGAGCGCCTGGCCGACCGAGAGCTTGCGGTAGTGCGGCTTCGAGCCCCCGCGCATGATCTGATGCGAGAGCTCGCGCTCGACTGCAGTCTCGACCTCCGTGACAAAGGCCGGCGAGTCCTCTTTGCCCCACGGCGTCCGCTCGCCGAAGATGTCGCCCGACCAGCTGCCGAAATCCGTGACGGCAACCTTTTTGGCCAGCTTGCCCGACTCGTCGTAGATCCAGTGGCGGGGAAAAGGGCTCGCACCAACAACTTCGTACTTGACGGAACCATCAGCGTTGATCGTCAGCGCCAGTGTCGTCCAGACCACAGGTGGGATGATCTGCACGAATGGCGGCCGGTTCAGCTTGCGGGGCATCGGCAGAGCCACCCTCCCACCGGTTGTCTGCACGAAGCGCGCGGACAGCTTGCTTACCTCGGGCTCCGGGCGGACATCCGGCATCGGAATCGTGGGGAAGAGGATCTTTCGGGAACCGAAGCCAAGCTTGGTGCGACCCATCCAGCCACGGCCGGCCTGGCCGTGACGAACAATCAGGCCGTTTTCGACTTCGACCCAGGCGCGAAGCTCATTGATAAATCGCACGGCACCAGAACGGGCGATGGCTTGCACATCGTCGACCTGTTCTGGCGGTGGATCGTCATAGTGCACCGGCCCGAGGTCGAACGGCAAGCGCATCATTCCCGAGATGGCCTCAGACGGGATCCAGGAGAGCGATGTCACCGAGGATTCGAAGCGCATGGCGAACCTCCTCTTCGCTGCCTTGTCGACTGTGCGCCAAGCGTATTCGGGACGAGCGTCGGCGTCGAGCGTGAGAGCAGGCCGGGCCATGGGTGGCTACCCTGCGGGGTATTTGGCATGCTCGCTTCCCTTGACCGCGCTGCCCTCTGGAAGGCTAACTTAGCAGGGTGCCAGACGACCACAAGATCCAGGTATTCCTCGCGGACGACAACCTGATCGTCCGGGAAGGTGTGCGCGCCCTGCTTGGCGCGGCTCCGGATATCGAGGTCGTCGGCGTCGCCGGCAGCTATCAGGAGTTGATCGATGGCGCCGACAAGGCTGCTCCCCAGGTGCTGGTCACCGACGTGCGGTTGATGGAAGGTGTGTCCGGTGCCCAGTTCGAGCGCGGGCTACGTGAGTTCCCGCAGATCTTCTCCGCCGCGCACGTCACCGGGGAGTACGACTACCAGCTGCGCATGGCGTGCGCCGACACCGCCGAG
>CAZRMD010000235.1:0-3678 GCA_964601135.1 uncultured Actinomycetes bacterium | reverse complement strand
TCCCCAGGTGCTGGTCACCGACATCCGCATGCCGCCGACCTTCCAGCGCGAGGGGATCGAGGCGGCCAAGGAGGTCCGCAAACGCCACCCGGGCACCGGCGTCGTCGTGCTCTCGCAGTACGACGACCCCGATTACGCCATTTCTCTGCTGAGCGAGGGCGCCGCGGGATACGCGTATCTGCTGAAGGACCGGGTGGCGGAAGGCGACCAGTTATTCCGAGCGATCCGCGAGGTGACGACCGGAGGGTCGATGCTCGATCCACGGATCGTCCAGGCACTCGTGCAGCCTGCCAGCCAGGGCACCGACCTGTCGCCCGATGAGGAAGAGCTGCTGCAGATGCTGGCCGAAGGCCGGCCGATCAAGGCCATCGCCGTCAGCCAGCGAACCACGCCGGCGGATGTCGACGATGCCATCGAGAAGCTGTTCCTCAAGCTGGCCCAGGCGGCCAGCGTTGGGGCGGCCGGAGCCCTGCGTCGGTTGAAGTTGCTGCACCAGGCCATCGTCGATCGAGAGGAGCAAGGTGAGAGTCTCAGCCGCCTGCTGCCCACCGGGATCGCGGAGAAACTGCGCCGCGAGGGCCGAAAGATCGGTGAGACAGAAAGCCTTACGGTGACGGTCCTGATGTCCGATATTCGTGGCTACTCGACGATCGCGGAAGACGCGGATCCCATCGTGCTGGCTCGGCAGTTGAACGAACACCGCGCGGAAATGAATCGGGCCATCCTCGCGAATGCCGGCACGGTGATGCAGTTCGTTGGGGACTCGGTGATGGCCGTCTTCGGTGCACCGATTCCGGCCACCGACCATGCGCAACGGGCGCTGGCAACGGCGCGCGCCATGCATGACGCACAGTCGGCCGTCAACGCGCGATGGGGCGCCGAACGACTGCCGCCTTTCGAGCTCGGCATCGGTCTTTCCACCGGCGAGGTGGCGGCGGCACTCCTTGGGTCGGACGAGCGGCTGGAGTACTCGCTCGTGGGCGACAGCGTAAATCTCTGCCAGCGGCTGCAACAGTTTGCGAGGGAAGGGGAGACGATCCTCAGCGAGCCGACCTATCGGGCCCTGGAAGGGTCAATCACCGCCGAAGCCCTACCTCCGACCCAGGTCAAGGGCCGTCACGCGCCGGTGCAGGCGTACCGGATCGCAGCACTGACGCCGGCGTAGGCCACGCGCCGAGGATGGATAGGGATAGGTGGAGATGTTGTTACCTGCTGCCCCTACCGGATCCAGGTAGCTAGCACCCTTCCAATCGCCAGCGGTCCTGACATACTCGAACGACCGTGAAGATGCGCGCGACGACGATCGCGGCCTGGCTCATCTGGGGCGTCGGCACGATCCTTACGGGGGCCGGGCTGATTCTTCTGATCCTGAACCGGCAGAACTGGGGCAGCCCGCTGGCCCTGTTCAGCGACGTGTTGGGGCTGGCGGCAGCCGCCCTGGCTTACACCACGGCTGGCGCTTATCTGTTTGCTCGTTTTCCCCGTAATGCCCTCACCTGGGTCTTCTGCGGCATCGGCGTCCTGGCGGCCGACGCGTTCTTCACGACCGAGTATGTACTTCACGCACAGGTGGTCGCGCCGGGAAGTCTTCCCGGCGCTGCCGTGGTCTTGTGGCTCAGCTTCCCAACCATCCTCGCGAATCCGTTTGGGTTGGCGATGTTGCTCCTGCTCTTCCCGGACGGGCTCCCGCGATCGCCACAGTGGAAGGCGGTTTTGTACGGCGACCTCGTTCTGGGCGCCATCACGCTGGTTTGGGCCATTGTTCCGTCACCATTCACGCGGGAAGCGGGCCTGCAAAACGTCGATCTGCACCTCACCTGGCCCGGCTTCCTGGCTCCTCTTGTCGAACTGGGGGCAACCTCCGCGTGGAAGAACGCCTTCGCGATTGCGGTCGTTGCGGCTTTTGGACTTGGCCTCTCTGGAGTTGCAGCCGCAATCGGCTTGCTCTGGCGGCTGCCGGGCGCGCAGGACGCCGAACGTCAGCAGGTCAAGTGGCTGGCGTACACCGGGGCCGTCATGATCCTCGCCTTCCTCGTGGGGAATCTCGATGGTCTACATCACCGCTTCTCACGGCCGCAGGGTCTGACCATCGGCGCTGTTGGGTTGGCGATCGGCACGGCCTGTGCATCCTTCGGCATTCCGGCGGCAACGCTGATCGCAATCACCAGGTACCGGCTGTACGACATCGACCTGGTCATCAACAAGACGCTGGTCTATGGTTTCCTCGCCATCGTGATCACCGCGGCTTACGCGCTGGTCGCAGTTTACGTTGGCGCCCTGCTGGGTGGGCCTGAGCGGTTCGGGTTGTCGCTCGTAGCGACGGCTCTGCTGGCGATCGCGTTTCAGCCGTTACGGTCCTGGGCGCAGCGGTTGGCCAACCGACTGGTCTACGGCAAGCGGGCGACGCCCTACGAGGCGCTGTCGGAGCTGAACGCACAAATTGCCGGAACGTATGGCGGCGAGGAGATCCTCAATCGCATGACGCGGATTCTGGCGGAGGCGACCGGTGCGGAACGTGCCGAGCTCTGGGTGAAAACTGGGCGGGAGCTTACCCGGACCTCGGCCTGGCCGCCTGGGCCCACAGCCACCGAACCCATGAACGATGGACGCCTCCCGCCGATCGCGGCGGAGAGGGTCTTGCCGGTGATGCACCAGGGCCAACTGCTCGGCGCTCTGGCCATCACGAAGAAGCGCGGCGAAGCCTTGACGCCAATCGAGGAGAAACTGGTCATCGACCTGGCCAGCCAGGCTGGCCTGGTGCTCGAGAACGCCGGATTGAACCGCGAGCTGCTGGCGCGTCTCGATGAGCTCCAGGCATCGCGTCAGCGACTGGTCAAGGCGCAGGACGAGGAGCGTCGCCGGATCGAGCGGAATATTCACGACGGCGCGCAACAGGAGTTGGTCGCGCTCACCGTCCAACTGGGCCTCCTGGAGCGGACGCTCGTGAAAGAGCCCGAGAAAGCGAAAGTGATGGCGGCCGGCCTCCGAGAGAACGCCATGGCTGCCGTCGAGACCCTCCGCGAATTGGCACACGGGATCTATCCGCCGTTGCTGGTCTCGGACGGACTCGCGAGCGCGCTCCAGCAACAGATCCGCAGGTCGCCGGTCCCGGTCGAACTGGACGCTCGCGATATCCCTCGCCAGCCAAAGGAAGTGGAGGCCGCCGTCTATTTCTGCTGCATGGAGGCACTGCAGAACATGGCCAAACACGCACAGGCCAGCTCGGCACGCATCCGGCTGTGGGCGGAGAATGCCCAGCTCCATTTCGAGGTCGAGGACAACGGACGCGGGTTCGCCCCGACGCTCGGAGCCGAAAGCTCCGGCCTGCAGAACATGCGCGACAGGATGCAGGCGCTTGGCGGAAGTCTCGAGGTCCAATCGAATCCGGGCAAGGGAACCATCGTCCGCGGCGCTGCGCCGCTAAGGCTCGTCGCCGTGTCAGATACCTAATCTATTCCAGCAAGCGCTCGGCCGCGACCTCGAGTTTCTCCTTATCAGCGACCCATCTCGCTAGATCCGCGGAGACGGGTGGAACCGCCGCTTTGCTGATGTCCAGGCGCCCTGATGGCGGATCACGGCGAACGTAGAGATTCACCTGCAGGTTTGGGTCCACCTTCGGGAAATCGGATCGCTGATGCGCACCGCGGCTCTCGGTGCGCTCCAGGGCGCGCTGCAGAG
>CAZRMD010000234.1:1796-5025 GCA_964601135.1 uncultured Actinomycetes bacterium | reverse complement strand
AACGTGTAGGACGGCACCTGGAAGCGGGCGCCGACAGCGTTCTCCTGCAGCCACTGACCAGGACGCCGGATGTCGCCTACACAGAGGAGCTGCGCCGGCTTTCCGCGCTCGCCCGACCAGCTTGAGCGGCCAGTAAGGAGTATGCGTACCTACCTTTAGGTGGGTCACATCCTGGCGTTCCCAGGTACTCTCTGCGCACCATGCAAACGGCCCCCCTCTTGAGGCTGCGCCGTCGAGCCGTCACGGCGGCGGCGATCCGGCGCTTGGTCCTCGAAGAGAGCCGGCGCGCGAACGTGGGGCATATCGGCTCGGCGCTGTCGGTGGCCGAGATCCTCGCGGTTCTCTACGGAGGCGTCTTGACGGCCGTTGGGGAAAGCGAGCCCGACCGCGATGTGTTCATCCTCTCAAAAGGCCACGCCGCACTGGCCCTTTATGCCGCGCTCCACCTCGCGGGAGTCATCACGCGGTCTGATCTGGCGACGTACTGCACGGACGGGAGCCTGCTCGGGGTCCATCCCGAGCACGAGCTGCGGGGTGTCGACTTTTCTACGGGCTCCCTGGGCCACGGACTCTCTTTCGCCGCCGGTGCCGCCCTCGGCGCCCGGATAGCCGCATCGGGCTCACGGACATTCGTTCTCATTAGCGACGCGGAGCTGAACGAGGGGCTGGTATGGGAAGCGGCGATGTTCGCCGGCCATCATCGCCTCGGCCAGCTGGTGGCGATCCTGGACGACAACGGTCAGCAGGCGATGGGCCGCACCGATGACATCATTCGTCTCCGCCCGGTCAGACCGAAGTTCGAGGCTTTCGGCTGGACTGTTCGTGAGGTGGATGGGCACGACGAGTCCGCGCTGCGTCAGGCTGTCGAACCTGATCCCAGCGGTCCTGTCATCGTCGTGGCCCACACAACAGCCGGCGCCGGTGTCAGCTACATGGAAGGTCGCGTCGAATGGCACTACCTGCCCATGGACGAGGCGCAGTACCGGCAGGCGATGGCGGAACTCGACGGACGATGAGATCGGCGTTCGTTGACGAGCTGACTGGGATCGCAGCCGAAGACGAGCGGATCGTCCTGATGACCGGAGACCTCGGCTTCACGGTCCTCGAGAAGTTCGCTAACTGCTTTCCCGACCGGTACATCAACGTCGGCGTGGCCGAAGCCAACATGGTCGGGCTGGCAACAGGTCTGGCAAAGCGCGGATTCCTGCCTTTCTGCTACTCGATCGCGACCTTTGCCTCGATGCGTCCCTATGAGCAGATCCGGAGTGGTCCCGTCCGTCACCACCTGCCGGTGCGAATCGTGGGCATTGGCGGCGGCTTCGCTTACGGGCACGCGGGCTCGACCCACCACGCTCTCGAGGACTTCGCCATCTTGCGGTCGCTGCCGGAAATGACGGTGGTTTGCCCGGCCGATGACGCGCAGGCGCGGGCCGCTCTGCGAGCGACCTACTCGTTGCCGGGTCCGGTCTATTACAGGATCGGTAAGGATCGGGCGAGCATCCCAGAACTGCACGGCCGGTTCAGCCCGATTCAGCTGATTGGCGACGGCCAGGACGCGATTATCGTCGCTACCGCCGGCTTGAGTGCTGGCGCGGTGGAAGCCGCTCGTCGGCTGCGGCAGGTCGGTCTGGAGGCCACCGTGGCGGTGATAGCGATGCTCCAGCCTGCTCCGGAGGACGAGCTCGCGAAAGTGCTTTCCGCCCATCGGTTCGCGATCGCGGTCGAAGACCACTCTATAAACGGCGGTCTTGGCTCGCTCTGTGCCGAGCTGATCGCCGAGCGGGGAATCACCTGCAGGCTCCAGCGCCTGGGCGTCCGTGTAGGAACCGGCGGGCGCTCGGGCAGCGAGTCCTGGCTTCGCCACCACGCAGGAATCGGCGTCGATGACATCGTCAGGGCGGCAAGAGACAGCGTCGACGGGAAGCCTTGCTAAGCGAGTCGGAGATCAGCATCGTCCTGCCGACCGCCAACCAAGCGGACCACATCAAGCGAGTCGTACGAAGCGTGGTCACGGCCGTGGATGGCGTTCATGTGCGGTGAGCGCGTCGCGCTCGAGGTCCAACCGACAATGACACCATGGCCGTGTCCCGCAAACCGCGACTGAGCGCCATCGTCGCTATATACCGCGACGCCCTCGCCATTCCTGAAATGTACCAGAGGCTCGTCAACGTATGCGAGCGGGTCGGCATGGACGGTGAGTTCATCTTCGTCAACGATGCCAGCCCGGACCAGGCCCTTGATGTCCTGCGCGAACTTGCCGACAAGGATCAGCGAGTGGTCGTAATCACGCACACTCGCAACTTTGGATCGCAGAGTGCCTTCAGTTCGGGCATGAGGGTAGCGACCGGTGATGCCGTTGTCCTGATGGATGGGGACCTGCAGGACCCCCCTGAGTTGATCCAGCAGATGGTAGAGAAGTGGCGCGACGGCTTTGAGGTGGTGTATGGCATCCGCGTCAGCCGGGAGGCGCCTCTCCACATGCAGTTCTTCTACAAGATGTTCTACCGACTGTTCCGCGCGACCTCCTATGTCAAGGTCCCTGTTGATGCCGGCGACTTCTCGCTGCTCGACCGATGCGTGGTCGATGCGCTCAACCAGCTTCCCGAGAGCAACCGCTTCATCCGCGGCCTGCGAGCATGGGTGGGCTTCCGTCAAACGGGGGTGCCCTACATTCGCCCCGATCGCCCGTTCGGGACGAGCACCAACAGCTTGCTGAAAAACATTGGCTGGGCGCGCAAGGCGATCCTTTCGTTCTCGTACGCTCCGCTTGAACTGATCACAGTGTTGGCCTTCGGTTGCGTGGCGGCCGCGCTGCTAGCAATCATCGGCGAGATCGCACTGAGACTGCTTGTCCCCTCGTCTACTCCGAGCGGTTTCGCGACGCTGATCATCCTGATCCTCTTCATGGGAGGCGTGCAGCTGCTGTGCCTCGCCATCATCGGCTCATACCTCGCACACATCTATGAAGAGGTCAAGCATCGGCCGGCGTACATTGTTCGCGACATCCTGAACGACCCTCGAAGCGGGCAGGTCGACCGTGATGCCTGAAGCGATGGTATCGACGTTCTGCCCGATCTGCGGTCCCGGCGTCGACTCGGATGTCGTCTACAACGCAAATTTTCAACCTGCCGACCTCAACCCGCTGGTCTTCTCGCAGCGCCGACTGCCGGACCGTATTCACTTCCGCATGGTCCGCTGCCGTAAGTGCAGACTGCTTCGCTCAGACCCG
>CAZRMD010000234.1:0-1786 GCA_964601135.1 uncultured Actinomycetes bacterium | reverse complement strand
AGTCGATGGTCGACGGCGATCGGGCGGCGCCGACCCGATCGCGAACGCCGCCACACTGTCAACGCTCTATCGACAGAGTCATGGCACCGACACTGAAGTTGACAACCTTCGGAAGACCTATGGCCGGTATCTCGACCGAGCTGCTCACATTGCAGGTAGAAGGCGATCGCTGCTGGAGATCGGATCAGGGACCGGATTCATGCTCGAAGAGGCACTCAATCGAGGTTTTGCATCGGTGGCCGGGATCGAGCCCAGCGAACATGCTATCGCGAACGCTCCAGACAGAGTACGCGGGTCGATCCGGTGCGCAATGTTCGATAGCGGTCTCTTTGACGAATCCAGCTTCGATGTCATCTGCTTGTTCCAGGTCTTCGATCACATGCCTGATCCAGCCGGCGTGTTGGCCGAGTGCGAGCGCTTACTCCGACCAGGTGGTGTTGTGCTCGCCTTGAACCATGATCTGAAGGCAGCGGTCAACTCTCTCCTCGGCGAGCGCAGTCCAATCATCGACATCGAGCACACCTATCTATACGATCCCTCCACCATGCGCACGATCCTGGGACGTGCGGGGCTGCAGGTCCGCGAGATCGGGCGGGCATGGAACCGCTATTCAATTGAGTATCTAGTCCACCTCATGCCACTGCCCTTCCGCGCGCGGCGGCAGGTCACGCAGATTCTTCGACGTCTCCGTGTAGCACGGCTTCCGTTGTCAATCCCAATCGGGAACCTGTACGCCATTGCCTCGAAGCGGGAGGAGTCATGACGTGGGGATCACGCGCGCGCTAGTGACAGGCGGCACCGGGTTCGTTGGCGCGAATCTTGTTCGTCGCCTCCTCCATGATGGTTGCGAGTGCCACCTGTTGGTGCGTCCCGAGGCGCGCCGCTGGCGGCTGGCGTCGGTTGCCGAAGATATCCATTGGCATGTGGGCGACCTGTCCTCGCGGACGGATGTTGAATCTTCGGTCGAAACGGTGGCCCCGGAGGTGATCTTCCATCTCGCAGCTTACGGTGCGTATTCCTTCGAAACCGATTTCGTCAAGATGGTCGAGACGAACATGATCGGGACTGAGAATCTGCTCGCGTCCGCAATCCGCGCCGGCGTTTCGGTGGTCATCAACACCGGCAGTTCCTCAGAGTATGGGGATTACGACCACGCCCCCAATGAGGATGAGGCGCTGCACCCCAACAGCCACTATGCGGTCACAAAGGCTGGAGGGGCCTGGCTAGCTCGACTGGCCGCAAGATCAGGGCGGCTGATCGCTCCAACGCTACGCCTTTACTCCGTATACGGCCCTTACGAAGACCCTCGGCGCTTGCTACCCAGGCTGGTGCAGTACGCTTTGACCGGATCATTTCCGCCGCTTGCCTCGGCGAGCGTCGTTCGCGACTTCGTCTATGTCGACGATGCGGTCGAAGCATACGTCCGCGCCGCTACGACAGCCCTGGCAGGATCTCTCGCAGACCCTGGCCTTGTTGTGAACATTGGTAGTGGCACTTCAACGACCCTCGCGGAACTCGTTGAGGCCGCCAGACGTGTGTTCGGGGTGAAAGCGCTCGCGCGGTTCGGCGAGCATCCTGGTCGAGAGTGGGACACCATCGTGTGGGTTTCCAACCCCGGTCGCGCGGCGGACGCAATCGGCTGGCGAACGACCACCTCTTTGGATGCCGGTCTGGCGCGGCTGGGGGAATGGTTTCGCTCTAAGGACTTTGCTGCGGTACGCCAGTATTACGGTCGCGCGCTAGAGTGAGACCTCCGCTAGCTAGCCGGTGATCCATGAGCCGCGCG
>CAZRMD010000233.1:0-5035 GCA_964601135.1 uncultured Actinomycetes bacterium | reverse complement strand
CCGGTGAACGCCCGGGCGGATTCCTGCACGTCGTTTTAGGTGTAGTGCCCGATTCCCGTGGTGAAGAGCTCCATCAGCTCGCGGGCGTAGTTCTCGTTCGGCTTGCCCTTGCGGTTCGTCTCGGTATCGAGGTAGATCATCATCGCGGGGTCTTTCGATACGGCCTTGAGCAGGTCGTCGAAATTGGCCAGCGCCATCTTTCGATAGAGCTGGTTCTGGATGAACATCTGCGCCGGGCCGGCCTTGTCCAGTCCGCTGGTCAGCAGGCCGTGCCAGAACAGCGCCATCTTTTCTTCCAGCGGCCGGGCGGTCTGCGCCATCCGCTGCAGCCACCAGCCCTGGATGGCCGCGATGCTCGGCGCACCCGGCGCCCCGGTCGTGTCGATCGTCGGCAGGTCGGCTTCGAGCTTGGCGTTTGAGATGGTCTGATAGTTCAGCAGCGCCTTGGTCGCCTCGGTCGTGCCCATGGCGGCGTAGCGATCCAGCTGGCCCGGAGTGGCGCCAAAGCCGGCTCGCCGCAAGAGGTGGGCGACCCGCGTCCGCTCGTTGCTGAGCGCACCTGCATATCCGTGGGTGATGTCCCGGACGTGGTCGAGGATCTGCGACAGGTCGTTACCTTTCCACAGCACGGCGATCGCAGCTGCAGCGGCGCCGGCAGCGCCCGTGGCCAAAACCGCGCGCCGGGAAACTGGCCGCTTCCAGATCGGCTTGGCCGCTGGGGCGGGCGACGTTACAACGGGCGCGTCGTCCATGCGTTCAGGCTAGAGACGCGAGTTGAGCTCGGCCTGAGAGGTGCCTGAGAAGCGTTTCGAATTCAGGCCGACGGACCCGTCGATGCCGGGCCGGGCGGCGGGCTGGTGGGCAGCGGCAGCGCCTGACGAGGCGGCTGGGTGAAGTCGAAGTCATTGAGCAGGTTGCCCAGCTGCGACGCATTCTCCCGGACGCCGGGTCGCGGGTCCGGCCGCCCGTCGGTCTTCGGGTCCAGCCGCTGGCCGCCCAGGAAGTCGTCTTCGATGAATTTGACGTAAGCGTCGAAGCTCAGCGTCTGGTGATCGATATAGCCGGCGCGGGCATAGGGGCTGATCACCAGACCGGGAACCCGAAGACCGTAGCCGTTCTCGTCGACGACCGGCGGCTTGACGTGGTCATAGAAACCGCCCCAGTCGTCCCATGACAGGAAGATGGCCGTGCTGTTCCACTCCGGACCCTGCATCGCCGCGTTGATGAGTCCAGTGACCCAGGCCTGGCCTCGGCTCACCAGTGCCGGCGGGTGTTCGCTGTCGGGCCCGCTGGGCGCGATCCAGGAGACGGCCGGCAGCGTGCCGTTCTGCGCGGCGGCGTAGTAGTTCGAAACGTCCGTAACGTTGTCCAGCTGGCCATCCTCTCGGACGGTATCGAAGTAGGGCAGCGGGTTCCAGATCCCAGGAGTCTTCGCCCGCTGCTGCACCGGCGCGCAGGCCATCGTGTCGTCGGCGCAGTCCGGCTGCGTGCCACCCTCGACGTAGTACTTCCAGCTGACGTTGTGCTTATGCAGCACATAGGTCAGGTCGGTCCAGGCATAGTCGGGCGTCTCCGCCGCCTTGCCATTATGCTTCTTGAAATCCGGCGGATTGCCTGGGTTCTGCAGGGCGTTGACGCAGCTGCGCGGATCGCCCTTGACGCTGCAGTGCGCCGACCACTCCGAGACCATGAACAGGTGCTCGGGTAGGCTCCACGACGCGTTCGGTTCGAACATCCGGTCTTGCAGGACGAATTGCTGCGCCCAGTACCAGTAGTTGGGTATCTCCCGAGCATCGTGATATCCCATGACGTCCGTCTTGTCACCGCCGCAGGCGGGGTTGTTGGTCTGCGAGCAACCTCGCTTGCCTTTCTCCGCCTGCCCGATGAAGCCATCCATCTTGCCGCCATTGATGTCAGCAATCGCGTCTTGCTGGCCGTGCGGGCCGCCGCCGTTCAAATCGTTCGGGTCGTGATAGGGCTTGACGCAACCGCCCGAAGCCGGATCAGGCACGCAGAGGTTCTTGGGCAGGCCATCGGCGCCGGGAAACGTCCCGAAATAGCTGTCGAAGCTGCGATTCTCTTGCATGATCACGATCACGTGTTTGATCTTGTGGATGCTCGGGTCGATGGACGTGCCCGGACCACTGTTCCCGCAGGAGGTAAGCAGCACGACCGCGGCGGCGAGGAGCGCCGGTCGCAGACCGGGATACCGCATCAACCGGATAAACGCCGCTGTGCTGCGATGTCTTTCGCTCATATACTGGGATTCAGGAGCCGGCGGCAGTTTCGGGAGGGTCTCGATGGCGGTCGAACGGGAAGGCGCACTTGGACTGAGCGCGGTCGGCCGGTTGGGAATGGCGCCGCAACCAATGTCGCGCGAGTCCATCGAAAAACGTCCGCGAACGCGTGATGCGGACCGGGTCGTTCCATCGGTTTGCCCATATTGCGCAGTCGGTTGCAGCCAGCTGGTGTACGTGAAAGACCGGCAGATCATCGACATCGAGGGCAATCCCGCCTCGCCGATCAACGAGGGCACGCTTTGCCCCAAGGGTGCCTCCACCTACCAGTACCTGGTCAATCCAAATCGCCTGACCACGGTGAAATATCGCGCCCCGTACAGCGATCATTGGGAAGACCGGCCGCTCGACTGGGCCATGGACCGGATCGCCACGCTGATCCGGGATGCACGCGAATCGACGTTCATCGAGCGAACGTCGGACGGCAAGCTGGTCAACCAGACGCCTGCCATCGCGACCCTCGGCGGGGCGACCATGGACATCGAAGAGAACTACCTGATCAAGAAGCTCTTCAACGGCGGCCTGGGCGTGGTCTCGATCGAGAACCAGGCTCGCATATGACATAGCTCGACCGTCCCCGGTCTGGGGACAAGCTTCGGACGAGGCGGGGCCACGACCTTTCAGCAGGATCTCGCCAATGCCGATGCCATCCTGATCATGGGGAGCAACATGGCCGAGGCTCATCCGGTCGGCTTCCGCTGGCCGATGAAAGCCAAGGAACGCGGCGCGACCCTGATCCATGTCGACCCCCATTTCAGCCGCACCTCAGCGTCGTGCAATCTCTACGTGCCGATTCGATCCGGTACGGATATCGCCTTCCTCGGCGGGCTGATCAACTACGTGCTGACGAACGATCTCTGGTTCCACGATTACGTGCTCGCCTACACGAACGCGTCCAGCCTCATCGACGAGCGCTACCAGGATGCTGAGGACCTGGATGGCCTTTTCTCAGGCTTCGATCCCAAGGCGGGTAAGTACGAAAACGAGAGCTGGACCTACCGCGGCCCCGCCATCGAACGGTCCGAAGATTCGGCCTCACATTCCGGTCATGGACAGGAGGGCACGAGTCCGGCCAAGCACCGCCCCGACCGTGATGAGACGCTCCAGGATCCCAATTGCGTCTTTCAGATCCTCAAGCGCCATTTCGCGCGCTACACGCCCGAGATGGTTTCGCAGATCTGTGGAACGCCGAAACAGCTCTTCTTGCAGGTCGCCGATATCCTGACGAAGAATTCCGGGCGCGAGCGGACGTCAGCGATCTGCTATGCGGTGGGCTGGACGCAGCAGAGCTTCGGCCCGCAGATCATCCGCGCCGCCGGCATTCTGCAGCTGCTGCTGGGCAACATCGGCCGGCCGGGTGGTGGCATCATGGCGCTGCGCGGCCACGCATCGATCCAGGGGTCGACCGATGTGCCGACGTTATTTGATCTCTTGCCCGGCTACCTGCCGCAGCCGGCGTCGTTCAAAGACGACCAAACGCTCGCCAGCTATCTCAAGGGCGCGACCGTGAACAGCGGCTACTGGTCCAACCTGCCGAAGTTCATGATCTCGCTGCTCAAGGCCTGGTACGGCGACGCGGCACGCCAAGAAAATCAATTTGGCTACGAATGGATCGGCAAGATCACGGGAGACCACTCACACATCGCGACGGCTGCGCAGATGGCCGACGGAAAAATCAAGGGCTTCATCGTCTTCGGCCAGAATCCGGCCGCCGGCAGCCCCAACGCCGGCTTCCAGCGCAAGGCGCTCAAGCAACTCGACTGGCTGGTGACGATCGATCTGTATGAGACGGAGACGGCGGCCTTCTGGTATGGGGCGCCCGAGCGGCCCAACCCGGCGGACATCAAGACTGAAGTCTTTATGATTCCAACGGCGGGCCCGGCTGAGAAGGACGGCACCTTCACCAATACCCAGCGGCTGCTGCAGTTTCACGACAAGGCCGTCGATCCGCCCGGCGACGCGCGCTCGGACCTCTGGTTCGTCTATCACCTGGGGCGGCGGCTGAAAGAGCTTTACAAAGATTCGACCCGTCCGCGCGATCAAGGACTGCGCAATCTGACCTGGGACTATCTGCCCGAGCGCCCGGATCCGGAATTTCGCATCCAGGACGAGCCCTCGGCGGAAAAAGTCCTGATGGAAATCAACGGCTACACGGTCGCCGACGGCACGCAGCTCAAAGACTTCGAGCACCTGAAGACCGATGGCTCGACGGCCTGCGGGGTCTGGATCTACGCCGGCGTCTTTCCGGAACCGGGGAAGAACCTGGCCCGCCGCCGGGATCGGACACCCGACAACTACGTCGATCCGGAGTGGGGCTTCGCCTGGCCGGCAAATCGACGCATTCTCTACAACCGAGCCTCAGCGGATCCGGCCGGCAAGCCGTGGTCCGAACGCAAGAAATACATCTATTGGGACAGCAGCAAGAAGCGCTGGACCGGCCCCGATGTGCCGGATTTTCCGCAAACCAAGGCGCCCAATACGCCCGCACGGGACGACGGCACCGGCATGGACAAGCACTCCGGGTCGGATCCATTCAGCCTCAAGCCCGATGGACGGGGCTGGCTGTTTGCGCCCAGCGGCCTCAAAGATGGTCCGCTGCCGACGCATTACGAGCCGCTGGAGTCGCCGGTGAAGAACTTGCTCTCTACAACGTCTCGGTGACGACCTTGCTCCTGCAGCGTTTGAAGGCATGGCCGGGATCGTGCACCTCCACCAGGTCATGCGCGGTACGCCGGAGT
>CAZRMD010000232.1:0-5099 GCA_964601135.1 uncultured Actinomycetes bacterium | reverse complement strand
CATCGAGTTCCGATCTCCCTCCCCTTGCGAGAGGGCGCCCGAGTCCTCCCTCCTCCTCTGGCGGTGGGTAGGGTGGATGTGGCGGGCGCAATCAGCATCAGTCCACAGCCGAGGGCTGCTGACGCCAGCAGGATCGCCAGCGTCCAGATGCCCACGATATATGTGGTGCCCAGTGTGCTCGTGAAGCTCTCGGGAAGCGCGCAGCAGGTGTGCACCGGCCAGTTCGTGACCGCAAGCACGACCCCGACCAGCGCAAAGAACGCAGCCGCGACGCCCGCGCCGATGATCCATTCCCGGCTGAGCGGCCCAACTCGAGAAGCCGTCAGCCCGCTGGTTTGCCGCAGCAAGCCGATCAGCAGGGCGGCGCTGACCGTGGTGAAGACCAGCAGCTGGAAGGCGAAGAGCAGCACCGGGGCGATGGTCAGATAGAGGATGGCCACCAGCAGCATGGTGGCGGCGAAGGCGCCAACGGCGTAGAGCAGGTTGCGCAGCACCACACTGGCCAGCGCGCTGCCGACCATCAGGATCAGGACTACATAAATAAGGATGACGAGCGGTGCCGAGCTGATCGGTTGGGGCACCGTGCCGATCAAGAGCACGGGGTCAGATTCTACTCAAACGCGCCGATTGCGCCGTCCAGCCGTCCTCACGAACGCCTCAAACGCTCGCATGCACTGAAGCGCCGCTCGCGTGGGCCGGCGGGCCCGGCGCACTCGTCATCCGGCGCCGGCGCTATGCGGGCGAAAGCCCGGCGGCCTGAAGGCCGCTAGCTCGCCTGCGGCGCGTGCCGGATGCGCGCCCAAGCGCGCCCCGGCGGCAATTGAGGAATCCCAAGTCAGTAGTCGACCTCGCCCTCGCCGGGTGGCCAGTAGGTTTCCTCTTTGATCGAGGCTTGCTCGAATCCGCGACGCCTCAGAATGTCGCGCGCGTTCACGATCATGCCGGCATTCCCACACAAGTACGCCGTTGTCGTTTCGGGGGTCAGCCCGAGATCGTCGGCGTATTTGCGGATGAGATCGTCGACCCTCCCCCGCTCGCCCTTCCACTCAGGATCCTCCCAAGGCCGGCTGATGGTCGGGATGTAGGTGAGCCAGGAGTGCTCAGCGGCCACCGCCTGGAGCTCGCGGTCGTAGCCGAACTCATCCGAGCGCGACACCCCCTGCAGCACCACGAGCCGGAACGGCTCCGCGAGGCGGCCCTCCTTGAGATCGCGCAGGATGGTGCGGACCATGCTGATGTAGGGCGCGATCCCGGTGACGGTCGAGACCAGAAAATGCTGAGTGTGTCCCGACTTCACGTCGATGTTGAAGATGCCTTTGGCCTTCTTCCGCATGAACACACAATCGCCAACCTGGAGCTCGTACAGCTGGGGGGATAGCGCGCCGCTTGGAACTTTCTCGATGAAGAACTCGAGCTCGGGCTCGTAGGGGCTGGACACGATGGAGAACGCCCGTTCCAGCACCTTCTCGTGGTTTTCGACCCCGAAGGCGACGTACTGGCCGGCCTTGAATCCCAGTTCCTGCGGAGGCTTCATCCACACCGACCACAAGGTCGGCGAATAGTCCTGCCGCCGGATGATCGGCGCCTGCATGTATTTGTCGGAGTGGTCGATCGGCACCGTCTTTATCCTATTCGGTGGTTGGCTCACCGGACGACGGACCGAAAATCAAGTCCAGCGCAACCCCGAAGATGGCGGCGATAATGCCGCCGCTGACGAAGGCGAAGGTGGCGCCGCCCGCCAGATAGCCTCGACCCCACAAGGCGCCAATCAAGAACAGGATCGCACCGAGGACCGCCAGCCAGTAGGCGATGTGCCCACGCCAGGCGAACCGCGCGGCCAGCACGCCACCCAGACAGCTCAAATAGACCAGGGCGATCAGCGCAAAAGTCGGCAGCAGCGGATGCTGCGAGGCTGCGTCGAGCGGGGTCAATCCTCGCTCACGGCAATCGGACCGCCGCCGATGACCCGATCGCCGTCATAGAAGACCGCCGCCTGGCCCGGCGCCAGCGCGCGCTGTGGTACGTCGAAGTCGACACGGGCTTGATCGCCCAGCGGGCTCACGACGGCACTGGCCTCCGCCGCATGCGACCGGACCTTCACGATTGCCCGGAATGGCGAGCTTGGCGGCCGGCCCGAGACGTACCGAACGTCTTCGACCCGGCAGCTGGTGCGCAGCAGTTGCTCGGGACCACCGATCGTCACCGTGTTTGTCGCGGCGTCGATCTTGCTGACGTAACGCGCCGGCGAGGCTGGTCCAGCGGATCGTACCCGCAGCCCGGATCGCTGGCCGACGGTGTACATCGCGATGCCGTCGTGCTCCCCCACGACCGCGCCATTCTCGTCGACAAGGGGGCCCGGACTGACCTGCTCGCGGAACCGCTCTTTCAGCAGCGCCCGGTAGCTGCCGTCGGCGACGAAACAGATCTCCTGGCTCTCCGGCTTCAGGGCCGTAACCAGGCCCGCCTCGGAGGCTTTGGCCCGCACCTCGCTCTTCGACAGATCACCGATAGGAAAGCGCAGCACGGACAGCTGCGACTGGTCGAGCTGATAGAGGACGTACGACTGGTCCTTTCGCTCGTCGATCGCCTTGTGCAGGCTGTAGCCATCCCCGGATCGCTCGATGCGAGCGTAATGGCCGGTTGCCAGCGCGTCGGCGCCCAGTGCCAGCGCCTTTCGGAGCAGCAGCCCGAACTTGATCATCTCGTTGCAGCGGATGCAGGGATTGGGCGTGCGACCGTCGAGATAGGCTTCGGTAAAGGGATCGATGACGGCCGAACGGAAGTCATCCTCGAAGTTGAGGACGTAGTACGGAATGCCCAGCCGGCTTGCCACCCGCCGGGCGTCTTCCACGGCGTCGAGGGAGCAGCAGCCGTGATGCTTGTCGAAATCCTTGGCCGCCATCTCTTTGGGCCACAGCTGCAGGGTGACCCCAAAGACGTCGTGCCCCTCCTCGCGCATCAGCGCCGCGGCGACCGACGAGTCGACCCCGCCGCTCATGGCGACGGCGACTTTCATGCCGCCTCCAGCCGCTGCACGCCGATGCCGCGGCTGCGGCAATAGTCGAGGGCGCGCTCGACCTCGGCCGGCTCGCCGTCGATGTCGAGCTCGACCCAGCCGCTGTCCTGGCTGACATCGGCCCTGCGAATGTTGGTGACCACTTTGAAATCCTGGCCCATGCGGTAAATGACCGGCTCGTTGAGGCTATCGCCGCGGAACGTCAGGCGCACCGTCGTCCGCGCCACGGGCGGATTAGCCTCCCGCGACCGCCGGAACGATGGAGAGGTCGTCGCTGTCCTTGAGCGGGGTCTTCAACCCGGAGCCGAAGCGGATGTCTTCGTCGTTCCGGTAGATGTTGATGAACTGGCGCAGCTCGCCCTTGTCGTCGTAGAGCCGCTCCTTGAAGCCCGGATACTTCTCGTTGAGCTCATCGAGCGCCTGCGAGACATCCTCGCCGTTCACCTCGACGATGGCTGCACCGCGAGTGAGCTGGCGCAGCGCGCCGGGTACTCGAATTTTGACCGCCATGCCGTGGTCATTATAGGAACCTCTCTACGGTCCAGCCCGGTGCCGGCGGTCCAGGGCCCACGCATTCAACAGGGCGAGCAAGCCGAGGGTCCACGCCAGGATCGCTCCAATCCACGATCTGGTTGCAAGCTCTCGAATGCCAAGCGCGACGAGCACCAGGCCTTCCAACAGGAGCAAGCGTCCAGCGATCCCGGCCGGCTGCATCATGCCGGCCGCCCCTGCTGGCGGGCGTCGCGCTCAGCCTGGGCGGCTTCGTAGTCCTCCAGCGACTTGAACTCTTCGGCCGCCTGGAGCACCTGCTTGGTTGCGGTCTCCCAATCGCGAGGTAGCGATTTGACCAAGGGATAGCCTTTACGACGCCGGTAGGCGATGTAGATAAACACGGCGACCACAATCCATATCGGCCCAACGATGCGGGCGTAATCGTGCGTTGCGATGACCGTCGCGAGAAACACGAACACCCCGAGCAGGCCGACGACGCCGAGGACGGGAAACCAGACCCGCTGACCTCGAAAGGTGACCGGGATGTTCAACGGCATGCGGTACGGTCGCGGGGTGTATGGGTCATTGAATCGCAGGGTGATCAGCGAAATGAACACCAGCAGGTAGCCCGTCGTGGCGCCGAAGGCGTAGAGATCCGCCAGCACATCGATGGCCGCCGTCTTGCCGGCAGGACCCGGAGTGAGGAACGCGAAAAGGGTTTGCAGGATCGCCACGCCGCTGAACACGAGGATGGCGCGCATCGGCGTGGCGTATTTCGGATTGATCTTCGCGAACCAACTGGGCAATAGCTGGAACTGGCTCATTGAATAACTGAGGCGTGAGGAGCTCACGACGCCGGAATTCGCCGATATGAAAACGATCAGAGCGCCGATCGCCGCAGTCAGGGGCGCAGCGACGATGCCGATCACCGGAATGTGCTGCGCCACGAGCGCAACCGGATCTCCCTCATGCCCGCGAAAGTCCGATGGATTCACCATGCCCATGGCGAGGATGGAGAACGCCATGGCAAAAAGGAGGACCGAGAGCACGAGCCCGATCGAGGTGCGCGGGATGATGGTGGCCGGCCGCCGCGTTTCCTGGGCGACCTGGGAAATCGTTTCCAGTCCCACGAAGGCGATGATGGCGAGCGATGAACCGAAGGCGAATTGCGACAGGGTTGGCCGGTTATCGAAAAACTGATGGACGACCAGGTCCGGGTTCCATACCAGGATGAAGCCGGCGATCACGATCAGCGCCTGGGCGATGATCGCGACGGTGCCCGCAATCTCGTTGAACCCGGTCGAGACCCGGATGCCGCGAACATTCAGCCAGGTCAGCAAGAGGATGCCCGCGAGTGTTTCGACAAGCCAGAGCCACGCCAGATGGATGGGGCCGAGGGTGACGGTGAAGTCGAGGGCGTGATGACCGAAGGTGATCCATGGCAGGAAGTAGTTGAAGTAACCGAGCGCGACGACGGCAAAGAGCGAGATGTCGATCGTGTAGTCCAGCACCAGGGCCGCGCCGGCGACCAAGCCCCACAGGTCACCAAGCCCGCGCAGGGTGAAATACTGCCCGCCACCGGCGAGTGGAT
>CAZRMD010000231.1:0-5128 GCA_964601135.1 uncultured Actinomycetes bacterium | reverse complement strand
GTGCGACTTCGAGGTAGAGATCGGCGACCGAGACCTGGAGCGCGCGGGCGATGGCGACGAGCTTGTCGGTCGAGATGTCCTTGAGCCCCCGCTCGACCTCGGACAGGTAGGCCGTCGACAGCTCGGCCTCAGCCGCAAGCCCGCCCAGCGAGCGTTCGGCTTCCTCACGCCGCCGGCGGATGGCCGCGCCCAGGGCAGTTCGAACGAATTCGGCGCTTTCGCTCTGAGCGTAAGTCATTGGCTCTGAGCGTATGGTAGCATGCGCCGCCCGGATTGGGGGAACCTGCGGCGTGTTGTGACCTACTCGGTGGCGGCCGGCGGAAGGCACCGGATGACGGCGAGACTCCCCTCCAGCCGGGTTTCTCCTGCGGCAAACGGGACCAGAACGGTATCGCCCCGCCCCAAGTCCATCGCCGGGCCCTTGTGCGTTCTCAGGCTACCCGCGCCGTCCAGGACGACCAGGATCGAGTAGCCGGGCGTGAGCACGGCATTCGCCTCCATGCGCTGGGCTCGAAAGAACGGGTCAGCATCTGCCGAGAAGAGGGACCCGCTCGATCCGGCGTTGATCACGCGCGCAAGCCGCTCCGCCGACCAGACCGAGCGATCAACGGCGTCGAGCGCGCGCTCATAGCCCAGCCCGAGGTGGCCCTCCTTGCGCCCGTCGATGCCCATGTCCTTCCACTCCATCAGGATCGATAGGTCGGTCGGCTCCTGCAGTTCCACGATCAAGAGCCCCGGTCCGACTGCATGCGGAATCCCCGCAGGAACGAAAACGGTATCCCCGGCCTCGACCGAGAGCGCATTGACCGCCGCCAGCATCCTTCGCGTGTCCTGGGCATCGACCCAGTTAGCCAGCTGATCGCGACTCACCTCCTCTCGAAAACCGAGGTACACGGTCGGATCAGCCACCCGTGTTTCGACCACGATCCAGGCTTCGGTCTTGCCGTAGCGCAGCTTGAGGTGCTCTTTCGAGAACGCCCGGTTGGGATGGCAGTGAACCGGCAGGCGCTGGTCCGGATCGAGCAGCTTGACCAGTAAGGCCGGGTCAGCGCCGAAGCAGGCGACGTGCGCCGGGCCGAGAAAGGCCTGGGGGTCCTCGCTCACCAGGTCGCGCAAGAGGCGACCATCCTCCAGGCGCGACAGTCCCGGTCCGTCGCAGCCGAACAGCGAGACCGTCGATCCGAGCCAGTCTTCGGGCGTATAAGGATCGGTGAAGGGAATCCCGCGGAAGGCGGCGATGCCGGAACCACCCCGGTAAAAGCGGTGGAAATTGTTGGCTGAGAGACGGATCGGATTCATGCTGTTACAGCCGGATTGTTACTCGTTGCATTCTGGCACGTGCTATCGTGGCGGCCGGAGATCAACCTGCAGCGCCCAACGAGGGAAGCAAACGGCGACCTCTGGATTCGTTCGAGAGCCTACTCGCTCTCGCTCGGTGCCGATTCGCTCTTCCTTCGCACCGACGACCAGGATGGTCACCACTGGGCCGACCTCTTCATGGGCGCAAGCGTCGATACCCGACAGCGGCACGACACCACCGGCCTGATCAGTACACCGCTCGTCTCGCCAATCCCCGACGGCTGGCGGGTGACGTTTCCAATGGAGTCATCGGCCTGGTCGGCGAAGCGTCTCATCCTCGACTGCTTCGACGACTGGATGGCGGCCTTCGTCGACGTCGAGGGGGACGGAAACCTGACCGACTG
Organism: uncultured Actinomycetes bacterium; assembly: GCA_964601135.1. Taxonomy (GTDB): domain Bacteria; phylum Chloroflexota; class Dormibacteria; order CF-121; family CF-121; genus CF-13. The sequence continues at coordinate 3,425 of CAZRMD010000231.1, read as the reverse complement.
CCATCTGTTCGGCGGCGACTACACCGGTGACGTTCGCCGCGGCGTGGGCTTCTACCGCAGCGCCTCGCACTTTTGCAGCCTGTTCAATCCGGAGCCGACCGCCCAGGAGCGGCGTGTCACCCCCGCCAATGCGAGTTCTGCGATCGACATCATGGGCACGGATCTGCCAGGGATGCGCCACTGGTTCTTCACCCCCGCGCCGTTCTGTTTTGGCGCCTCGCTCGGCGCCGCACCCGAAATCGGTGAATCACTTCCGGACGGCCCGTGGTTGATGATGGGCCTGGCCGCCGAAACCGGCGAGCACGGTTTCACCCGATTCGGCTTCGACGCGTGCGAGGACGGGTTTTGCCTCACCCTCGGCTACGAGGGTCATACTGCCGTGCGCGGCCGCTGGCGCTCGCCGGCCGTCGTCTTCTGCTTCGGCGCCGACGATCCCTATGCAGGGATCCGCCGCTACGTCGAGCTCCTGGAACGGCTCGCCGTCGTTGCGCCGAACGTTCAGCGGATCCGGCCGGCGTGGTGGAGTCGGCCGATGTTCTGCGGCTGGGGCGCGCAATGCCACCTCGGCCGTCTTGCCGGCCAGCCGGCGGACAACTTTTCGACGCAAGCCAACTACGATGATTTCCTCGGGCACCTGGCAAACCGCGGTCTCAGGCCTGGGACCGTCGTCATCGACGACAAGTGGCAGGCTGCCTACGGCACTGCCGAAGCCGACGTTACGAAATGGCCCGATCTCAGCGGCTGGATCGCGCGACACCACGCGGCAGACCAACGGGTCTTGCTCTGGTGGAAGGCGTGGGATCCCGAAGGATTGCACCGTGACCTCTGCGTGCGCGATCCGTTCGGCCGGCCGATCGCGGCCGATCCGAGCCACCCCGACTATGAGGCATTCCTGCGACAACGGATCGAGCTCCTGTTGGGTGCAGATGGCCTCGATGCTGATGGTTTCAAGATCGACTTCACGGCGCGCACGCCAACCGGCGAAGATCTGCGGTCGCACGGTGACCTGTGGGGCGTCGAGCTGCTCCATCGCCTCCTGGCCATCGTGTACGGCGAGGCCAAGCGGATCAAGCCGGATGCGCTGATCATCACCCACACGCCGAACCCGTATTTCCGGACGGTCACCGACATGATCCGGCTCAACGACGTCAACACGGGGCACGCCGTGCTCCCACAGATGTGGCACCGGGCGCGCGTGGCGCAGGCCGCCTGTCCCGACCTGCTGATCGACCCCGACAACTGGCAGATGCCGGATCGTGCCAGCTGGCGCCGCTACCTCGCCGTGCAGAGCGCTATCGGGGTCCCGTCGCTCTACTACGCCAGCCACGTCGACCTGACCAGCGAGTCGTTTGAAGAGGGAGATTATGCGGCGATCGCCGACGCCTGGGAAACTGCCCAAACCACTTGATGTCGTAGCTGCGGCCGTTGCCGACCACCACTTATGCGACGGCTGTACCGAGCCGTTACCAGCCGGTGACGAAGGAACGCGCGCGGCCGTGACACAGTTGCCGATGGCCGTGATCGAGATCTCGCCATCTCCCCCGCTGCCGGCGGCCCAGCCCCTCATAAAAACGGTTTCCAACAGCGTCTGTCTGTTCGAGGACACCTGCAACGTCTACCTGGTGAGGCACGGGAACGAGGCGATCGCCATCGACTTTGGCGCCGGCGATGTGCTCGATGAGCTGCCCGAGCTGGGCATCGACCGCATCACCGACATCCTCGTCACCCACCACCATCGGGACCAGGTACAGGGATTGAACCGGGCGGCCCAGGCCGGCATCCGGATCTGGGTGCCGCTCGCCGAGCAGGAACTCTTCACGCAGGTCGAGGCGCACTGGCAGTCCCGTCCGCTCGCCAACAACTACAACAACCGGCAGGACCGCTTTTCGCTTCTGGAAAACGTCACGATCTCCGGCGCGCTTACCGACTACGCGGCTTTTGCAGCGAACGGCCTGACCGTCCGCGTGATTCCCACGCCCGGGCATACCGTTGGGTCGGTCAGTCTGTTGGTCAAGGTCGACGGCGCGCTCATGGCGTTCACCGGAGACCTGATCGCCGCTCCCGGAAAAGTCTGGTCGCTGGCCGCCACGCAATGGAGCTACAACGGTGCGGAGGGCGTGTCGGCGACCATCGCATCGCTCCTGGATCTGAAGGATCGAGCTCCCGATATCCTGCTGCCCTCACACGGCGAAGCAATGCGGTCGCCCGCCGATGCCATCGACCTGTTGGTGACGAGGCTCGAGCGGTTGATGACATTGCGGCGCGAGCCCATGGTGGTGGCCGATCTGCGCGCCGCTCCCTACGAGCGGGTGACGCCGCACCTGCTGCGCAATCGCACCAGCCATGCGACCTCATATGTATTGCGGTCTGAGAGCGGCAAGGCGCTGCTGATCGACTTCGGCTACGACTTCACCCGTGCGCTCGCCGCTGGAACCGACCGAGCATCCCGCCGGCCATGGCTGTACACGACCGATAGCCTCAAACGGGACTTCGGGGTGCGAGCCATCGATGCGGTCATTCCCACCCACTACCACGACGACCACGTCGCTGGCTGCAATCTGCTGCGCCAGGTCGAGGGCACCCAGGTATGGGCCGCCAGCTCGTTCGCCGATGTCCTCGAGCAACCGCACAACTTCGACCTTCCCTGCCTCTGGTACGAGCCCATCGCCGTCGACCGGCGCCTGCCAATCGGCCAGCCCATTGCCTGGGAGGAATATGTCCTCACCCTGCACGAACAGCCCGGGCACACGCGCTACGCCGTGGCCATCGAGGTCACCGTCGATGAGACGCACGTGCTCTTCATCGGCGACCAGATGGGACACGCCGACGGGCTCGACCTCAATTATGTGTACGCCGGTGGCTTCGAGATCGACGACTACCGAAAGAGCGCGGAGCTGTATCGGCGTATCCAGCCCGACCTGCTGCTGACCGGACACTGGCAGCCAATCCAGAGCGAGCTCAGCCATTTGACCGAGCTCAGCCTCAGGGGCACGGCCCTCGAAGCCATCCACCGTGAGCTCCTGCCGCTCGACGAGATCGACCTGGAAGCCCATGGCCCGATTGCGCAGGTCCATCCATATCGCATTCGGGCCGCGGCCGGACATCCCTTCGACCTCACCGTCGAGATTCGTAATCCGCTTCCCTACCCCGACGAGCTCGCGATCACGCTGGTGACACCCGCCGGTTGGCTGGTTGAGCCCGGCGTCGCCCACCTCGCGCTCGACCCGGGAGGTCGTGCGCCACGCCGTTCCGAGTCATCGCTCCTGCCGGTGCCGCGGCAATCCGTGCCCGCATCGGCATCGACCTGACCGCCGGCGTGCGACGGCTTGGCCAGCTCGTCGAAGCCCTGGTCGATTTCGAATGACCGCACTCCGCGTCGACGAACTCCGCAGCCCGGTGCGCAAGCGGCTGCACATGATCGGCAA
>CAZRMD010000230.1:0-5128 GCA_964601135.1 uncultured Actinomycetes bacterium | reverse complement strand
TTGGCTGGGGAGGAAGGATTCGAACCCTCGATCTCCTGATCCAGAGTCCCCTCGGGGCCTTTACTTGGCTTCCGAATATAGGTTCGCCCCCGTCCCTTGTCAAAGTCTCCTGATTCGCTCGGATCTCCTAACAGCCGATCACGCAACTCGGGTCGCCAGATAACGATCGACAGAACCGTCTCGGTTAGTTGCGCCTCTGTCTGACGAACCAGAGCAGCGCCGCGCCGATGACGACGGCAGAAGCAGCGAACAGAGCCGGCGCCAGGCCAGGAGGAATTAAGGAGCTGTGCGAGGTCACCAGCCACAACACGCCAAACCCGACAATGCCTGCCATCCCGACAGCAGCCTGCTTGCGGATCTGCGTTGGCGTTCGCGCACGGGACGAGGCAAACCCGAAGCTAGGGCCTTCTTTCCCTGTGGCCAGGCGGTAGAAATCCAATGCCAGCGCCGCCACCGTTAGGGCCAGCATCGGAAGTGGCAGTCCGGGGACGGGAGACTCCACCCTGGTAGCAGTGTAGGTGCGGTTGGACACCCGAGTAGCGTCGCTATTGTCGGCTAGCCCGCCTCCGACTCCTCCGCGTCCTGGCCTCGGTAGCCGCCGATTGGGCCGTCGTACACAACGCGACCCTCCTCGAAGGCCACCACTCGATCGGCAGCATGGAGCAGGTCTTGCTGATGACTAACCACCACCGCGGCAGCCCCCTCGTCGCACCGCTGCCGGAACAGCCGGGTTAAGGCGGCCCGGCTATCACGATCGAGGGCTGCGTAAGGCTCGTCGGCGAGGATCAGATCGGCGGGTCGGATGAATCCCAGCGCGATCCAGGCACGCTGGCGCAGCCCCTTGGACAGTTCGCCTGGCAGCCATTCTCGTCTGCTCTGCAGTCCGAGAGCTTCAAGAACCTCGTCGGTACGGGATCCTTCGGCGCTCACGCTCGACAGATCCTCCACGAACTCCGCGTGCTCCTCGACGCTCAGTTCGGAGTACATGCTGGGCTGATCGCCGATCAGAGCCACGCGCCGGCGCGCCTCGGGCGATCCAGGCTCGACGCCGAAGACGGAGATCCTGCCGGCGGTCGGCCTTTGGAGCCCGGCCACGATCTCGATGAAGGTGGTCTTGCCTGCGCCGTTAGGTCCGACCAGCGCAACCAGTTCGTGCGCGTGGACGGCGAGGTCGACGGGCCCCAGGGCCAGCGCCGGCCCTCCGTAGGATTTGGTCACGCCGGCCGTGGAAATAGCAGCCGTCATCGCAGCGTCCAAAGGCGTCGCCCCAATGCTGCCAAGGCGATGGCCAGACCAAGGGTCGCGAACGGAAGGCTGAGGCGGGCTGGAAGCACGGCCGGACTTAATGCGAGCCCGACGACGATCGGTGGGCCGAGATACCGGACGCCGAATAACGTCAGAGTGACCAACCCCGTGCTATCCGCATCAATCATCTCCATGAGGTAGGGCGACTCGCGGACCGAAGGCCGATTCGCCGCAATCGACGCCGCTGCCATGGCAAGTGCAGCGACCACCCCGAGAAGTCCCGCCCAGGTGTGCCCCAGCACCTGAGGACCCAACCACAGAGCGAGACAAGCGACCGCAAACGAGGCCGCGGCGCTGATCAGCACCGCGGGCAAGACCAAGTGCTCGACGAGCAGACGGCGGCGCGACACAGGAAGGTTCTCCCACATCTGGGGGTGGTCAGCGTCTTGGCTCAGTCCCTCGCAGCAGTCCAGAGCGAGAAGGGTTGCGGCCAAGCCGGCCGCGGCCAGTAGGACAGTCGTGCTTGAGGCTGCGACAACCGCCAACGCGACGGCGAGTGCCAGCGCCAGAATCCGCAGCAGTCGAATGACGGGCCAGCGCAGAGCGGACCGGATGTCTCGCCGTAGCACGGGCGCCCACCGCAGGTGCTGCCGCGAAAACCGCAAGAGGGTGTTACGGCGGGCGCGCTCGCCGGCGAGTCGGCGATACGCGGACCAGGCCTGCCGGAAGTTTTCGCCACCTGCTGCGAAACCGATGAGCCCGACGAGTTCCGACCGGCGCCGAAGCCGCTCGATGTCGGCCGCCTCGAGCGTTACCAGACCCGCGAACACCAGGCCCAACGGCAAGGCCAACCCCAGAGGGCTCACCTGTGCGCCGGCTGGCACCAGCGCCACCGATGCCGCCGCGCCGAATGGCCAGACGGGAAGGTTCATGACGAGCGCCGTGGCGGCCAACAGAGTCGCCACTAGGCCAATGACGTCGGCGACACCTGTTCTAAAGCGTTTGCCGCAGGCAATCAACGCCGAGCCGGAGTAGACAAGCGCCGTCAGCGCACCGCCGGCTCCAGCGGACATTGCGAAGAGGAACGGCGAGCCGCGCATCCGAAGGGAGAATGCGATCCCGACTGCGGCGCCGAGGAAGGCGCCGAGGCCGATTGAGATCGCCAGGTGTCGGGCAGCTCCGCGCATGAGTGCCGCGCGACGTCCTAAGGGTGAGAGCAGGACAAGACTGACGAAAGGTCGCTCGACTGACAGAGGTCCGCCGCGCGAGCCGCTCCGCAGGCCCAACCAACCGACAAGAGACACGATCAATCCACCCACGACTGGCGCCTTCCGTGCAACCTCTTCGACTTGGGTGGACGAAAGCGGTGCGGTCCCCACGATCACCGAGATCGCTCCGGTGACGTACAGCAAGGCAATGCCGACCATCTCTACGTAAGCGATGCGGATCAGGAGGCCAGGGCTGCCGACCGCCGCCCGCCGGACCGCATCCCAAGAGGCGAGCAATCGCCAGACTGCAAGACCTCGAGTTTCAGCTGCCACGCTCATCGGCGCGCAAAGCCAGAGCCGCCAGCCGGCGAGCGGCCGCTGATGCGGTCGCTCGATTTACTGCGGCTGCGGACTCTAGCTCTCCTCCGGTCGCGCGATTTCGAATTCGGCCAGTCGCCCGAGCTCATCTAGGTCATTCGCTACGTAGGCTCACACCAGATCCGGGTCGAGACGATCGACGTACCCGTAGGCGACGATGTTGCGGAAGCCGCCACGCCACGGGGATGTCGGGATGGCGCCCCTTGACCTCGTCTGAAAGCTGAGTCGCAGACTCGGCAAGGGTCTGGAGCCGCCACAGTACGGCCGCCTGCAGGAGCTGGTCAGACAAGAACGCCTCTTTGCCGCGGTGGCGCCACTCCGCGAGAAGACCGACCGAATGCGAGATGTACCCGAGAAGCGCGGGTCGCGATTCAGAGCTGCGTGGCGTCCTCGAGCGCCTTGGTGTCCAATGGTCCGTGCAGCGTGCGCGGCGTGACGACGTGGACCGGCCTCTCGAGCAGCTCCGAAAGGTCTTCGACAAAGCCGCCGAGGTCCAGGAGTGAACTGCCAGGCTCGAGCTGGACCAGGAGGTCCACATCGCTACCTGCCCTCGCGTCGCCGCGGGCGACCGAACCGAAGACCTTGATGCTCGTCAGCCCACGTCGGCGAGCCACATCATGGATCGCTTGCCGGTGGTGCCGAAGTGACGCCAGGGTTGGTGGGGCCGGGGAGCGCGCTGTCATCGCGAGATGACCTTATCTTGCTCCAGCTAAAAGCTGGCAAATGGGACCGGTTTGGACCCAGATAAGGACCAATCTGGACCAATGGGGTGGCCCAGTCGGAAACCGGCCCAGTCGTTGCTTTGCGGAAATGGGCCGGTTGCCTCTTGGTTCATCGCCGACCAGCCTCGCGAAGAGCCTACTTACCGGCCGTAAGCCACCGGTGAAACGATCCGATCGCACCCTGGCTGACCAGCCGTTTCATCAGCGTGTCCCCGACTTCGGCCGATACCCACGTTCCGCCGGGTCCCCAGTGATCCACGTCATAGGCGCCCAAGATGAGTACGCCCATCCGCGCAAGCTGAATGTGGAGAACGCCTTCGCGGTACCGCTTCCCGGTGGTGATGCGCTTAACGAGTGATTGGACAATGTCGGGCCTGAGGGGTACGACCGCGAAGTCCATGACGGGACGCCACATTTGGCGTCGCAGCGCCTCCGCTGGCGCCACGACCTTCGGAAGATCGTCGAAGCTGATCCCTGCCAGCTGGCCCTCGATGGCCATCTCGCCCTCTGCACCGAGGGCAAAGATCGCAGCTTCGAGGAACGCCCGAGCATCGCGAACGTCAACGGCGAAGGTCTGGCCTGGTGGTGGGACGCTGGCTCCGCTCATCCGGGCGATCAACGTCGAAGCGACGGGTCCGGCACGATGAACTCCTGCCACTCCCGTAGCGAACCCAGGTCGCGGTCCGACGCGAGCCGCACGTAGCGCTGCAGGACCGTGTAGTCGGCGTGCCCCATCGCCGAGCGCAGACGCTCGAAATTCCAGCCCATCTGGGTGGCCACGGTGGCGAAGGTGTGCCGGAAGGCGTGGGCGTGGACCCGGAAGCCGAGACGCCGCTCCAGCCGGTTCATCGTCGCCTCCACCCCGCCCTTCAGGAACGGCCGGCCGTTCCGGTTCAGCAGCAGGACCGGCGAGTCGCTGGCCGGCCGGTGGCGCGAGGTGTAGCGCTTGATCGCCGTCGCCAGCTGCGGGGTTACCGGCACGCGCCGGGCGCGCCCGCCCTTGGCGGACTCCCAGCGCACCCGGAGCTCGGCGTAGCCGCGGTCCAGGGAGTCGATCATCAGGTCAGGAAGCCCGTCCGGCCCCCGCACTGCCAGGCCGCAGAGCTCCGACATCCGCACGCCGGAACCGATCAGGATCCGGAGGAGCAGGTCCTCAGTCGGCGAGTTGCAGGCGGCGAGCAGGGCCCGCACTTGGGCGGCGTGGAAGACGGTCATCTCCTTACGAGGCACGCGGGGCGCCGGCAGCCGCAGCAGCCGAGGGTCGATCGGGTGGCCCTCAAGGTCGGCCCAGCGCAGGAAGACACGCAGCGCCCGGTGGGAGCAGTGGAGCGACTCCGGCGAGAGCTGGCGGCCGAACCGCGCCGGAGTCGAAGCCAGCTCGGCCCTGTAGCGCCGGACGATGTCGGCGTCGAGCTCGCCGAATGACGTGACGGCCGGATGGTTGGCCGACAGCCACCGGAAGAACTTGCCGAGGTGCAGGTCGTAGAAGTCCAGCGTCGCCGCCGACCGCAGCGCACCTTGTTTCTCCAGACGGAAGAGGTCGTACGCCTCCCGTAGCTGATCCGACGCGGCAAT
>CAZRMD010000229.1:0-5205 GCA_964601135.1 uncultured Actinomycetes bacterium | reverse complement strand
GCCTTTACGGCCATGCGCGCCCGCGGTGCCCAGGTCACCGATGTGGCGGTCCTGGTGGTTGCGGCCGACGACGGCGTGATGCCACAGACGGTTGAAGCGATCTCACACGCCAAGGCCGCCCAGGTTCCCATCGTCGTGGCCATCAATAAGATCGACAAGGACGGTGCCAACCCGGATCGCGTCAAGCAGGGGCTGAGCGAACAGAGTCTGGTGCCAGAGGAGTGGGGCGGGCAAACCGTCATGGTGCCGGTGTCCGCCAAGCAGAAGACCGGGCTTTCCGAGCTCCTCGAGATGATCCTGCTGGTCGCCGACTTGCAGGACCTCAAGGCCAATCCCAACAAGCTGGCGGCGGGCACGATCATCGATGCCCACCTGGAGAAGGGACGAGGACCGGTCGCCACCGTGCTCGTCCAAGGCGGCACCTTGCGCGTGGGCGACAACCTCGTGGTCGGCCATATCTTTGGCAAGGTTCGGGCTCTGCTCGATGACCGCGGCCGAAAGATGAAGGACGCTGGCCCAGCCACGCCCGCCGTCGTTACCGGCCTGCCGGATGTGCCGACCGCGGGCGATATCTTCCAGGTGGTGTCGAGTGAGAAGGTCGCGCGCACCATTGCCGGCCAGCGGGCCGAGCAGCATCGCGTTGCGACCCTGGCACAGACCCGCCGGGTCACCCTCGCCGACCTTTCGGCACAGGTCGGGAAGGGGACGATCAAGGACCTGAACCTGGTCCTCAAGGCGGACAGCAACGGCTCGGTGGAAGCGTTGAAGGGATCGCTGCTGAAGATCCAGGATCCGCAGGTGCAGATCAAGGTCGTCTTCGAAGGCGTCGGTCCGGTGACGGAGTCCGACATCCTGCTGGCGGCCGTGTCGAACGCCCTCGTCATCGCCTTCAACGTCAAGACCGATGCACTGGCGCAGAAGGCCGCTGAACGCGAAAAGGTCGACATCCGCAGCTATGACGTCGTCTACAACGTGACGAACGACATCGAGCGGGCCATCAAGGGCCTCTATGAGCCAACCTTCGTTCAGGTCTGGGAAGGCCGCGCCGAGGTGCTGACGCCGATCAAAATCCCCAAAGTCGGCATCATCGCCGGATCCAGGGTGCAGGATGGCAAGATCACCAGCGGCTCCGTGGCCAAGCTGCTGCGCGACAACAAGCAGATCCACGAAGGCCAGATCGCCGGCCTGAAGCGGTTCAAGGACGATGTCAAGGAAGTCACCGCCGGACTCGAGTGCGGCATCCGGGTGGATGGCTACCAGGACTTCCAGGAAGGCGACGTCATCGAGTCCTACCAGGTCAAGCAGGCCTAAACGCTCATCCGACCGCTCAAAGTCGGTTTCCAGCTCCCCGAGGTCGAGCGAGAAGTCCGGTGGCCTGAGCTGGCCGCGATGGCCCGGTTAGGCGAACAGATTGGCTTCGATTCGATCTGGGTCGGCGACCATCTGCTGTACCGCGATGATGCGTACGGCGCGCGCGGTCCCTGGGAGGCGTGGACCCAGCTCGCCGGAATCGCGGCGGTCACCAGCCGGATCGCGCTTGGCCCACTCGTTGCCTGCACGAGCTTCCACAACCCGGCGATGCTCGCCAAGCTTGCCGGCACCGTCGACGAGATCAGCGGCGGTCGCTTGATCCTTGGACTGGGAGCCGGTTGGAATGAGACCGAATACACGGCCTATGGCTTTCCCTTCGACCGCCGCATCTCGCGTTTCGCGGAGGCGTTCACGATCATCCGGTCGCTGCTTCGCGAGGGACGTGTCGACTTCCAGGGCGAGTTCTATACGACGCGCGACTGCGAACTGCTCCCGCGTCCCCGGGCGGACATGCCGCTGCTGATTGGCTCAACGGGAAAGCGGATGCTCGAGATCACCGTCCCCTACGCCGACGCCTGGAACGCCTGGTATCGACAGACCGGTAACCAGCCTGAGGGTGTGGACCCGCTGCGCGATACCGTGGATGCCGCCTGCCGGGCCGCTGGTCGAAACCCGCGCGAGATCGAGCGGACCGTCGCCGTGCTGATCCAGATGCCGGGCTCGCCCGGCAGGAAGGACGTTTATGGATCCGGCGAGGAGGTCAAACCGTTGATGGGTAATGCGGAGCAGATCGCCGCGGAGCTCCGGAAGTATGCCGATCACGGCATCGGGCATGTCCAGCTGATCGTGGAGCCAATCACAGAGAAATCACTGGTAGCGCTGGCCCCGGTGCTGGAGATCCTGGATCGCTAGACGAGCCTCCATACAATTGATGTCATGGGCAGTCATAGAGTCGAACGCGTCGCCGCACAGCTGCGCCAGGAGATCAGCGAGATCATCATCCGCGACCTGAAGGATCCCCGCATCGGGATGGCGAGCATCACCGAGGTCAAGCTCAGTCCAGATTTGCGTAACGCGACGGTCAAGGTCAGCGTCGTGGGTGAGGCCAACGGCCGCCAGGCCGCCATCGATGGTCTGGAACACGCCAAGGGTTTCATCCGTCGCGAGCTTGGTTCGCGCCTTTCCAACCTGCGCTTTGCGCCGGATCTGCATTTCCAGCTCGACGAGGGCGTGGAGTACAGCGTGCGCGTCAGCCAGCTCCTGCGGGAGGTCCAGCAAGGGGAGTCCGACGCCGGTCGCTGAGCTCGCGCCGCCGCGCCCAGAGGTGGCTGCAGTGGCCCCCAAGATCTGGGAGGTCGTGGAGAAGTCCAACGTGCTGACGGCGGTCACCCACAAAGACGCCGATGGCGACACGTTGGGGTCAGCGCTCGCGCTCTCGCATGTGCTCGAGCCGCTGGGAAAATCGGTCCCTGTCCTGTCATCGCCGCCCGTGCCGGGAGCGTGGTGGTTCCTGCCGGGCATCGAGCGCGTCGACCGCCGTCCGGCCCCGGCCCGGGCCCCGGTTTTCATCTTCGACGCCAGCGACGCCTCGCGAGCCGGCCTCTATGAGGACGTGGTCACCAAAGCTACGGTGGTCATCAACATCGACCATCACGTCACGAATGCGGGCTTCGGCACCATCAACCTGGTGCTCGTGGATGCGGCGTCGACGGGGGAGCTCGTCTATGACCTGTTCAAGGCATGGAAGATCGAGATCCCGCCGGCGGCGGCCTCGTGCCTTTACACCACGATCCTGTCGGACACCGGCGGATTCCGCCACGACAACACCTCAGCGCGCGCCCTACAAGCAGCCGCCGAGCTCGTCCGCCTGGGGGCCGACCCAGTGATGATGGCTCGTGGGTTGTTCAAGAGCCGGCCACCATCCACGCTCCGGATGCAGGGACGCATCCTGCAGGGGCTGCATTTCGAGTTCGGTGATCGACTGGTGTGGGGATCGATTACCCAGGCTGCGCTGCGCGATAGTGGTGCAACCACCGACCAGGCCGACAGTGCCATCGACCAGCTCAACACGGTCCGCGGACAGGAGCTGGCCGTGCTCTTCAAGGAAGCCGGTCCCCGTCTGACCAAAGTCAGCATCCGCAGTCGCGACCAGGTCGATGCGGCTGAGCTGGCGGCAAAATTCGGCGGCGGCGGCCACCGGCGCGCCGCGGGCATCGAAATGGCAATGCCAATCAAAGAGGCGGAGGCAAAGGTGCTGGCGGAAGTGCGGGCGCGCATGAACGACCTCGAGTGGCATCCGGCATCCTGAACGTCGACAAGCCAGTCGGTCCGTCGTCCTTTAGCGTCGTGCGCGCCATCCGGCGGCTCCCCGGCATCACGAAGATCGGTCACGGCGGAACGCTGGACCCAGCCGCCGCCGGGGTGCTGCCCATCCTGGTCAACGCCGCGACCCGACTGGCCGATTTCGTGCACGAATGGCCGAAGACGTACCTGGCGACGATCACCTTTGGCGCGGTATCCGAGACCGGTGACGCCGAAGGCACCATCACCCCATCGGGTGATCCGCGTAGGCTTACCCAAGAGCGCATCGAAACCGTCCTTCCGTCCTTTACCGGACAGATCGACCAGGTACCGCCGCTCTATTCCGCGTTGAAGCAGGGCGGGGAGGCGCTCTATCGCAAAGCGCGACGAGGAGAAGTCGTCGAGCGCTTGCCCCGACGGGTCGAGATCCAGATGCTCAGGCTGATTTCGTACGACCCTGCCTCGGCGATTGCTCGCTGCGAGGTCCGATCCGGGCGCGGCATGTACGTGCGCAGCCTGGCCCAGGATCTGGGTGCGGCGCTCGGGTGCGGCGCCTATTTGTCGGCACTCACCCGCAGTGCCGTCGGCCCGCTGACCCTCGAGTCCGCCATTCCGCCGGCACGCCTCACCGAGATGGGGGAGACCTGGCAAACCACGCTTCTGCCACTCGATCTGCCGCTTCGTGACTGGCCGGCCCTGACGCTGGATCGCCAGACAGTCGAGGCCATCCGTTGCGGTCGGCGAGTTCCCGCTCCAGCTTCGGCCAGCGGACGCTACCGGATGCTGGATCCGGAGGGGCAACTGGTGGCCTGGGGGGAGGTCGATGACCGCCAGCTCCAGCCGCGGGCTGTCTTCAACGCATGAACCCCGTGATTGCTGGATTTCCAAACGACGTCGTATCGTTTCACCGGCCGATCCACATGACGATCGGCACCTATGACGGCGTTCACAGGGGCCATCAGGCACTGCTCAAGACGTTGATCGGAGGTGCCAAGGCGGCGGGCGCCGAGAGCATGGTGGTGACCTTCGACCCACATCCGCGCTGTGTGCTGGACCCCCACAACTGTCCCCCAAATTTGACGGTGCTCGACGAAAGAATCTGGCTGCTTAAAGAGCTTGGGATTGACCACATCGTCGTCATCGAATTTACCGATGAGGTCGCTGGGCTAACACCGTTCGCGTTCATGAAGCGGCTGACGCGCGGGATGCCGCTCCGGCGGGTGGTCATCGGCGAAAACTTCCGATTCGGACGAGGCCGCCGCGGCGATGCCGTACTCCTTCGACGACTCGGTGCTCGGCAGGGCTTCGAGGTCGAAGTCGTTCGTCCGGTGGAGCGGGGACGCGAGCCCATCAGTAGTTCGAGGATCCGCCGCCTGGTCCTGCTCGGGCAAATGCGAGCAGCCACGCAACTGCTGGGCCGCGATTATTTCATTCGGTCGATCGTGGAGCATGGCGCCAAGCGCGGCCGGACGCTTGGTTTCCCGACCGCGAATCTCCAGGTCGTGCGCAACAAACTCATCCCACCCAACGCCATCTATGCCAGCAGAGTCGACATCGATGGTCAGATCCACGAGGGGGCGACGAGCATTGGAT
>CAZRMD010000228.1:0-5209 GCA_964601135.1 uncultured Actinomycetes bacterium | reverse complement strand
TTCCGCGGTCAGGAGCTTGGAGTCGTCGATGCCCTCACAGTGGAAATAGGGACGCGGCCGCTGAGTCGAACCGGCTTCCCCCAGCGAGTATCGACGCGATGGCCAAGCTCGAGCGTGACGTTCGCGCCCATGCCTGCTTGCAAACATTCCTTGACGCCCACCGGATCGACCACCATCGCGAGCGATGGCTCGGTGACTCCCGCGTCCAGCAGGCCCTTGACGAGATCGATACTGTCACCTGCCGCACCGCCGCCCGTCGTGTCGGCCGTATCCAGCAGAATGATCGGGCCGCCTTCGATCAGCCGGCCTCGGCGCACCGCCTCCGCGACGCTCACGGTCTCGACCAGGAACTCCTCCCGACGCGCCCAATAGTCGGCGGCGAGCTTGCGCGCTTCGTGCTGTGCCAGGTGACGATCACCATCCGTGATGACGACGGTGCTGCATCCCATGTCCGGGATGTCGATGTAGGAGCCCACAAACTGCATCGACGTCGACAGGATGCGAGGTTGCCGCTCGAGCCCCTTCGCCGTGTTCATGAGCTGGGCGAACGGCCCATCGCCTTTGGTCGACGCATGGAACGCGGTCAGGATCATGGGCAGCCGCACCCAGGCCATCACCGGTCGCACCTCTCCGCGGGCGGCCCGGAGCACCAGGTGGCCCGCACGCTCACCCGTCGTCACCGGATCGTCGTGCGGGTATTCCTTGTAACCGAGGATGGCGGTGAGACTGTCAACCATCGTCTGCGTGACGTTGCCATGCAGGTCGAGCGTCATCGCGATCGGTACCGACGGCCCGACCATCTGCCGGACGGCGCGAGCCAGGTCGCCCTCGGGATCGTCGGTACCTTGCGCCACCATCGATCCGTGGCAGGAAAGCAGGACGCCGTCGACTCGGCCGGCTTCGCGAAGCCGCGCCAGGAGATGGTCGCGGAGGTACGCGTAGCACTCGGCGGTCACCGTGGCGGATGAATTCCAGCGCGACGCGAGCAATGGCACGGCCGTCGCACCAGCCGCCTCGACGGTCGCCAGCATGCCGGCGACCTCGTTGTTCACGTCCTTCAACGCGAAGAGTTCGTCGGCTTCATAGACGTACCCGGTCTTGCGAACCGTCTCCAGATCGCAAACGAAGGTCGCGAAGGTGTTCGACTCACAGGAGATCTGGCCGATCGCGACCCGCAGGCCCATCAGCGTGAAGTCTTGGTGGCGGCCTCGTACGGCAGTGGAACACTGTAGTGCTCGCGGCCAAAGACGAGGTCGGAGTAGTTGCCATCCTGCATCAACTGATCTTTTGGCACGGCGAGCCTTTTGACCGTTGCCGCGTTGAGCTCGATCCCCAGGCCGGGTCGATCGGACAGATGCAATAGCCCGTCTTCGATGCGGAGCGGCTCGGCAAGCAGCTGCTCGATGGACGGATTGCCTGTCTGGTCGACCTCCACGGTCACGCCATGCGGGAGGGCAGCGACCACGTGGGCGTTCGCGATCAGCGCCACGGCGTCACTCCAGGTGTGCGGGGCAATCCGGACGCCGCTGTTCGCCGCCATGCGGGCGATCCGCGTGGATTCCGTAATGCCGCCGGTCCGGCAGGCGTCCGGCTGCGCGATGTCGACGGCCCTCGCCCGCAGGATCTCGCGAAAGCCCTGAACGCCGAACTCATTCTCACCAGCGGCGAGTGGCACGGCGACCGCCTTGCGCAGGGCGACGAATGAATCCAGGTCCTCGGGCGGAAATGGCTCTTCAAACCAGAACACGCGCTCTTCGGCCAGCACCCGGGCGATCCGCTGAGCCGTGTCGAGGCTGTATCGATGTGAGCCGTCGACCATGACATCGCCATCGGCGCCAACACCCCGACGCGCCGCCCTGACCGCCGCGACATCGTAGTCCTCGTTGCGGCCCAGCCGCATCTTTACCCG
The DNA here is from genome assembly GCA_964601135.1 of uncultured Actinomycetes bacterium. Classification (GTDB taxonomy): domain Bacteria; phylum Chloroflexota; class Dormibacteria; order CF-121; family CF-121; genus CF-13. The sequence continues at coordinate 3,300 of CAZRMD010000228.1, read as the reverse complement.
CCTGAAACCATGCGCACGATGGCGAGCGGCTTCTTGCTCGAGCGCGGCGACATCGTCGACCCAGAAGAGCCCGCTGGCATACGCGGGTGCGACGCCTCGTTCGCCGCCCAGCAAGCGATAGACCGGTTTGCCCGACGCCTTTCCCCGGATGTCCCACAGGGCAATGTCGATCCCCCCGATCGCGGAGACGGCCGCGCCCTTGCGCCCATACCAGCGAGTCAGGCCGTAGAGCTTGTCCCAGAGCGCTTCGAGCTGGAGTGGATCTTCACCGAGCAGATGCGTGCGCAGATTGCCCTCGATGATGATCCGCACCAGGTCGGGATGACTGTAGGCGGCGCCCAAGCCCACGATCCCGGCATCCGTGTGGACGCGGATGAGTGACGTCACCCGGCTGGTTACGGTGCCGCCGGCATACCGGAACCCACCACCCGGCGGGTAGTCGAACCGGAGGGTGGTGACCTCGACGTCTTCGATTCGCATCAGGCGCCCCCACCCTGCCCTCTCCCAGAGGTCGAGGGGGCAAGGCCGAGGGCTTGTGTCGTTGGAACGCCCTGCCGGATCTGTCCCCGCAGCGCGTCTTCGCGGGCGGTCCGCGCCCGCGCGGATGCCAACACGTCGTCGATCCGCTCGGAAGGAATCACGCACACGCCGTTCCGATCGCCGACGATCCAATCGGAGCCGCGGACCAGGACGCCATCCAGGGCGATCGGTGATGTCAACGAGATGAATCGGCGCTTGATCGTGCCCCGGGTGCTGATCCCGAGCGCGGCGATGGCCGGCGGCGGGGAGAGGTGTTCGATGTCGCGGACGCCGTCTTCGATCACCATCGCCGCCAGCCGGCGGGCTCGTGCCGCCTCCGCGATCAGCTCGCCAGCTGCCGCGAAGAGGCCCCGTCCGGCGCTGGCGACGCAAAGAACCGTGCCGGGCTCCGCTTCTGCCAGAGCCAGGTGAAGGCCGAGGTTGTCGCCCGCGGGGATGGCCACCGTCAGCGCCGGCCCGGCGAACGCCTCCCCGACGAGCACATGCACCCGGCGCATCAGCCCACGCCGCTGGTTCGCCTCGTGTAGCGTCGGCACCCCCAGCCGGATGAGCTCAGCGGCCCGGTCGCTGTCAGCGGTCATCGACGAGCTGCTCGATCAGATGCTGGGTCTTCTGAACGTGCCTGTGGACGAGGTCGGCGACCAATGCCTCGTTGCGCACCCGAAGGGCGGCCGCGATGTCGCGGTGTTCTTCGCCGGCCGCCCGCTCCTGGATCCGGTCGCGCAAGACGATCAAGCGATAGCGATCCGTCTGGTTCCACAGCTTGTCAAGGATGCCGATCAGCACCAGGTTGCCGCTGTTCGCGTATATCAAACGATGGAAGGTCCGGTTGTGCTGCAACAGAGCGCGCGGGCTGCGGGCGACGCGTTGACGAGCCAGCCGCTCGATATGCACCAGCTCCTCGTCGGAGGCCACGTTCGCGGTCAGCGACGCCGCGAAGGGATCGAGCTGGAGGCGTACGGCGTAAAGCTCATCGAGCTCTCGCCGGGTCAGCGGCGCGATGGTCATTGTCCGATGCGCCTCGAGGCGGACCAGGCCTTCCGCCTCGAGCCGGCGCAGGGCTTCGCGTAACGGCGTAATCGAAAGACCGAGCTGGGCGGCGAGCACCTCCTGATTGAGGGTCGAGGCCGGTTCGATCGACCCATCCAGGATGCGGCCACGCAGCTCCTGGTAGACCGCCTCGGCCTTGGTGGCCACATGGAGCGCCGGCTGTTCGAAGGCCTGGGCGTTCACGCCACGCTCTCCGCGCCCCCATCGACGGCGATTCGCGCACCGGTCACATAGCTCGGCGCCTCCAGCACGAGGTAGCGGACGACGTCGGCGACCTCCTTCGGGGTGCCAAGCCGTTGCTGCGGCACGCGCGCCTGCACCCAGCGATCGAGCGGCTCGCGATCGCTGCCCAGGAACGGTGTGTCGATCACCCCTGGGGCGACGACGTTCACCCGAATCCCCAACGGCGCAACCTCCGCCGCGAGCGAGCGACAGAGGTGCTCGAGGCCGGCCTTGCTTCCGCCATAGATCGAGCGATTCGGAAGCGCGCGCGATGCCGAGATCGATCCGACGACGACGATGCTGGCGTCGGCGTGCCACTGGCAGTCGAGGAGCATTCGGATCAGGAGCGCCGGACCGACGAGGTTGGTGATCAGCGTGTCCTGGATGTCGCGCAGCGTCAGCTTCGGCAAGGCGCCGCGCAGGGGAACTCCAGACGCGAGCACAACCCAGCCGATCTCGAGCTGGCTCTCGCGCACCGCGTGCACGATCGCATCGCGCCCGTTCTCGGTGGCGATGTCGGCAGGGACCGCGATCGCCTTCGCCGTCATCGCCTGATAGGTCGTCCGCAACCGCGAATCGGAGCGACCCGACAAGATCATCAGGTCGACCGAGGAATCGAGAGCCCGCGCGCAGGCGGACCCGATTCCGCCGCCGGCTCCCACGAGAATCCCGAGGCTCACGACCGAGCCCCTGCGACCGTGATCCGTGCGACGAACGCCTCTGGCTTCTCGACAGCGAGCTCATCGATGAGTCGGTCGCCTGCTTCTGTCGCCAGTTGATCAAGCATGCGGCCCGAGAAATCGAACGGATTGCCAACGTGCGCCTGGCCTGCATCCGATGTGAGGTAGACGAAGACATCGTGGTCGCGGAGTTCGCGAGCGCGCTCGAGCAGATCTCGGCGCGGACGCCCGGGGACGGGATAGGCGGCAGTGTAGAGATCGAATTCGAAGGCGCAGCCGAGGTCGGCGAGCGCAATCATCTCGTTATCGTCCAGGTACAGGCTGTGGGTCACGCTGCAATAAACGCCGGACAACTGGGAGGCAATGACGGCGAACGCTTCCCGCCCTGCAGCGTCGACATGACCGGTGGCGAGCACGACTCCGGCCGGGAGATCCGGAAGCAGCTCCGGCCACCACGATGGAAGCGGCAAATCCCACGCGAGGTCTCCGTTCGCGTTGCGCGTGGGTCCCCAAATCCATCGAGCGCCGGCTTGGAGTGCCGACCTCACCGTCGCAGCGGTCGCCCAGGGGTTGAGCGACGCCGAACCGATGGCCACCGGCGGCCCGGGCGGTAACGAGCGGCACCGGTCGATGGTGTGCTCCTCATGAGATTTCCACACGAATCCGCGGACACCCGCGTCCCTGGCCGCGTTCCACACCTGCAGGCCATCGCCCCAGCGCGGAGCGGACGAAGGTCCGGGATGAAGGTGGAGGTCCCAGGAAAAATGGCGCATCAATCCATCAGCAGGCCGCCGTTGACGTCGATGAT
>CAZRMD010000227.1:0-5219 GCA_964601135.1 uncultured Actinomycetes bacterium | reverse complement strand
GCGAGCGAGCTCGGCGCGCGTCCACGCCTTTTCTCGTTGCGTGATGGTCTGCGCGCTCATATCCCTCCCCCTCTGGGGGGGGCAGGGTGGGGGCCATTTGGATGCTTACTTCGTCGCTGCCACGGCCTCCTTCGTGGCAGCCGTCGATGCCTGTTCCGCCGTTCGGACCAGGGCATGCGCGATCGCCTCGACCACCGACTCCTCGTGTGGCCGCAGGACATCCCGAGCCTCTCGCTGCAGGCGTTTCGGCACCATTTCCCGAATCACCTGCTGCATCGCGTCGGCCCAGTCGTCGGTGAGGATGTGGGTCAATTCGTGGACGATGACGACATCGCCGCGTTCCACCAGGACGTCCTGCCGAAACTCGAGCTCCGCTTCGAGAAAGGTCGGAGTGACCTTCGCATACCCTTCGGCGCCCCGGAGCTTGGGCTTGTACGAGGTCCGGACTGTCCAGGCCCCCAGGCCCATTCGCTGGATCCAGGTCTGCAGCCGCTCTTCGAACCATTCTGGCGGCTTGAGCTCTCGGTGTTCTGGCGTCCGTGGACGCTTTTCGACGGCCTGTGCGGGCTGCGCTGACGCGGCCCCTTCCTGCGAATCCATTGATCGAGCCTACCATCGGACTCGGGCCTCCGACCCGGCGCAATCTTTGTCTCGGCTGGGCGGTCCTTCCTTGCAGTGACCCCGCTTAACCTCAGTGACTTTTTCTACGACCGCGGCTGGGACTTCGCCGGCGATCTTCTCGGCAACCTGTCCGACTGGTTCGGCGCGCTGCTCGACCAGTACGGCGTGCTCAGCGCCTTTGGCCTGCTGTTCATCGAGGAGGCTGGGGTGCCGATCCCGCTTCCCGGCGACGTGATGGTGATGTATACCGGCTACCAGGTCGGGCAGGAAAACCTGGAGTACTGGCAAGCGCTGATCGGCTGCGTGGTGGCCGTGGTTGGCGGATCCTCGATCCTGTACGCGATCTCGCGCCGTTTCGGCGTCCGGATCATCGCCCGCTACGGGCGCTACGTCCATTGCCCTCCGGAAAGGATCGATGCGGTGCGTCCGCTGATGCGCCGCTGGGGCATTCTCGCCGTGATCTTTGGGCGACACATCCCCGGGATGAGGATTCCGATCACCGTCCTTGCCGGAATGGTGCGCTTCCCGTATCCGCTGTTCGCCATTGGAGTCGCAATCTCGACCGCGATCTGGGCAGGGTTCTTCCTGCTGGTCGGCATCCGGCTGGGGTCTGCAGTAGAGGAGCTGACCCATCCCCGTGCGCTGATCTGGCTGGCCGTTCTGGTTTCCGTCCTCGGCATCGGCGCAACCATCCTCTGGTGGCGCCGGCGATCACGCCGCCTCCAGCTCCAGCGGGCGGCCGCCTGAGGCCGACTAGTCGGTCCTCGTAACTCGAGCCAGACGTTCGAGTCTGGCTCGCGACCGATGAGTCTTGGGGTCGTGATCGGTCACAACACGTGACAGACCAACACAAGTCTCGTGGAGGCATTGGATGATCGCAATTGACAGGCTTCGCTCACAGATCAAGGGGCACGTGATCCAGCCGCAGGATCCGGAATATGACGATGCCCGCAGAGTCTTCGTTGGAGGGATCGATCGTCGGCCGGCCCTCATCGTGCGCGTGGCTGACGGCGACGATGTGGCGCGGGTAGTCGACGTCGTGCGCGAGGCCGGTCTGGAGCTCGCCATCCGCAGCGGCGGCCATAGCGGCGCTGGGCACGGCGTCTCCGACGGTGGGGTTGTCATCGATCTCCGCGACATGAAGGCGCTCACCATCAACGCGGAAGACGGCACGGCGTGGGCAGAGACCGGCCTGACCGCGCGCGAATATTCGGACGCAGCGCAAGCCTATGGCCTTGCCACCGGCTTTGGCGACACCGGATCGGTCGGGATCGGGGGACTGACGCTGGGTGGCGGAGTCGGCTACCTCTCGCGCAGGCATGGCCTGACCATTGACAACCTGATCGCGGCCGACGTCGTGACTGCCGACGGGACCACCGTGAGAGCCGACGCCGAGTCGAATCCGGATCTTTACTGGGCCATCCGCGGCGGCGGCGGAAACTTCGGCGTTGCGACGCGCTTTAACTTCCGTCTCCACCCGGTCGGCACCGTGTTTGGCGGGATGCTCATGCTGCCCGCAACGGCCGACAGTATTGCGTCAATCGTCGCCGCTGCTGATGCAGCCCCCGAGGAACTGACGACCATCGCGAACGTGATGACGGCCCCTCCGATGCCGTTCGTCCCGGCTGAGTATCAGGGCAAGCTCGTGATCTTCGCACTGATGGTTTATGCCGGTGAGCCTGATGCAGGACAGCGCGCCGTGGCACCGTTCCGCGCGATCGCGAAACCGATCGTGGACATGCTACGGCCAATGCCCTATCCGGAGATCTATCCGCCGGAGGACCCGACCTACCACCCAATTGCGGCGAATCGAACCCTGTTCGTCGATGCAATCGACCGCCAGGCCGCGCAAACGATCATCGATCATCTCGACGCTACCGATGCGAAGCTGCGGGCCGCCCAGATCCGCGTGCTCGGAGGCGCGGTGTCACGGGTACCGGCTGATGCGACCGCCTACGCCCACCGCGCCCGACGCATCATCGTGACCATCGCCGCCCTATTCGACCGCCCGGAGGATGCGACACCCTATCAGGCGTGGGCCACCAGGTTCTGGCACGCCCTTCGAAACGGGGAACCCGGCGCCTATGTGAACTTCCTGGCAAGCGATGGGCCGTCTCGTATTCACGAGGCCTATCCTGGCAGAACACTGGAGCGACTCACCGCGATCAAGGCTCGCTACGATCCGACGAACCTGTTCCGGCTGAACGAGAATGTGCGCCCAGAACCGATCCGCGTTATGCAGACCTGATTGCGATTGACTCAAGAGCGAGGCGATTCTGCAGAAGCACGCGTTCGCCGGAATTCTTCGTCAGTGCAAGCGCCTGCGTATCGGCACGAGCAGCCTCGCGATCACGCCCAAGATCTCGTAGAAAGGCGGCGCGGGTCGCGTGGAAGAGGTGGTAGTGCTGAAGCGAAGCAGTCAGCTTCTCCAGTTCAGCCAACACTGCCGCTGGACCTTGAACGAAGCGCAACGCGATCGCCCGGCTGAGCAGCACCACCGGCGACGAATCAATTTGTGTCAAAAGGTCGTAGAGAGCGAGCACGCGAGGCCAGTCAGTGGCGGCCCAGCTCTCGGCCTCGGAATGGAGGGCGGCGATCATGGCCTCGATCTGGTAGCGGCCGAGTCGATGGAATCCGGCGGTGCGTTCGATGAGTTTGACGGCCGCCGCGATCGCGCGCCGATCCCACAGTGATCGGTCCTGGTCTTCGAGTAAGACCAACCGGCCCTCGGCGTCCAACCGCGCCGGCCATCGGGCGAGGTGCAGGCGGATGAGTGCCAGCAGCCCGATCGGCTCGGGCTCGTCCGGGAGCAGCCGCACCAGCAGACTCGCGAGCCATTCGGCGTCCATGGCAAGGTCGCGCCGCAACGGCGACGGCCCTGCGGTTGCGAGATAGCCTTCGTTGAAGATCAGGTAGACGGCGCTCAGCACGCCGTCGAGACGCTCGACGAGCTGGCCCGGCGCAGGCACCCGATACGGAACTCCGGAGGCGACGATCTTGTGCTTGGCGCGGACGATCCGCTTGGCGAGCGTCTCTTCCTGCACCAAGAAGGCCCGCGCGATTTCTTCGGTGGTGAGGCCGAGAACGGCGCGCAACGTCAGCGCCACCTGCGACTCAGGCGCCAGGACAGGATGACAGCATGTGAAGATCAGTCGCAGCCGATCATCGGCCTCCCGCGGAGGCTCCTGCGGCAACGAGCCAATGAGCTCGAGCTTCGCCCGGTAGGTCGCCTCCCGGCGAAAACGGTCCAGACCCTTCCTGCGTGCCGTGGTCAGCAGCCAATGGGCCGGCCGTTCAGGCACCCCGTCACGCCGCCAGTGCTCGAGCGCCTCGACCACGGCCGAGGACACGAGCTCTTCCGCCAGATCGAAGTCGCCGAGTTGGCGGACCAGGCTCGCGGTGAGCCGGCCCGCCTCCTCGCGAAAGACGCGTTCGAGTAGTTGGTACGACCCCTGGTCAGCGCCCACGCTCGATGATGGGTCGCACCTCGACCTTGCCGTCGGGCTGCGGCATCGTCTTGACGACGGCGAGCGCCTCTTCGAGATCCTTCGCCTCGAGGATGCCGAAGCCACCAATCGCCTCCTTGGCTTCCAGCAGCGGACGGTCGAGCAGGGTGGTCCTGCCGCGCTCGATGACCACCGTCGTCGCCGTATCGGGTGACTGTAGTTGATGCCCGCCAACCATCTTGCCGCTGGCAAACTGCTCACCCCACCAGTCGACGATCTTCTTCATGGCCGTGTCACGCTCGCCATCGGTGCCGTTCGCCAACCAATCGCCCTGGGTGATCAACAGCGCGTACTTCATTTGGTCCTCCTTGAAGGTGGATCGCGTTTCAGCTATAAGACGAATGCCGCACCGCCGAAAAGGACAGCAGGTGTCCCATCAGGACTTCACGCTAGTTGCGCCGATACTCCGGTCCCCCAACGGCTGGCCCGTCTCGAGCAGCGTCTTCAGGCCGCTGATAACGAACATCCAGCCCCCCGACACGCTCGCGGCCGTCTTTGGCGACTTTTCGAGCTGATCATGGACGACGGTCAGCTTCGTCACCCCGCCGGGGTGCGGCTCGATTTCCCATGTCACCCGGCTGGCCGGCTCGGCGGAGAGTTCGTCGTCGTATAGCGAACGCCAGGTGTGGACGAACCGGCGCGGCCGAACCGACTCCAGGATGCTGTCGTCGCCCCAGAGCGTCGTCCCATCGGGCGCGTAATAGCGGATTGGCGATCCGGTTTTGCCGTTCGTCTGAACACGTGAACCGAAGAAGTACCGAGCCGTGAACTCGGGCTTGGTGATCGCGTCCCAGACTTGCTCGGGAGTCGCGCGAATGAAGACCTCATAAACCTGTCGCGGGGCTGCGGTCATCCTGTTCCTCCTTTCCAACTCGCCCTTGAGATCGGCGAGGGCCTCGGCTCGTGGTCTCGTGTACTTGCTGACCCAGCGGTCGTGAATCAGCTGCACGGGTATCGGATTGAGAAAGTGAAATTTCTCGCGGCCCAGTTTCCGGGTGGCCACCAGTCCAGCAGCTTCCAGGATGCGCAGGTGTTTCATCACCCCGAAGCGGGTCATCCCCTTGACCTCACCATCGAGCGCCGTCAGCGTCC
>CAZRMD010000226.1:0-5271 GCA_964601135.1 uncultured Actinomycetes bacterium | reverse complement strand
TGCATGTGTTAGGCACGCCGCCAGCGTTAATCCTGAGCCAGGATCAAACTCTCCGTAAAAACCTCGACCCAACAGGGCTGAGGCTTAAGAATCGAATCAGGGTCCCCACGACATTTCGAAGGGCCTTCTCGGAGAAGTCCGTTCCACTCTTCAGTTGTTAAGGTGCTCGCCGTGCCCAAGAAGCGCGCAGGAACACCTCCCGCCGCTCGGGCAGCTTGTGAATGATACCGTATCCGGCCGCGCAATTGTCAAGAACGTGCGAACGCCTGCAAAGCATACCCTTGCCGCCGCCCGAACTAAACCAAATTCTAGCCCCATGCCCGCGCGTCCGGGCCAAGCTGGCGGCTTCGGTCTAGCGATACTCGGGCAGCTGCTCGAGCTCGTCCGGAGCGAGGTCCGTATACACGCGCTCGGTCGTGATTTTCGGGATCCGATCGGCGCGGACCTCGACCCGATGACCGCCCCGGCTGAGCTTCACGACGATCCCGTGAAAGATGTCGTCTTCCTTGTCCCCCAGTAGCCCCTCGGCCCGGCCGATCTCCTGGCCCGCCTCGTCCATCACCGGGGCCTTGTCCGGCATGGCCACCCAGGCGACCTCCTGCTCCTCGTCAGCGCCCGCCATCAGACCGCCCGCCGGCCCGAAAATGCGCGCGCCAGCGTCAGTTCGTCGGCGTACTCCAATTCGCCACCGACCGGCAAGCCGTGCGCCAGGCGCGATGTCCGAACCCCGAGCGGGGCCAGCTGCTCGGCCAGGTAGGCGGCAGTCGCCTCACCTTCCATATCCGGATCCGTCGCCAGGATCACTTCCGCCACCGTTTCCCGGCGTAGCCGGCTGAGCAGCTCCCCGATCTTCAACTCCGCCGGGCCGACGCCATCGATTGGCGATAACGCTCCGTGCAAGACGTGATACACGCCGTGATATTCACCCGTTCGCTCGATCGCGAGCACATCGAGCGGCTCCTCCACCACACACAACACCGTCCGATCCCGCCGCGGCGACAGGCAGATGGCGCAGCGCTCGCCCTCGGCGATGAAGAAGCACTCATCACAAAACCGGATCCGGGCCTTGACCTCCACCAGGGCCGCGGCCAGCCGCTCCACCGAATCGCGCGGCGCGCGCAATATATAGAAGGATAGGCGCTGGGCCGTCTTCGGCCCAATTCCCGGCAGGCGGCCGAGCTCTTCCATCACCCGGGTCAGTGGCGCGGGGATTTCAGCCACAGGTCAGCCCACATCCAAGCTGGCGATGCCTACCCCATCAAGCCAGGCGGCAGGCCCATGCCGGCCGTTAGGGCGGCCATCTCCTTCGAGGCCAGCTCACGCGCCTTGTCCATGGCGTCGTTCACGGCGGCCAGGACCAGGTCCTGCAGCATCTCGACATCGGCCGGGTCGACGACTTCGGGCTTGACCGTCACCGAGAGCACCTTCTGATGCCCGTTTGCCACCACCTCGACCATGCCGCCGCCGGCGGTCCCGGTCACGGTCTTCTCCCCCAGCTCCTCCTGGACCTTCTGCATCCGCGCCTGCACTTGCTGCAGCTGCTTGAGCATCTTGAACTGCTGTCCCACTCAGCCTCTCCCTCGCGGCGTGACCCGCACATTCGTTGCGTCGAACCGGTTCATCGCCTCTTTCACCAGCGGATCGTCGACGATCGATGCCGCAGGCCGAGTGGGCGGCGGTGGCCCGCTCGTCTTCTTCTGCTCCGTGAGCAGCTCGACACGCGCGTCGGGCCCGAAGATCTCCCGCACGGCCGTCAGCAGCGTTTCTCGATTCCGGGCTGTCCCCATCAGATCGGCATGGGCCGGATAGCGGAATTCGATCCGAACCAGCCCGTCCGAGACCGCCGCCAGCCGAGCGTCGGTCAGCAGGCTGGCGATCGGCTTCGGCAGTTTCTGCTTCAAGGCGTCCCAGCGCGCATCCGGGCCCAGCACCGCCGGCTCGGCCTCCATCGCTGGCTCGATGACCCGCTCGCCACCGGCCTCTTGCGTCCCAGCCCGAGGTTGAACCGTGACCGGAACCGGATGGGCCATGGCCGAAAGCAACGTGACCTCCAGCAGCAGGCGGGCATCGGCGCCTTTGCGCAGCTCGGGCTCCATTTCCATCAGCCCCTTCCACAACCCCAGGAGCGCATTCCGTCCCGCGGCTCGACCGATCTTCTCCAGCGCCGCGGTCGCTGCGCCACCCAGGGCTTCCGCATCCTGGTAACCGACCGAGAGCAGTGCCGCCTCACGAATCGCGCTCAGCAAGCCGCGAACCAGTTGGCGGACATCACCGCCGGCGTCGTAGAACCTCTGGAGCTCACCCAGTGTTCGCGCGCCATCGCCTTCGACGATATCGCCCAGCAGCCGCACCAGCGTGTCGGGATCGGCAAGCCCCAGCAGCTCGTGCGTCTTCTGCACCGTCAGTTCCTGGCCGCCCTGCGAGATCAGTTGATCGAGGAGCGTGATCCCATCGCGCATGCTGCCTCGCGCCAGCCGCGCCAGCAGCGCCAGGCTCTCCGGATCGCCCCGGACGCCCTCCTGCTCGACGATCATCGCCAGGCGGGCCGCGATCGCCCCGGTCTCGATCCGCCGAAAGTCGAATCGCTGGCAGCGCGACGCCACCGTCAGCGGAATCTTGTGCGGTTCCGTCGTGGCCAGCACGAACACGACGTGCGCCGGGGGCTCCTCCAACGTCTTCAGCAGGGCGTTGAAGGCCTCGGTCGTCAGCATGTGGGCCTCGTCGATGATGTAGACCTTGACCTTCAACACGGCGGGCAGGTACTTCACCCGCTCGCGGAGGTCGCGGATTTCATCGATACCGCGGTTGGAGGCGGCATCGATCTCGATCAGGTCGACGGCAGCCCCACTCCCGATTTCGATGCAGTTTGCGCACACGCCGCAGGGCTCGGCCCCCCTTCGGTTCAGGCAGTTGATCGCCCTGGCCAGGATCCGCGCGGTCGACGTCTTTCCCGTGCCGCGCACGCCAGAAAACAGATACGCGTGCGCCACCCGGCCCTGCTCCACGGCGTTCTTGAGGGTTTGGGCGATCGCGTCCTGTCCGACCAGCTCGCCAAACTTTTGCGAGCGGTACTTGAGGTATAGCGTCTGATAGGCCATCGGCTGCTCGACAATTCTACGGGGCATTCGGCCGGTTGACCGGCACACGTTCGTTCTGCTCTGCACGCGTCCGGCGCTCCGTCCGTTGAATGTCCGATTTCCGCTAGCGCGATCGTCGCGACGCCTCCAGAATGAAGCTCGTGAGCCCGCAAGCCCTCGACCTCGAGCGTTGCTACCGTGCGGTCGTCAGCCGCGACGCGCGCTTCGACGGCTGGTTCATCACGGCCGTCACCACGACCGGAATCTATTGCCGGCCGAGCTGCCCCACTCCGGTTCGTCCGAAGCGCGAGCATGTCCGGTTCTTCCAGACCGCCGCCGCCGCCCAGCTCGCGGGCTTTCGTGCCTGCAAGCGCTGCCGCCCCGATGCCTCGCCGGGTTCGCCCGAATGGGATGTGCGCGGAGATCTCGTCGGTCGGGCGATGCGCCTGATCGCGGATGGGATCGTCGACCGCGCCGGCGTCGCCGGGCTGGCAAGACGGCTCGCGGTCAGCGAGCGTCATCTCCATCGCCTGATGCTGAGCGAGCTCGGCGCCGGCCCGCTCGCGATCGCTCGAGCCCAGCGCGCCCAAACCGCGCGCACGCTGATCGAGACCACCGATCTTCCCTTCACCGATGTCGCGTTCGGGGCGGGCTTCGACAGTATCCGTCAGTTCAATGACACGATCCGCGAAGTGTTCGCGCTGACCCCCAGCGAGCTCCGCCACGCTGGTCGTCGCCGCGGCGACCTCGTCAAGGGATCGCTGACGCTCCGGCTCGCCTATCGCCCGCCATTCGATTGGCCGTCGCTGTTCGGCTGGCTGGGCGTCCGAACGCTGCCAGGCGTTTCCGAAACCACCGCGACCGCCTACCGGCGGACACTGCGCCTGCCGGGCGGCCCGGGCATCGTCTCGCTGGAGCCGGTCGATTCACACATCCGCTGCACCCTTCGGCTGGAAGCGATGGCCGACCTGACGAGCGCGGTCCGCCAGTGCCGCCGGCTGCTCGACCTCGACGCCGATCCATTGAGCGTGGTCGACGTCCTCGCCAAGGACCGGTATCTCAAGCCGTTGGTCAAGCGCCGCCCCGGTCTGCGCTCACCTGGCGCGGTCGATGGCACCGAGCTCGCGCTCCAGGCCGTCCTCGGCCAGCAGGTCGCCTTACGCGCGGCCCGCACACTGGCAACCCGCCTGGTGACGGCGCACGGCGACATCATCAGGCTCACCGACCCGACCCTGACCCGTCTGTTTCCCAGGGCCGATCGCATTGCCGGCGCCGACCTCTCCACGCTTGGCGTTCCGTCAGCGCGCCAGGCGACGGTGCGCCAGCTGGCGCGATCGATTGCCTCGGGCACGCTTGCGCTCGACCCGGGTGCCGACCGCGTCGATGTGCACCGCCGGCTTCAGGCGATCCCCGGCATTGGCGAGTGGACCGCCGGCTACATCGTGATGCGAGCGCTCGGCGATCCGGACACCTTCCTGCCGACGGACCTCGGCGTCAAGCGGGCGGCGGCGCGGCTTGGGCTGCGCACCACCGCTCGCGGGATGGCGGAACAGGCAGGCGGCTGGCGACCCTGGCGATCCTACGCCACCCATCACTTGTGGGCAACCCTGAGCGATCATTGAGGAGGTCCAACACCATGCAAGCAAAACCGCAGCTGTACACCACGAAACACAAGACACCCGTCGGCGAGCTGACCCTGATCGCCTCGGACCGCGGCCTGCGCGCCATCCTGTGGCCAAACTCGTCATTCGCCGGCGCCGGCATCGCCACCCGGCCAGGTCCGAATTCCGAGCACCCAATCCTTCGCAGGGCGCTAAACCAGCTCGATGAATACTTCGCCGGTTCGCGCACCCGCTTCGATGTCCCGCTCGACCTCGAGGGCACGCGCTTCCAGCTGGCGGCGTGGCGATCGCTTGCCAACATTCCGTTTGGCGCCACGACGACCTATGGCCAGCAGGCCGCCGCGCTCGGCATTCCGACGGCCGCCCGCGCCGTCGGGATGGCGAACGGCGCCAATCCAGTTTGCATCGTGCTGCCCTGCCACCGGGTGATCGGGGCCAATGGATCGCTGACGGGCTTCGGCGGAGGGCTCCACGTCAAGCGATGGCTGCTCGACCACGAGGCCTTCGTGCTGTCCGGCTTGAACCAGCACGCCGGACAGGCGCGCCTGCCGTTGCCGGTCGCCTGACCTAAC
>CAZRMD010000225.1:0-5272 GCA_964601135.1 uncultured Actinomycetes bacterium | reverse complement strand
GACCCGGCAGTACGGCCTCCCCGGCCTGAAGGCCGCCCTGCGGATGCTGGGGTATGACCACGGCGATCCGCGCCCACCGCTGCCGCCGCTGGCACAAGGCGAGCTTTCGGTCGTCCGCAGACTGCTCGAGGATGCGCAGCTGATGCCCCGCGCGTTGGCCTCATGATCCCGATCCGCGACTACAATCCCACCCGCCGGCCATCACTGCTGACGTGGGGCCTGATCCTGATCGACTTCGGGGTGTATTTCTACCTGGCGCAGAACCCGGTGATGGACCAGACCGCCATCCAGCGATACGCGCTGGTGCCTGCCGACATCAGCGCCGGCCGTCATCTCAGCACGCTGATCACGTCGCTGTTTTTGCACGCGAACCTGCTGCACGTTGCCGGCAACATGCTCTTTCTCTGGATCTTTGGCAACAACGTCGAGGATCGTCTCGGCGAAGTCAAGTTCCTGATCGTGTATTTCGTCTCGGGAATTGCCGGCAGCCTGCTGCAGGTGTACATCAACCCAACGTCGACCATTCCTACCCTGGGAGCGAGCGGCGCAATTTCCGGCATCCTCGCCGCGTATGTCCTCTACTATCCCCGGGCGCGCGTCCTGACCTTCATTGTGCCGTTCTTTTTCTTCACGCTGTCGGCTTACATCTTCATTGGTTACTGGATCGCGCTCCAAGCCCTGAACGCCTACCTGAGCATCGGGGTGACCGGCGGCGGCGTCGCCTTCTTTGCGCACGTGGGTGGCTTCGTCAGCGGGCTGATCCTGGCCATTCTGCTGCGCCCGCGGGAACACCCGACTCCCAGCCATGGGGCATTTGTCTAGTGATCAGGGGTCACGGGGATTTCCCCGTGTGTCTAGGTCTAGTGATTAGGGGTCACGGGGATTTCCCCGTGTGTCTAGTGGTCCGCGAGAGCGGCGTGGTTAGCGGCCGTATTGGCGGATCCGGCCGTTCTCGAGGCAGAAGAGGCGCTCTGACACGGGAAACGCCGCTTCTCGATGCCGCTCCTGGACATCGTGTCGCAGGCGTGCCATCAGCTGAGCCTTCTCCCCGGCGGCGATCAGCGAGCCGCGCTCGGGCACGCCCAGTACAGGGATATCTTCCAGCATCTCTTCCAGCCACGCCCAGACCTCAGGCAGCAGCATGAGCGCGGCGCCGTAGGGCCGGGGATCGACGTAGCTCAGCATCAGCATCTGCGGGCGGCCGTTTCGGTCCGCCTCCAGGCCGGTGAACTTCATGCCATTGCGGAACATCAACGCCAGGTTGGTCAGGGCGAGCACCTCGACGTGGTCACGGCCAACGCTCCAGGCGGCCAGGTCCTGCGGCAAGAGGTAGCGCATTCCCTGTGCGTAATGGGCGGCATAGGTGACGACCATGTCGGACAGCATCCGCCGGTAGACGACCGGTCCGCCGGCCGATTCCAGAAAGCTCGCCGGCCGGAGCACAGGCAGGATGAGTGGCGCGCCGAACATCGCTTCCCCGTCGCACTCCTGATCGAGGCGGCGCAGGCGCGCGGCGAAGAGCCGGTCGAGGGCTCCCGGTTGCTCGCGGTACTGCTGATAAAAACTGTCGAGGTTGAAGCGCAGGTCGCCCGCGCGACCGCGGCGGATGGTCAGCTGAAACGGCTCGGGCCCTTTGCGGACCGTCCAACCAGGCCGCAGGGCCGTAAGGCGCTTGAGCACGTGGTTCTCGAAATCGTGGGCGTTCATCGTCGTTTGCTGGCCCATTGCCGATGTAACGGGTTGCGGAAGGCAGGCTTGCAGCCCAACAGAGGGATGCGGCATGCCGCTTAGCGGCTGGTTTTCGGGCGGACGACCGCGGCTTCGCGACCGGGTGGTAAAGGCTGTCCAACAGGCTCGCGACGGCGACGCTGACGGCGCGATTGAAACGATCGCCGAAAGGTTTCCCGAGGCGATGAACGAGCTGCGAGCGCTGCCCGAGGCCGTAGACCAGGGATGGCTCGAGCTGGCCGCCCGGCTGGCGTACCGCGCCGGCGACATGGCGGCGGCGCTGGATTTCGCCGAACGTGCGGTGGCTGGAGGCGACGATGCGCGAACCTGGAATCTGCTCGGGCGGATCCGGCTGTGGCTCAGACGGAGCGACGCTGATGCAGCGTTTCAGCGAGCCGCGCAGCTGCAGCCCGATCGCTTTACTCTTCCCCACCGGGTCACCCGTGATCATTTCTCCCGCCTTGCCGAGGCCGCCTTAGCGGCCATCCCCGACACGTTTCAGGCGCAGCTGTCGAACACGATGATCGTGGTCGACGACCTGCCCGACCTGGACGCGGTCCGGGAGGGTGAAGACCCTGACCTGCTCGGCCTCTACGAGGGCGCGACAGTGCTCGAACACGGATTACCGGAGCGGATCGTCCTCTACCAGCGCAACCACGAGAACGTTTCGGCGAACGAGCGCGAGCTGGAACGCGAGGTCATCGAAACCATGCGACACGAGGTCGGTCACCACTTTGGCATGGGCGAAGACGATTTGCCGTACTGAACGCGACGAACCGGCGCGGTTACGTCTTGAGTGGAAAGGGGTTCCCTGAAGCCGGCAGAGCGAGGGCCCCGCCCTGGTCGATGGTGGAAAGCGCTGTGATGAAGTCGCTGAAACCCTGCTGCGGATCGTACGTGGTCAGCGTTTGATAGCAGGCTCCCAACGTCTGGCCGCCAGTGGTGCAGATGGCATTCCAGTCGAAGGTCAGCTGCGAATGCAGGTAGTACAGAAAGAGATCGCCGCAGCCATTGGCGACCTGGTCGGTGTCCCCGGCCGAGTTGTCATTGACATAATCCGGATGCCCTGATGACCACCAGTCCTGTTCGGTCTGGTTGAAGTCTCCCGCGATCTCAGGATGGCGTTCGAATGCCAGAACGCGCGACAGCGACTCACCGTTGGTGACACCACAGTCCCATCCGTTATTGATCGCGGCCTCGAACACCTCCACGATTTCCGCCGTGAGAAATCCGGGCGCCAGGTTCGGATCGGACAGGACATGGATATCCGTGCCGGCGCAGGTCATGTGGTAGGCACCGCCGGCATTCGGATCGGCGTAGACATACATTGGAAGATTGGGCGGGGTTAGTCCACCGAACCATGCCTGGGTCGCCGCGTAATCCGCTTCGCAGCTGTTGAGCATGGCCTGCGCCGCAGCGTCGCCGTTCGCGGTGCCATCCGAGAAGACGATGAAGTTCTGCGTCTGACCGGCCTTCTGCTGGCCAGCCGCGGCTGGATGCCGAACCCGGTGCGCCTGCACGGCGGCTTCTGGGACCACCACGCCCGGACGGGTGAAGACACGTACCGATGTCCGGGAGCCGAAGAGACGGCGAATCACCGAGCGGCTGCCTAGGCCTTCTTCTTGGCGCCCGCGCTTCGAGCCGGCGTCTCGACACGAAAACCGATCCGCACCAAAACCTGATATTCGTTCAGCTGGTTGTTCTGTACGACAGCCTTCGACTGAACGACCTCCACCGATTCGATGCCCCGCACGCTCTTCGCCGCCTCGTTGACAGCTTCCCGGGCGGCATCACTCCAGCTCTGCTTCGACGTTCCGACCAGCTCGAGAATTTTGAGAACCGCCATCCCTGACCTCCTTCCTACAGCCCGTACAAACGCTTGGCCGCCGCGACGATGTGACGCGGCGAAATCTCGGCCTTATCCATCAGCTCCGCCGGCTTCCCCGAACCCGGCAATCCCCGCACGGCGAGGTGCACGATCCGGGGTGGTTCCATGTCGGCGGACAGCGCCTCCATTACCGCGGCCCCCAACCCACCCTCCGGATAATGGTCTTCGACAACGACGAATCTCCCCTTTGTGACCGAAGCCGCCTCACGGAGCGTTTTCTTGTCGATCGGCTTCAGCGAATAGCAGTCGATGACCCGCACCTTGATCCCTTCCTTGTCGAGCTCGTCGGCGGCGGCCAGGCAGTTGTGCACGGTCACGCCGGCGGCGATCAGCGCGCAGGTGTCGTGCGGGTCGCTGCGGAGCAGCTTGGAGCCGCCGATATGGAAGGCGTCGCCATCGCCGTACAGGACCGGGTAGGCACCGCGGGTGGTTCGGATGTAGCTGATCCCCTCCTGATCAGCCATCGCCCTGACGAGATGGGCGGTCGAGGTCGCGTCTGACGGATAGAGCACGGTCGAGCCGTGGACGGCGCGCATCGCCGCCAGGTCCTCGAGGGCCATTTGCGACGGCCCGTCCTCGCCGATTTCCACGCCGGCGTGCGAGCCGGAGAGCCGGATGTTGGCTTGCGAGATCGCGGCCATGCGGATGAAATCGTAGGCCCGCGAGAGGAAGGCGGCGAAGGTCGAGGCAAAGGGAATGTAGTGCCGGACGCTCATCCCTACGGCCGTGGCGATCATCTGTTGCTCGGAGATGAACATCTCGAAATAGCGTTCCGGATACGCATTGGCGAACTCTTCGGCGAATGTCGAGTTGCTGACCTCGCCGTCCATGGCGACGACCGTGGGCCGAGCGCCCAGCGCCTTGATGGTGTCGCCATAGGCCTTCCGGGTGGCCACTTTGTCTCCTTTCTTATAGGTAGGCAGCGATACGTCGGCCTTCCGATCTTTGATCGCGGGCATACCGGGTTCGGGTTTCTGGCCGTCGACCCGGAGGTGACGGACACCACCGAGCTCAGCAATGGCTCGCTCGGCCATGTCCGGTGGCAGCGCCTTCCCATGCCAGTTCTCTTTGTTCTCGATCTCGCTGAAGCCTTTGCCTTTGACGGTGCGGGCGATGATCACGGTCGGCTTACCGGTAGCTTCCCGGGCCTGTTCCAATGCCTGATCGATCTGCTCCAGGTCATGGCCGTCGATGACGATGGCGCGGCAGCCGAAGGCCTGCACCCGGTCGCGATAGACGTCGGTCTCCCACTGATACTCCGTCGGACCACGCTGCCCGAGGCGGTTGACATCGAAAAGCGCGGTGAAGTTCGACAGCCCGTAGAAACCCGCCTTGTCGAGTCCTTCCCAAATCGAGCCC
Organism: uncultured Actinomycetes bacterium; assembly: GCA_964601135.1. Classification (GTDB taxonomy): domain Bacteria; phylum Chloroflexota; class Dormibacteria; order CF-121; family CF-121; genus CF-13. Next base: position 297 of record CAZRMD010000225.1, on the reverse strand, counting down.
TCGGCCAGCTCGCTGTCGCCCGTCAAGGTCCACACGTGGTAGGGCAGCTGGTCGAGCTTGCGGCCGGCCAGCGCAACACCGACGGCGATGGGCAGCCCCTGGCCCAGCGACCCGGTCGCGACGTCGACCCAGGGCAGCACTGGGGTCGGATGGCCCTGAAGGCGAGAGCCAAACGTTCGAAAGCTCAGTAGTTCGTCATCGCTGATCACTCCCACTGCCTTGAAGATGGCATAGAGCAGCGGCGAGGTGCTGGAGCGCTCACCGGTTGCCTGAGGATTGGCTGGCGTTGGTTCCCGG
>CAZRMD010000224.1:3532-5276 GCA_964601135.1 uncultured Actinomycetes bacterium | reverse complement strand
TGTCTAGTTGACTTATCCGGCGTAGAACGCATTCGTCCCTTGTGCACACCGCGTCGCGGCTCGTGCGCGTTACGCGAGAACCTTTCTGCCCGGGTAATCAGGCCTGGGCAGACCCAGATGGTGCTCGGCGACGATCGAGCGGAAGACTTCGGTCGTTCCGCCGTAGATCGCGGTCGCTGGTGCGAAGCGATGCGCGAACTCTAGGATTCCGGCGCCTAATGCGCCGTCGGCGTCGAACGGCAAGGTGGCTTCGGCGCCGACCAGGTCCATCAGCGCTTGGGAACCGGAGATCATGACCTCGGATCCGATGATTCGGCCCATAGCGCTCGGCGTCACGATCGCAGCCTCGACCTGCACCAATATCTGTCCCAGCGTGTACAGGAATGGGTCACTCTCGATGGCCGGCAAGCCCCCCGCACTGGGCGCCCGCTTGGACCAGGCCACCACGGCTGCCAAGGCCTTCTCAAGATTGAGCAGGTATTGACGACCGACGCTGGGGTCCGATAGGCCATTGCCCGCGGCGTCGACACCGTGCTCATCGTCGAGCGGGCCATGCAGCACTGACCAGCCCGCGTCAACGTCGCCGATTCGATATCGATCAGCAATTTTGACGTCGCTGAAGTACACGATGTTGGTCCGTTCGTCGCCCATTGTCTGCACCGGCTGAATCTCGACTCCGTCGCTGTCGAGTGGGACGAGGAACATCGTTAGGCCCTTGTGTTTCGGCTTGTTCCGGTCCGTCCGGGTCAACAGAAAGGTGTACTGGCAGAAGTGGGCACCAGTCATGAACATTTTCGATCCGTTGATGATCCAGCCCTGGCCGTCGCGTACCGCGCGTGTTCGTGCCGCCGCGATGTCCGAGCCGCCTTCTGGCTCCGTATAGCCAAGGGCGAACCGAACGTCGCCACGGGCGACACGCGGTTTCAGCTCCCGGCAGACGCCCGCGTCGCCGAATGCATTGAGCGCGGACCAGACCCATTTGTTGCGATCGGTGAAGTTGTAGGGCGCGCGACGTCGCTCCATCTCGGCTTCAAGGATGTGTAGGCACACATCGTCGAGCGCGGCCCCGCCGTCAGCGACAGGCCATTGAGGCATGATCCAGCCTTTGTCGCCGAGAGCTCGGCAGAATCCTTCATCAAACTTGTCGGCCGTTTCGCGCAGTCGCGCGTGCAAGCCCGTGGTCAGGTGCTCATCGAGGAACGTGTGTAGCTCGTCGACGAATGCCTGCTGACATCTGTTCAGAGCTACGACGGAGAAGTCCATCACCGGCCCCAATCAAACCCGCGTCGCCCAGTGGCGCGCGATAGCTACGTAATCGTCCGCGATACTCCCGGCCAGCGCTCCCCACGATCGAGCGCGTGTGAAGAACAACGTGGCGTCTGCTTCGTTCGAAACACCGAGGCCGCCTTGGACCCGCACGCAGGTCGACACGCCACTGCCCGCAACCCGTCGGGCATACGCGTGCGCGACCATTGGCAGCTCAGGACGCTCATCGGGCGACTCCTCGAGAAACCAGGCGCTCTTCCATACCAAGTTCGCGGCTCCGGAGATACCGATGGCGACGTCGGCCAACGGAAACGAAACTCCTTGCAGCGTCGCGATGGAAACGCCCATCGTGCGACGCGACTTGGCGAATTCGACAGCAATACGGAGCGCGGAGCGGCTAAGTCCTACCAGAGTCGCCGCCATGAGGACTTTCCACTCGGCACAGGCCCGGCCGAACGCTTTCGCGGCATCGGGACCG
>CAZRMD010000224.1:0-3522 GCA_964601135.1 uncultured Actinomycetes bacterium | reverse complement strand
CGGTGGCCAACACTGTTCGGGTCTGGGAGGCGTCGGGCATCCACCAGCCGAGAGGTGTATTCCCCTGGTTTGCTACGTGCGAACTCGGCCGCAACGAGGTGAACAAACTCAATTCATGACCATCGAACGCAATGACGTCACTGGCAATCGCAGCATCCGGTACGAGCTGGCGGTCAGCGATGTCCGTTGACCGCAGGGCGAGCGTAAATTTCCGCCCGCCAATGACGGCCGCATCCAGTAGCGTGCGCGGCGCGGGCAGGCGAGCCATGAGCCGCGTCGCTGCAAGGTGACTCACCAACGGGATGGGCGCGAGCACCGCGCCGGCCTCCTGGGCAACGATGGCGAGATCGACTAACGTGGACCCTGCCCCGCCCGCCGATTCAGGAAGCGCCATCTCGGTCACTCCTGTGTCGACGACACGCTGCCACAGGGTAGGCGCGTACCCGATCGGCTCCGCACTACGCACCAAGGATGTCGGACATTCATTCCGGAAGAGATCGCCGAACGACTCCGCGATCATCTTTTGATAATCAGCAAGGGAGAAGTCCTGGCGACGCAATTCAGTGTGCGCCATCTACGCAACCTTTCATTAGCTGACCCGGTCAATTTCTTGGCGTTGCAGTCACGTATCAGCTATCGCATTCGCCACACCGGCTCACGTTTCTCTGCGAAGGCACGCGGCCCTTCGAGGGCGTCGTCGGTTTGTGCGAGTCGACTTGCCAGCAAGGCACGCATTACTAGGGCGTTCTGAACGGAGAGATCCAGCCCCTCCTTGCCGATTCGTTTAATGTCCTGGATGGCCAATGGCGCGGACTGGAGAATGTGGTTCGCCACCTCCTCGACTTTCGCCATGAGTTCGTCGCGGTCGACGGCTAGCTCTTGAACCAGACCGATCTGATATGCCCGCTCGGCGCTCATCTGGGCCCCCGTCAGCAGGATGCGCATTGCTTCGGCCCGCGGTATCAGTCTCGGGAGGTTGATGAGCCCTGGACCTGCGAGCAGACTTCGGCGTGCTTCGGGGAGCCCGAAAACCGACTTCTGCGTTGCCATGCGAATGTCGCAATAGATGGCCAGTTCGAATCCGCCTGCGAGGCAGTAGCCGTCGATTGCCGCGATCACCGGCTTGGGGCATTGATTCAGATCTTCGAACCCCCGACCGAACCCTTTGGATTGGTCGGCTCTGGCCTTTCCCCCGGCCGTTCTTGGTCCGCCGGCAGCAACTTGTGCTGCCTGCAACGTGGCCATCTCCTTCAAGTCGCCTCCGGCGGAGAATGCACGGCCTCCACTTCCAGTCAGCACTGCTACGAGCACGTCCTCACGGTTAGAGATGTCCCGAAACACCTCTCCGAGATCGGTTAGCAGCGAAACGGTCAGCGCATTCATCGCGTGCGGGCGGTCCAAAGTAACCCAGCCGATTCGGCCATTGACCTCGTACTTGACGTTTTCGGTCGAGATCTGCGGTGACACGGGTCTCCTGAGAGGGGCGAAGTGAGCGGGCCGTTAGCGGGCGCGCCGGGGCATATGGGCCGCGCATCCGTTTCGCCCGACGGGCTGGACGTTGAACCCGCAACGGGCCGGCGACGGGCCGGCGAACCCACTGTCCTCATCAGTTTAGCTAGACATGCCGTCTTGTCAAGAGTCAGTCCGTCTACCGATGAGCGGGCTCCGGCTTGATCGACCGCAGCAGTACCGTCGCCACGTCCACGACCTCGGCCTTCCCGGGCGCCGCGCTGTTCACGCCGTCGGACAGCATCGTCATGCAGAACGGGCAGCCGACCGCGACGGTACCGGCGCCGGTCGCCACCGCCTCCTCGACCCGCTCGACATTGATCCGCTTGCCGATCCGCTCCTCCATCCACATCCGGGCGCCGCCCGCGCCGCAGCAGAAGGAGCGCTCGGAGTTGCGCGGCATCTCGGTGACCGCGGTCGCGGCGGCGCCGAGAACCTCGCGCGGCGGGCTGAACACCCGGTTGTGCCGGCCGAGGTAGCAGGGGTCGTGGTAGGTCAGCTTGTCCTCGATCGGGGCGACCGGGGTGAGCTTGCCGGCCGATACCAGCTCGGCCAGCAACTGGGTGTGGTGCACCACCTGGTACCGGCCGCCGAGCTGCCCGTACTCGTTGGCCAGCGTATTGAAGCAGTGCGGGCAGGTGGCGACGATCTTCTTGGCCCCGGCCTCGTTGAGGGTCTCCACGTTCTGCCCGCCGAGCATCTGGAAGACGAACTCGTTACCCATTCGGCGCGCCGGGTCGCCGGTACAAGTCTCGCCGTTGCCGAGGATCGCGAAGGAGACGCCGGCCTCGTGCAGCAGGGTCGCCACGGCCCGGGTGGTCTTCTTGGCCCGGTCCTCGAACGCACCGGCACAGCCGACCCAGAACAGGTACTCGAAATCGCCTCCGTCGGCGACCCGGGGTACCTCGAAGTCCAGGCCCTTGGTCCAGTCCTCGCGGGTGGCCGGCGGGGCGCCCCACGGGTTGCCCTTGTTCTCCAGGTTGCGCAGCATCACGCCGGCCTCGCTGGGGAAGTTCGACTCGATCAGCACCTGGTACCGGCGCATGTCCACGATGTGGTCGACGTGCTCGATGTCGACCGGGCACTGCTCGACGCAGGCGCCGCAGGTGGTGCAGGACCAGAGCACGTCCGGGTCGATGACCCCGCCGTCGGACTCGGTACCGATCAACGGTCGGGCCGCCTCGGCGAGCGCCAACGCGTTGACCTTCGAATGGTCGGGCAGCATCGGGTCCTCGCCGGCCGTCGGGGACACGCCCCCGGCCAGCAGGTACGGCGCCTTGGCGTAGGCGTGGTCGCGCAGGGACAGCACGAGGAGCTTCGGGGACAGCGGCTTGCCGGTGTTCCAGGCCGGGCACTGCGACTGGCAGCGGCCGCACTCGGTACAGGTGGTGAAGTCGAGCAGGCCCTTCCAGGTGAACTGCTCGACCTGGGCGACCCCGAACTGGTCCCGTTCCGGGTCCGCCTCCTCGAAGTCCAGGGGCTTGCCCTTGCTCATCATCGGGCGCAGTCCGCCGAGCGCGGGCAGCGCGGACGCGGTGCGCTTGAAGAAGATGTTGAAGAACGCGGCGAACCGGTGCCACGCCACGCCCATGGTCAGGTTCAGCGCGATGACCACGAACCAGGCGAGGCTGACGATGATCTTCGCGAGCGCGACGGCGGTGATCGCGGTAGCGCTCGCCGGCAGGATGTGACCCAGCCCGTGCGAGATCGGCGCGGCCCAGACCGGGTACGGCAACATCCCGCCGGCGGCCTTGAAGCCCCGGATCAGGAAGATGCAGACCACGATCGCGACGATCGTGTACTCGACGTAGTACGCCTGCCAGAACGTCGAACCGGCAAACCGGGAGCGCGACCGCCGCCGGGGCAGGTTGATCAGCCGGATCACGATCAGCGTGGCGATGCCCAGCCCGGTCAGCGCCGCGATGGCCTCGGTGATCAGGCCGTAGACGGACCAGTGCCCGAGTACCGGGATCTCGAACGACGGGCTGGCGGTCTCCCCGTACGCCTCGATCA
>CAZRMD010000223.1:0-5292 GCA_964601135.1 uncultured Actinomycetes bacterium | reverse complement strand
ACAAGGACTCGCGCGAGCAGTTCGAGATGCGCACGCACAAGCGGATCATCGACATCCTGGATCCGAACCCCAAAGTCGTCGATGCCCTGATGCGGCTCAACCTGCCGTCCGGCGTCAACATCGAGATCAAACTCTGATGGCCACGAAGGGGCTGCTGGCCAAGAAGATCGGGATGACCCAGGTGTTCACCGAGAAAGGTGAGCTCCTGCCGGTCACCGTGCTCGAGGCCGGTCCCTGTGTGGTGGTGGGGCTTCGAGCCATCCAGAAAGATGGCTATGGCGCCGTCCAGATCGGCTTCGGCGAAGCGAAGGAGAAGAAGCTGAGCAAGGCCGCGGCCGGCCATTTCAAAAAGGCCGGCGTTCCCACCCAGCGCTACCTGCGCGAGGTACGGCTCAAGGGAGACGGCAGCTACGAAGTCGGCCAGTCCCTGAAGGCCGACCTCTTCAAGGCGGGTGAATGGGTCGATGTCACCGGGACATCCAAGGGCAAAGGCTTCAGCGGCCAGCACAAACGCCACCACTTCGGGCGTGGGCCGGTGACGCACGGCTCCCACAACATCAAGCAACCCGGCTCGATCGGCTCGTCGTCGACGCCCTCGCGCGTCTACAAGGGGATGCGGATGGCCGGCCAACTGGGTAACGCCCAGCGCACCACCCTGCACCTCAAGGTCGTGCGGGTGGACGTCGATCGCAATCTGTTGCTGGTCAACGGCGATGTTCCCGGCCACAAGAACAGCGTGGTCCTGGTCAAGGACTCGACCCGCCAGCCGAAGGGCAAGAAATAATGGCTGAGGTCTCCTCGACCGTCGCGGTCTTCGACCGGGAAGGCAAAGAAGCTGGTCAGGTGCAGCTGCCTGAGGCCATCTTCGGTGCGGCCGTGAATGCTGCGGTGCTGCACCAGGCGGTCTTGCGCCAGCAGGCCAACGATCGCCAGGGCACGCATCAGACAAAGACGCGCGGCGACGTCTCGGGCGGCGGCAAGAAGCCGTGGAAGCAGAAGGGCACCGGCCGGGCTCGCCAGGGCAGCAGTCGCGCGCCCCAGTGGCGGCACGGGGGCACGGTGTTCGGGCCGCATCCACGCAGCTACGACCAGAAGATGCCACGCAAGCAGCGGCGAGCCGCGCTTCGTGGCGCGCTGTCCGCCAAGCACCAGGATGGCGCGGTGCGCGTCATCGAAGAGCTCACGCTCGAGGAGCCCAAGACGCGCGTGGTGGCGGATCTCTTCGCCCAGATGGAGACGGGCGCGCTGACGCTGCTGGTCATCCGCGAGCACGATCTGAACCTCGAGAAGTCCACCCGCAACCTGTCCAGCGTCAAGACGATCCTGGCCAGCAACCTCAACCCCGGCGACGTTCTGACGGCCGACACCATCGTCTTCACCCGCTCGGCGTTGAGCGACATCGAGGAGTGGCTGTCATGAGAGAGGCAGTAGAGGTCGTTCAGCGGCCGCTCATCAGTGAGAAGAGCTACGCCGCGATGGCCACTGGCAAGTACTTGTTCCGGGTCCATCCGAGGGCGACGAAGAGCGAGATCGCGATCGCGATCGCCGACGCCTTCAAGGTGGACGTCGTCAGCGTCAACACCATGCACGTGCGCGGCAAGGAACGCCGGCGCGGCCGCACCCACGGCTTTCAATCGAACTGGAAGAAAGCGGTGGTGACGCTGGCCGAGGGACAGAAGATCGAAAGCATGTTCCAGGGCGTGTAAACGATGCCGATCAAGAAGTATCGACCCACCTCACCCGGCCGCCGCTTCATGTCGGTGAGCGCCTTCGACGAGATCACCCGCGGCAAGAAGGCGGAGAAGCGCTTGCTGGTGTCGCTGAAAACCGATGCCGGCCGGAATGCGCAGGGCAAGATCACCGTCCGCCACCAGGGCGGCGGTCATCGCAAGCTCTATCGCCTGGTCGATTTCAAGCGCAACAAGCTGAACATCCCGGCGACCGTCAGCGCCATCGAGTACGACCCCAATCGCAGCGCGCGGATCGCGCTGCTGACGTACGCCGACGGCGAGAAGCGCTACATCATCGCGCCGGTCGGGCTGACGGTCGGTGACCGGGTGGTGAGTGGCCCCGAGGCGGACATCCGTCCGGGGAATGCCTTACCGCTCGCCAACATTCCGCTGGGCACCACGGTGCACAACATCGAGCTCAAGCCGGGTCGCGGCGCCCAGGTGGTTCGGTCGGCCGGAATGTCGGCCCAGCTGCTGGCCCGCGAAGACGAGTACGCCCAGATCCGCATGCCGTCCGGGGAGGTGCGGCGGATCGCGGTCGCGTGCTACGCCAGCATCGGTCAGATCGGCAACGTCGAGCACGAGAACGAGAACGTCGGCAAGGCGGGCAAGAGCCGCTGGCGCGGAAAGCGCCCGGCCGTGCGAGGCTCGACCATGAACCCGTTCGACCATCCGCACGGCGGCGGTGAGGGCCGCTCCGGCCCCGGCGGGAGTCCGCAAACCCCCTGGGGCAAGCCGGCACTCGGCTACCGTACCCGGCGCAACAAGAAGACCCGATTGATGATCGTCCGTCGCCGGCCAAGCAAGAGGAAGAGTAAGGGCTAAGAAGAAATGTCACGTTCAACCCGTAAAGGACCGTACATTCATCCTTCGCTGATGAAGAAGATCGCCGTGATGAATCAGCAGAAGGACAAGAAAGTCATCAAGACCTGGTCGCGGGACTCGAGCGTGTTCCCCGAAATGGTGGGGCACACGATCGCGATCCACGACGGCAAGAAGCACGTGCCCATCTTCATCACCGAGAACATGGTCGGCCACCTGCTGGGCGAGTTCGCGCCGACGCGGCGCTTCCGGGCCCACGGGCATCACACGGAAAAGTCGGTGTCGCTGAAATAACGATGGAAGTCCAGGCAAAGGCCAAGTGGGTCCGGACGTCGCCTCGCAAGGTGCGGCTCGTCGCGCAGACCTTGCGCAATCTGCCCGTGTCAGAGGCGCTCACGGCCTGCCAGTTCATGCCCAAAGCCGCGGCCCGCGACGTCGCCAAGGTGATCAAGTCCGCCCAGGCCAATGCCGAGAACAACTTCAACCTGGTGCGCGATGACCTGGTGGTGAAAGACATCCGGGTCGAGCCGGGGCCGATGTTGAAGCGCGGCCAGCCACGCGCCATGGGCCGTCTGTTCAGCATTTTCAAGCGGACCAGCCACATCATCGCCGTGGTCGAGGACCGGCCCGGCGTGGTGCGACGCCGCACGGCCAGCCTGCCGCGCGCCCCACAACCCACGGCTGCGCGACCGACCCCAACCCCGGCCGCCGCGGCGGCGGCACGCGCTGCAGCCGCAAAGCCGGCGACGACAGAGTCGGACGAGCGCGAGGCGCCCACGGCCCGGCGGGCGAAGGCCGAGACAGCCGAGGCGTCAAAGACTGCGGAAAAGGGTAAGAAGACCGAGGCCAAAAAGACGGACGCCAAAACCGAGGCGAAGAAGAGCGACAGAAAGGGCGAGGCAAAAACAACACCCGCCAAGGGCGAAGCCCAAAAGAAAGACACCAAACGTACTCAGGAGAAAGGCAAGTAGTGGGACACAAGGTTCACCCGAACGGGTTCCGGCTGGGCGTCTACCGCAACTGGGAAGCAAAGTGGTTTGCTCCGGACAAGGAGTTCAAGCCGCTGTTGCTCGAGGACGTCCGGCTGCGCCGCATGCTGTTTGCCCGGCTGAAGAACGCGGGGGTGGCGCGGATCGAAACCGAACGCTCATCGTCGGCGCTCACGATCACGCTGCATACGGCGAAGCCCGGCATCGTCATCGGCAAGGGTGGAACCAGCGTCGATCAGCTTCGTGACGAGCTCGAGAAGCTGACCGGCAAGCGCGTGCGGGTGACGATCCAGGAGATCAAGAAGCCGGAGCTCAGCGCCCAGCTGGTCGCGGAGAACGTGGCCGCGCAGCTCGAGAAGCGCATTGCCTTCCGCCGCGCCATCAAGCAATCGCTGATGAAGACCATGCGCGCCGGCGCGCAGGGCGTGAAGATCCGCGTCAAGGGTCGGCTCGGTGGCTCGGAGATGGCCCGCATCGAATGGAACCGCGAGGGCCGCGTCCCGCTGCATACGCTGAAAGCCGACATCGACTTCGGCCAGACCGAAGCCAAGACCACCTTCGGTCGGATCGGCGTCTCGGCCTGGGTCTACACCGGCAACTTCCCGACGGAAGCGCCGCCGAAGCCGGCTGCGGTTGTGGAGGAGCCCGACGAGGTTCAGGTCCCGGTCGGGGCTGGGATCACCGAAGCGCCGGCACCCCTCGCCGAGCTGGCTCGGGTCACCGCACCGGCCACGCCCGAACCCGCCCCGGTTGCCGCGGCGTCGGCGGCCGAAGCGCCGGCCAAGCCGAAGCGAGCCCCGCGAAAGACCACGACGGCAACAACCGCCGAGGCCGCTGAGAAGCCGAAGCGGACGACCCGGCCTCGCGCGACGGCCGGCGAAAAGGCGACCACCCCGAAAACACCGCGCGCCCCCCGCGCCACGAAGAAGAAGGAATAAGCGATGTTGCTTCCAGCCCGCGTCAAATATCGAAAACTCCATCGCGGTCGCCGGACCGGGGTCGCCACCCAGGGCAACGATCTCGCCTTTGGGGAGTTCGGCCTGCAGGCCTCTGAGCCTGCCTGGATGACGAACCGGCAGATCGAGGCCGCCCGCCGCGTAATGACGCGCTTCGTGCGCCGCGGCGGCCAGGTGTTCATCCGCGTCTTCCCCGATAAGTCGGTCACCAAGAAGCCGGCCGAAACCCGAATGGGAAGCGGCAAGGGTGCGCCCGAGGGCTGGGTTGCGGTGATCAAGCCGGGCCGGGTGCTCTTCGAGATGGGCGGCGTCACGCCTGAGATCGCCAAGCGTGCCTTCCAGCTGGCCGCGTACAAATTGCCGCTGAAGACCCGCACGCTCGGTATCAAGTCCGGCGTGAAGGCCGCCGCGGACGTGAAGATCAAGGGTCCGGCGGAAGGCGTGCCGGTCGCCGGTGCCGAGGGTGCCATCGCGGCCGGGGCCGCTCCCGCTGGCGCTGCTGCTGCGGCGCCCGCAGCCAGAGGCCCCAAAGCGGCGCCGGGCGCTGCGCCATCGATCAAGGCCGCACCGGGGGCCGCGCCCAAGGCTGCTCCTGGGGCTGCACCCAAAGCTGCAGCCGCGCCGGCAAAGCCAGCCAAAGGTGGCAAGAAATGAAGATGAAGGATCTTCGCGCGTTGTCGATGCCCGACCTGCAAAAGAAGCTCAAGGACTCCCGCCAGGAGCTCTTCAACCTGCGCTTCCAGATGGCGACCGGCCAGCTACAGAATCACCGTCAGATCCGGCACGTGCGCCACG
>CAZRMD010000222.1:0-5294 GCA_964601135.1 uncultured Actinomycetes bacterium | reverse complement strand
TGCACTCCTGGCTGGGTATCTGGGCGGTTGGTACGACCTGGCGTTGATGAGGGTGACCGACGTCTTCATGGCCATCCCGGCGCTTCTCATCGCCATCGGCCTCGTCGCCGTCACAGGTCCTTCAGGTCTGGCCGTCGGAGTCGCGCTGGCCGTCTCCAACACGCCAAAGTTCGCTCGCGTGGTCCGAAGTGAGGTGGTGAGGCTTCGGGACCAGCCCTTCGTCGTGGCGGCTCGAAGTATGGGTGCCTCGGGCCCACGCATCGTGTGGACCGAGCTGATGCCAAACGTAATGCCGATCCTCATCGTCCAGGTCACCGCCGCCCTCGCATGGGGCGTCCTCGGAGAGGCCACTCTCGGCTTCCTCGGCCTCGGCGTGCAGCCGCCCAACCCCTCGTGGGGATCGCTGCTGATCGAGGGCCGGCTGTATTTCTTCCAGGAGCCATGGGTGCCGTTGTTTGCCGGCGGCGCGGTAGCGGTCGCGGTCCTCGGCTTCAACCTCCTTGGTGACGGACTTCGCGACGTTCTCGATCCGAGGGTCCTTCAGCGCGGATGAGTGCCATTCTCGAGGTGAAGGACCTGAAGGTGAGCTTCGCGACGCGGGGCGGAGAGGTGCCGGCCGTCGACGGGGTCTCGTTCGGAATCCAGCGCGGAGAGATCGTCGGGCTCGTCGGAGAGTCAGGTTGCGGCAAGACCACGGTAGCCCACAGCATTCTCCGGTTGTTGCCAAATCACGCGGCTACCACTGGCGAGATCACGTTCGCAGGGTCCAATGTGCTGGCCATGTCCGAGCGGGAGATGCGAGAGCTTAGAGGCAAGCGCATCTCAGTGATCGTTCAGGACGCTCTTGCCGCCCTGAATCCGGTGCGTCGCGTTCGCGAGCAGCTCACCGACGAGCTCCGAGATCACGACAGGGTGAGGGGTTCTCGCGCGCGCACGCGCGCGATCAATATGCTCTCCAGGGTTGGACTGACGCGACCAGAGATGCGCGCACGTCGGTACCCGCACGAGTTGAGCGGCGGTATGCAACAGCGCGTCCTCATCGCCGCGGCGTTGCTACTGGGTCCCGAGCTGATCATCGCCGATGAGCCGACGACGGCTCTCGACGTCACAGTCCAGGCGCAGATCCTGTCGCTCCTGCGCGGGCTCCGGGATGAGACGGGAGCGGCGATCCTGTTCGTGACTCATGATCTGAGCACGGTTGCGCAGCTCTGCGATCGATTGCTGGTGATGTATGCAGGGATGCTGGTTGAGGAAGGCCCTGTACGCGAGATCTTCAAGAGTCCTCGGCATCCGTACACCCGCGGCCTGATTGCATCCATTCCACCACTGGATGGCGATCCTCCGGAAATGCTGCCGACGATTCCTGGAACGCTGCCTACCTCCGCTGACTGGCCGGCGGGCTGCCTTTTTGCATCGCGCTGCCAGCTTCGCCAGTCCATGGGGGACCCGGAGGTCTGCCTCACCGAGAGACCAGGACGAAAGGGGAGCTCGTCGCACTGGGGGGCATGCCACTTTGCGGAGCAGCTGGTGGAGGCCGAGCCCGCATGACGGCTGTGTATGGCGCGACGTCCGTGCGGCCCATCCTCTCGGTGAACAACGTGAGCAAGGTCTATGGACGCCGGGCTTCGCTCCTCAATAACACCGACTTCCGGGTGGTCGCGCTTGATTCAGTCAGCTTTAGTGTGGCGGCAGGCCAGAGCTTCGGCGTGGTCGGCGAGAGCGGATCTGGCAAGAGCACACTGGCCAGGCTCCTCACCCGCCTCGAGTCGCCGACCCAGGGAACCGTGGAATTCGACGGCGTTGACCTCGCGAGCCTCAGCGGACGCGAGCTGCTGGATTTTCGCCGGCGGGTCCAGATCGTGTTCCAGAACCCCTACTCCTCCGTCAATCCCCGCCGGAGCATTCGCCAAACGCTGAGTGCCGGCTACGAAATCCATCACATCGGAACGCGGCAAGACCGCGAGGAGCGGCTTCGCGAACTGATCGGAAGGGTCGGGCTCCAGCCGCACCATCTGGACCGCTATCCGCATCAGCTGAGTGGTGGGCAACTGCAGCGAGTGGCGATCGCCAGGGCGCTGTCCGTCGATCCGCAGGTGATCGTTGCCGATGAACCGGTTTCGGCCCTCGACGTTTCCGTGCAGGCGAAGGTCCTCAACCTGCTCAAGAGCTTGCAGCGTGAGTTCGATCTGGCCGTCATCCTGATCACCCACGACCTGCGAGTCGTCAACTTCTTCTGCGATCGCGTCGGCGTCTTCTATCGCGGTCACCTAGTCGAACTGGGTCAGAAGCCAGCGGTGATCCGGACTCCTCTTCACCCATACACAGCGGCTCTCCTGGAATCGGCGCCCTCGGCCGGTTCCGTGGATTCGCGAAAATCCCTCGAGGGAGAGACGGCCGACTCCGACACCGCCTACGCATGCCCCTTCGTAGATCGGTGCTGGCTGCGACCCCGCTCGTCAGATCCCGAGCGGTGCGTCACGGTCCGGCCGCCGCTGACAGAGCACGATGCTGGCCGGCTCGCCGCCTGCCACTTTGCGGGGACCCTTGGGCCGGCCACTCAACTCCACGAGGCGGCCAGCACCGCGCCTCCTCGCCAGATGGCGAACGGTTAGCCGAATGGTCATCGATGCGCACGTCCACGTCTGGTCAATGGACGCGGCCCGTTACCCATGGCAGCCCATCCTCGGCTACGTCCCCGACCGGCCGGCCTCGGTCGACATGATGGTCGAGCTCCTCGATGGGGCCGGCGTGGATCGGGCGGTCCTTGTGCAGCCGTCGGTGTACGGCTGGGACCACAGCTACCTGTTCCATGCACTCGAGCGCTTTCCGGGTCGATTCGTCGGCGTGGGACTTCTCGACCACGAAGACCCCGGCTGGCGCCGACGCCTGAATGGCCTCCTGGATCGAGGTCTGGTTGGCGTCCGCTTCAACCTCGTCCGCGACCCGGGACGGACCTGGATCAACGACCGCGCGTACCAGGCTCTCTGGCCTGCCCTCGTCGATCACCAGCTGTCGGTCAGCTTTCAGACCCGGTACGACCATCTCCCGGCGGTTGACGTCCTGGCCCGGACCCGGCCCGCGATGATCATCGTCGTCGACCACTTCGGCCGTCCCGAGCTGGACCTCGGTCCGCGGGGCTGGAGCGACGTCCTCCGACTAGCCGCCCGACCGAACGTCTATCTCAAGATCTCGAGCTTCCACACCTTCGGTCACCCCCAGGCGTGGGCCAGATTCCAGCCCCTGCTGGAAGACTGCCTCCACGCTTTCGGCGCTGACCGCCTAATGTGGGGCAGCGATGCCCCCGGCGCACTAAAGGTGGTCGGGTACGGCAGCACGATGGAGCCGATCCAGGCTCTCGCGCTGGCTGACCAAGATCGCGCCGCGGTTATGGGCGGAACCGCAGCCGAGGTCTTCTTATTCGGTCAGCGCACCCGCCAGCGAGTGCGCCAACAGGTCCCGGAGACAGCACAAACATCAACGGAGGACAAGGGCTGATGGCTGAAACGCTGAACCTCCCCGGCCGCTACTACCACTACCTGCCGGGTGGTGAGGGCGAGCACGCGCACGAGGCGCTCGAATTGAGCACCGAGGAGACGGCGCTGCTCCTGATCGACGTGTACGGACCGCTGAACGTCGAACGGCCAAATGTCGGCGCGATAGTTGGAGGCGACTTCTACGACCAGCGCCGGCGAGAGATCATCGCGGACAAGCTGCCGGCGGTCAAACGCGCGGCCAAGGAAGCAGGGCTGCCGGTTGTGTACGTCACGAACCATTTGTCGCCGGGCCTTACACGAGGGCACCGCTGGAGCCAAATCGTCAGGCGGCTGTGGGGCCGCGACATCTTCGAACACTGGCGTGAGCCGGCCAGGTCTCTCGAATTCGATCCCGTGATTGCGCCGGAACCGGGCGAGCCCGTGATCAAGAAGCAGTTCTTCAGCGGATTTTTTGAAACGTGCCTGGACTCGTTGCTCCGCGGTATGGGCGTTCGCAACCTTGTCGTCGCCGGGTTCGACAGCCGCATCTGCCTGATGACGACCGTCCTCGACGCGATGTACCGCAGCTACCGCGTGGTGGTCCTCCGCGATTGCACGGCTACTGGCGAATACCAGGAGACCATTGCGGGGGAGCTGAACAACCTGACTGCCATCCGCTACATGGAAGAGAGGGTCGGGAACACCGTGACGTCAACGGAGTGGGTCGCCGCCTGCGCGGCGCTTCGACGCGAGGCGCTGGTTTGATCGGGACGTCTCACCGGACCACTCCCATTCGAGCCGCACTGATCGGCTGTGGCCGGTTCGGCCGCATTCTGGCTGAGGCAACGCGAGCAATCGACGGGATCGACATCCGGCTCACCGTAGACGACGATCCCGATCGAGCTCGAGAGGTTGCCGGACTCGTCGGTGCCGAGCCGGCGCCGAGCATCGAAGCTGTCCTCGCCGAGCCCGCGATCGATGCAGTCATAGTCGCAACCACGCACGGTTCACACCGCGACGTCGCGGCGGCGGCCGCGGCGGCCGGCAAGCACATCTTCTGTGAGAAGCCGATGGCGGTCAGCACCGAGCAATGTCGCGACATGATGGTCGCCGCGGAGGCAGCCCGCGTCGTCCTGCTGATCGGACACCTGTACCGGCTGATGCCCCTTGTCCAGGCCGCCAAGGCCGCTGTTGACGCGGGCGAGCTTGGAGAACCTCTGGCGGTGTGGACCGCTCGAACGCACTGGGTCGAACGCCTTGCATGGTGGGCGCACAAGGAGTCCTACGGCGGGCTCTTGCACTCTCCCGGCATCCACAACCTCGACCTGATGAACTATTTCCTGGGCGACCCGGCAACTGTGTATGCGCAATCCCCGCCCGCGGTTCAGCCCCAGATCGACTATCCCGATACGGCATTCGTAACTGTTTCCTATTGCGGCCCTGGCGTCGGCAACCTATTCGCCTCGATATCCGATCCACTGGATCCACCGAAGGGAGTGGACACATTTCGATTGCTCGGTGAGCGCGGTGCGCTGTCGATCGACTTCAATCCGCCGGGCCGTCTTACTGTGATCGCCGCCGGCGCTGAGAAGGTGATGCAGGGCACGCTGCAAGATCGCCGGCAGGCAGGTGCCGACCATGCGGTTCAAGCGGAGCTTCAGAACTTCGTGGACGCGATCCATGGCCGAGCGGAGCCGTTCATCAGGGGCGACGAGGCGGCGGCGGCGGTCGTGCTTTGCGAAGCCGCTTACCGATCCGCCGAACTCGGGCAACCCGTTCGGGTCGTGAGAGTGGATGACGGAAAGACGCGGTCGTGGACAA
>CAZRMD010000221.1:0-5308 GCA_964601135.1 uncultured Actinomycetes bacterium | reverse complement strand
CCGGGAAAACCCGGGCGGGATGCTGGCGGTGCTCGGGCTCGAGCGTGATGTGGTGGAGACCGTCGTGGCTGAGGCCGCCTCCGCCGGCGTCATCACCCTGGCCAATGCCAACTCGCCAGGCCAACTGGTGCTCTCGGGGGAAACCGCCGCGCTCGATCGAGCGGCCGAACTCGCTCGGGCACGGGGCGCCGCTCGAGTCGTCCGGTTGCCGATCACGATTGCGTCCCATTCGCCACTGATGGCCCGCGCCGCGGCGCAGTTTGGCGAGATCATCGCGCATCTGCCCTTGCGCCAGCCGCGCATCCCGGTCGTCGCCAACATCACCGGTCAGATCCTCACCAGCGCCGAGGACGTGCGCAAGGAACTCGCCGACCACATCCTCAAGCCGGTGCAATGGACGGCCTCCGTCGTTGAAATGGTGACCCGCGGCAGCGCCGAGTTCCTCGAGATCGGGCCAGGCCAGGTGCTGTCGGGGCTCATCCGCCGAATCAGCCTCGAGGCCCACGTGGTGACGCTCAACGATCGCGAGGTTGCTCGAGTTCTGACGCCATCCCCGCTGGGATGAAGCGCGTCGTCGTGACCGGCGTGGGGGCGGTGACTCCGGTGGGTCTCGATGCCCCGAGCACGTGGGCGGCCATGCTGGAGGGCCAATCCGGCGTGGGCAAGCTCACCCTGTTCGACGCCAGCGAGTATCCGGTCCAGATCGCGGGCGAGGTCAAGGGTTTCGATGCCACCGGCCGGATCGAGCCCAAGGAGCTGCGCCGGATGGATCGCTACGCGCAACTGGCGGTCGTCGCCGCCCAGGAAGCCTGGGCTGATGCGGGGCTCGAGCGGAACGGACTGCGGAACGAGATCGGCGTCGTCTTCGGCAGCGCCGCCGGAGGCCTGACCGTGTTGCTCGAGCAGCACCGTGTGCTGCAGGAGCGAGGCGTACGCCGGGTCAGCCCCACCTTCATTCAGAACATGCTGACGGACACGGCCTCCGGCCATATCGCCATCGCGCTCGGGTTACGGGGGCCGAATATGGCGGTCGTGTCCGCCTGTGCCACGGGCAGCGGCGCAGTCGGCGAAGCTTTCGAGACCATCCGTCGCGGCGACGCCGATGCCATCGTGGCCGGTGGTTCCGAAGCGGCGGTTGTCCCGATCATTTACGCCGGCTTCTGTGCCATGCGAGCGCTCGCCCAGCACGAGGACCCGTCCCAGGCATCACGCCCCTTCGATCGAGATCGGAATGGGTTCGTCATCTCCGAAGGGGCCGGCGCCTTGATCCTGGAGGAACTCGAGCATGCCAGGAGCCGGGGCGCCCGAATCTATGCCGAAGTCATCGGCTATGGCTCATCGAACGACGCGTTCGACATGGCGGCCCCGGCCGAAGGCGAGGGGGCGTATTTGACGATGGCGCGGGCGCTGCGCAAAGCGGAGATCGAACCTGAGCGGGTGGACTACATCAACGCGCATGGAACCGGCACGCCGCTGAACGACAAATTCGAGACGGACGCGATTCACCGCGTCTTCGGCAAGCACGCCGAACGGATCGCGGTCAGTAGCACGAAGTCGATGACGGGGCACATGATGGGCGCCTCCGGCGCGGTCGAGGCTGTGGTGTGCGCGCTGACGATTCGCGACCAGGTAATCCCACCGACGATCAATTTGAAGACGCCTGATCCTGAGTGCGACCTGGATTACGTGCCAAACGAGGCCCGACGGGCCGATGTTGGGATCGCCTTGTCGAACTCGTTTGGCCTCGGCGGGCACAACGCCAGCGTCATCCTCGCCCGGCTCGCCTAGCCCTCGTTTTCTGGCCCGGTTTTTGAATACGAAGTGAATTCAGAACGTTGTGCTATCATCAGGCCCGTTTTCTGGGCGCGCGAGGCGTCATCAGCCAGCAAAAGGAGAGTGTCATGGCGGTTACCGGTTATTGCCTGAAATGCAAGAAGAAGGTTGATATTTCGAACCCGCAGCAGATCACGATGAAGAACGGGAAGCCGGCGACGACCGGATCCTGCCCGACCTGCGGAACCAAGATCTACAAGATCGGCAAAGCGTAACTTAGCGTCAGATTAACTGGACAGCCGGTGATAAGCCGGCTGTTTCGCTGTCCGGGCTAGGCCTTCGCTGAGCGGCCGGCAGCTTCCTTCCCGGCTAGCTCGGACTCGATCAGGTCCAGCAGGACCTCGGTGGCGCTCAGGGTCACGTCGACCCCCAGCGTTTTGAAGATCCGAACATTGGCCGGGTTGTTCACCCGGGCCACGGTCTTGGGCACGTTGAACTTCCGCTTGGCCAGCTGGCAGGAAACCAGGTTGTCCTCGTCGTCACCGGTGACCGCCACCACGACATCCGCCCGCTCCATCCCGGTGGTGGCCAGGAAGGACATTTCGTCGCCGTCGCCGACCATGACGATCTCGCCGAGAACGGAGTTCAGCACCTCCGCGCGGCGGGGATCCTTCTCGATCAGCGTCACCTCGTAGCCGCGGTCCAGGAGGTGCTTGCTCAGGTAATAGCCGACCTTGCCACCCCCGATCACGATCACGTACATCGGCTCGTTCATTCCTTCAGCATGGCATGAATCGCCCTGGCACCTGAAAGCGTGGGTGATACCGTCTTGAGGCCGAGTTCGCGGAAGACGTCTTCTCGGATGGGGTCGTAGATACGGGTGATCACGCGCGGCACCTTGAAAATCTCGCGTGCGATCTGGGCGGCCATGATGTTCCGGTTGTCGCCGTTGGTCAGGGAGGCGAAGCCGTCCGCCTTCTCGATGCCGGCTTTGCGCAGCACGTCCTCGTCGATCCCGTTCCCGAGCACCATGTCGCCGGCAAAGTCATTGCCCAGCCGGTCGAACGCCCGCCGGTTGATGTCGATGACGGTTACCTGATGGCCAGCCTTTGACAGCGCGGTCGCAGCCATCGCGCCCACCCGGCTGCAGCCGACGATCACGATTTTCATAGGAGGCGAGCCCCAATTGTACGGTCAGTGCCCGTGGGCCAGCCGGATGGCTTCGATCTCCGGCAGGCCGGCCTCGCGGATCTTCGCCTGGGTCGTGGGGATGTCGTAGGCTACACGCTCGAATCGCACGGCGGGCCGGCCAAGATCGACGACCGCAAAGGCGGCGTTCGGATTGCCATCTCGAGGCTGGCCGACACTACCAGGATTGACGAGAGCGGAATTAGGCAAAGGGATCCAGTCGCTCGACTTGGGAATCTGCTCGCCTTCTTCGGTGAAGATCCGCGGCAAGTGGGTGTGGCCAAAGAAACAGAAGCGCTGGCCGAGCTTGTAGAGGATCTCGAGCGCCTGCAGCTCGTCCAGGATGTACTCCCAGATATAGGGCTTGCGTGGGCTCCCGTGGACACAGCGGTGCTTGCCGAGGCGGCCGAACCTCGGCAGTGTGGCGAGGAAGCGCAGATTTCCCTCGGTCAGGACGGTTCTGGTCCATCGCCCCGCGGCTGCCGCATGCGGATTGAACTCCTCCAGAAGTGCGGGCACGAGCATGGCGGCGTCGTGATTGCCCATGACGGCGCGAACCCGGATCGAACGGAGCCGGTCGATCACCGCGTTCGGATCCGGGCCGTAGCCCACGATGTCACCCAGCACCAGGATGCCGTCCACGTTGGGCATGGCGGCGAGCACCGCCTCCAGCGCCTCCAGGTTGCTATGGATGTCGGAGAGAAGGCCGATCGTGCGCCCGTCGCCGGCGTCAGGCGTAGACGCGTTCGTGGGCGTAGAGAAACAGGATGCGCAGGGTGGCCGCCACCGGAACGGCGATGAAGAGTCCCAGGATGCCGCCCAAGTAGCCACCCACGACGAAGGCAATGATGATCAGCATCGGGCTGAGGTGAACGGCATCGCCGAAGACCTTGGGCGAGACGAAGTTGTAGATGACGTTCGAGATCACGAAGTAGATGGCCAGCACGACGACCACCTTGCCCGACGATTGGGAGACGAAGGCGGCGACGGCGACCGCAGGCAGGGCGCCGATGAAGGGTCCGATGAACGGGATGAAGGCGGTGACGCCGGCCACGATCCCGAGCGCCAGTGAATAGGGCACCCCGACAAACCACAGGGCGACCCCGGTGAACAGACCGATCAGCCCGCAGATGATCGCCTGGCCCCGCATGTAGGCGCCAAGCATGCGATAGACCTCGCCTGCCAGGTCGCGTGCATCCGTCCGGTAGCCGTATGGCACGAGGTCTTCGAAGAACTGCCGGATGTTGTGGGCGTCCTTGACGAGGAAGAACGCAACGAGGAGAACGAGGACGGTCTGGAAGAGCCAATTGATGAGCATGAACACGTTCTCAACCACGGATGAGAGATGGCCCGCGAGCAGGCCAGGCAGATTGTGCATGGCGTCGTTGTAGGCCTGGCGGATATCGATGGGGATGCCGAGGACCGACACCACATGCTCTTTGTCGGCAAGATCCTGGAAGTAGCTGGCGATGGCTGGTCCCTGCGCCACCAGCGCCGTGAACTCCTGGCGGATGATCGGAAACAGGAAGAACCCAATGGCTGCCAGGCCTCCGGCGATCCCGGCGTAGAGGACCAGGACGGTCAGCGAGCGAGGGATCCTGCGCCGCTCGGCAACGTTGACCAGTGGGTTGAGGAGCAAAGCCAGGATGGCGGCGATGAGGAACGGACCCAGGATGCCGCGGATGGCAATGGCCAGGACCAGCGTTGCGACTGCGAGCACGCCGAGGAAGACCAGGGCCCGAAAGTCGCGGCTGCGCCACAGGTCATCGATACGGCGACGTTGAATCATCGCCTGCTCACGTAGAAGAAAAACGCGCCAGAACCCGCTTCACCTGCGGGAAATCCCTGTGACACCCGACTATTTTGCCGGGCTGGCGCCGTAAGCCGGCCGGGGAACCCGAGGGCGGTGGCTCCAGCGGATGATCAGGTAGGCAACCCCCGCCGCCATCACGAGGTCGCCAATGCTGACGAGCGAGCCATGCCCGAAGAGGCCGGGGATGGCGAAGATGTCGCCCAAAAACCAGAGACCCTGTGGGTGCTGAAGGAGGACGTGGAGCGGATCGAGGCCGGTTCTCAAGACTGGCAACGCGGGCGAAGTCGAGTCGAAGCCGTTCGGCAGCAGAACCGGCATCCGCCCGCCAAAGGTCACGATCACGATCAGGTTCGAGAGCAGGCCGGCGCCGAAGATCAGGGCGCCGGGGATGCGACGGTTGAACCAGACGACCGCCAGAAGGAGGACGGCGCCGATGACATTGAGCGGTCGAGCAGCTATTACCGCCGTCTGGGAGTGGGAACTGCCAAGCAGCGCAACCGAGACCTTGGCGGCGAAGGCGGCGAAAAGCAATTC
>CAZRMD010000220.1:0-5337 GCA_964601135.1 uncultured Actinomycetes bacterium | reverse complement strand
TCGCTGGCCGGGGCCGGCGGCATGATCGTGATGGACGAGACCACCTGCATGGTGGACGCCGCCCGCCGCTTCGTGAAGTTCTTCCACCACGAGAGCTGCGGCAAGTGCACACCCTGTCGCGAAGGCACCTTCTGGATGGCCAACCTGTTCGATCGCTTCGAGGGCGGCGAGGGCCGGGAGGCGGACATCGATCTACTGCTCGAGATCGGCTACAACATCGACGGCCGGTCCTTCTGCCCGCTGGGCGATGCCTCGACCTGGTTCCCGCGTAGCGTGATCAAGTTCTTTCGCGACGAGTTCCTGGAGCACGTCTCGGAGAAGGGGTGTCCCTTCAAGAAGGCTCCCGAAGAGGCGGTGGCGTAATGGCGGCGGTGCAGACCGAGCAGGTCACGCTCACCATCAACGGCCAGTCGGTCACGGTGCCCAAGGGCACGCTGATCCTGGACGCCGCGAAAGCCATCGGCATCGACATCCCGATCTTCTGCTCGCATCCGAAGATGGCGCCGGTCGCCGTGTGCCGGATGTGCCTGGTGGAAGTGGAGAAGATGCCAAAGCTGCAGCCGGCCTGCGCCGTCTACGTCGCCGAAGGCATGGTCGTCCGCACCACGACCGACCAGGTGGACACGTATCAGAAGGGTGTCCTCGAGTTCCTGCTCATCAACCATCCGCTCGATTGCCCCATCTGCGACAAGGGCGGCGAGTGCCCGCTCCAGGATCAGACCTACGCCTATGGCCCGGGTGCCAGCCGCTATGACTTCGAGAAGGCCCATTTCGACAAGTCCGTCCCACTCTCGGACAAGATCGTGCTTGACCGCGAGCGCTGCATCCTGTGCTGGCGCTGCACCCGCTTCAGCGAGGAAATCTCGGGCGAGCGCGAGCTGGCGCTGATCCAGCGCGGGGTGCACACGATCATCGGGACCTTCAACGACGAGCCCGCGACCTCGAATTACCAGGGCAACTGGACGGAGATCTGCCCGGTCGGTGCGCTCACCTCGCGGCAGTATCGCTTCATCAGCCGGCCCTGGGATCTCGACCGGACGGCGAGCGTCTGCCCCGGCTGCAGCATGGGCTGCAACATCCAGATCGACGCGCGCCACAACAAGATCGGCCGCTTCCAGTCGCGCGAGAACCTCGCCGTCGACGACAGCTGGCTCTGTGATTACGGCCGCTACAGTTTTCCGAACTTTCAGCGCACTGGTCAGGAACGGCCGAAGATCCGCCGTAACGGCGTGCTCGAGGAGGTCTCCTTCGACGAAGCCATCGCCTTCACGAGCGATGCCCTGAAGCAGGCGGGGGGACAGGTCGCCGGCTGGGCCTCCCCGGCCGATACGAACGAGGAGCTCTTCCTCTTCGGGCGGCTCTTCCGCGATGTCCTGAAGTCGCCCCACCTCGATCATCGGATGGGCTCGGTGCCGGACACCGATCCCAGCGACATCACGCTGCCGATCGCCGACATCGAGCGTCTCGAGCATGTCGTCGTCGTGGGTGGCTAGGAGGTCATCGATGCCGCCCCGGTGCTGCACCTTCGCCTCTTCAAGAGTCAGCGGAAGGGCGTCAACGTGCACAAAGTTGCGGTCGGCGACGGCAAGCAGGCCCTCGACGCCATCCCCGCTGAGGCACAAGCGGTTGGCGTGCTGGCCACGGAAACCAACAGGAAGGCTGCCGTCGAGCTACAGGACAGGCTGCAAAAAAAGATCAAGGGTAGCGTGCGGCGGCTGATCGTCACCAGCGGACCGAACGGGCGCGGCGCAAAGGATCTCGGCATTCTGCCCCACCTTGGTCCGGGCTACGCCTCGCTGAACGGCCAGGCCGGGAAGGGGAGGGTGGAGTGGCCGGGCGCCGGGTTGAAGGCCATGTACATCCACGAGTCCAGCCCGCTGCACGCCTTCAGGCCGAGCGATGCCGAGTCGATGTGGCTACCCAAGTTGCCACTCCTGATCCTCCACCGGTTCAAGGCTTCTCCGCTGGACGAGATGGCGCACGTCATCATCCCCGGCCATGCCTTCACCGAGAAGACCGGAACCGTGACGAACATGGAGGGGCGGGTGCAGCGGATCCTGGATGCGATCGACGCCGCCTCGATTCGCGAGGACTGGCGAGTCTTCCAGGACATCGCGAACAAGCTGGGTGCCGATTGGCAGTACGAGTCCGTCTCGGAGATCACGGCGGACCTGGTGAGGGCGCTCCCGCCCTACGGGGCGTTGAACCAGGGCGAGCGCGCCCGCTGGAGTGAGCGCTCGTGACGCTTGAAGTCATCGTCGTCACCCTGATCAAGACCCTGATCGTCTTCTTCGCCCTCCTGACCGGGTTTGCCTACCTGACGCTCTTCGAACGGAAGGTGCAGGCACGGATGCAACAGCGTCCCGGGCCGAATCGCGTCGGTCCCTGGGGCCTGCTCCAGCCCGCGGCCGATGGGCTGAAGCTCTTCTTCAAGTCGAGCAGCACGCCGGCGGGCCGCGATCATTTCCTTTATCTGCTGGCGCCGTTCATCTCCGTCTCCGCGGCGCTGGCCAGCTTCGCCATCATTCCCATCAGCGGCCCCGGCACCCTGAATCTCTTTGGGCACTCGATCGGCTGGTACGTGATGAACGTCAACATCGGCGTCCTCTGGTACTTCGCGGTGACCTCGGTCGGTGTCTACGGCATCTTCCTGGCGGGCTATGCTTCGAACAGCAAGTACTCGATGCTGGGCGCGCTCCGTTCCTCGGCGCAGATGATCAGCTACGAAATGGCGCTGGGCCTATCCCTGGTGCCGGTGTTCATCCTGGCCGGCTCGCTGCGGACCGCGGACATCGTCAACGCCCAGAAGACGTGGTGGTTCATTCTGCCCCTGTTCCCCGCTTTCTTCCTCTACCTGATCGCCGGAATTGCCGAAACGAACCGCGCCCCCTTCGACCTTCCCGAGGCGGAGACGGAGCTGGTGGCCGGCTATCACACGGAGTACTCGGGGATGCGGTTCGCGCTGTTCTTCATGGCCGAGTACATCAACATGATCATCGTCAGCTCGGTCGCCACCACCGTTTTTTTGGGCGGCTGGTGGGGACCCTTCGGCATCCTGCCCGGGCCGTGGTGGTTCCTGCTGAAAGTCGTCATCCTTCTATATGTGTATGTCTGGCTCCGGGCGACGCTGCCCCGCATGCGCTACGACCGGCTGATGGCCTTGAGCTGGAAATCGCTCTTTCCGCTCTCGCTAGCGATGATGATGGTGACCGCCGTGGTCTTCGTTGCCTTCCAGGGGAAGGCCTGAATGGCCGGCGTGCGCGACGTCCTGCTGGGGCCCATCTATATCGTGCGGGCACTGCTCACCACCTTCAAGCACAACACCCGGCCGATCATCACCATCGAGTATCCCGAGCGCCAGAAGGCGGTCCCGCCTCGGGAGCGCGGCCGTCATATCCTCCATCGCTACGCCGACGGGTTGGAGAAGTGCGTCGGCTGCGAGCTGTGCGCCATCGCCTGTCCGGTCGGCTGCATCGTCGTGGAGGCGGCCGAGAACACGCCGGAACACCGGGTCTCGCCGGGCGAGCGCTACGCCAGGCGTTATGAGATCAACCTGCTGCGCTGCATCTACTGCGGCTTGTGCGAGGAGGCCTGTCCCTATGACGCCATCACCATGGGTCCTCGCTACGACCTCGCGGATGATCATCCGGACAAATTCATCGCCACCAAGGAGGATCTCCTCGAGCCGCTGAGCGCCAGCCTCAGCGACACCGCGTTGCCGACCGCCGCCCCCTCGGCCCAACCGGTCGCCCGGAAGTGGTAGCCGGCTTCGCCATCCTGGCGGCCTGGGAATTCCTGACCGCGTTGGGTGTCGTCGCCTTCCGGCGCCCGATCTACAACGCCCTTTCGCTGGTCGGCAACATGCTCGGGCTGGCGGTGCTCTTCCTGATGTTGAACGCCCAGTTCCTGTTCGCCGCCCAGATCATCGTCTACGCCGGCGCGGTCATGGTGCTCTTCGTCTTCATCATCGCCCTCCTCAACCCGGGACCCGAGATCACCCTCGAGCGTCGCGGCAGCGAATGGATCTGGGGCGCGCTGTTCGGGGTCATCTTCGCCGCCCTGCTCGGCGTCCTGCTCGTCAACCGCGGTCTCACGGGCCGGCCGGGCAACCTGACGCCGGAAGCCATCAATGCGGTGGGCAACGTGCAATCGACCGGCACGGCGCTCTATACGAAGTTCCTCTTCCCGGTCGAAGTGACGTCGGTCCTGCTGCTGGTTGCGGCTGTCGGCGCGGTCTACCTGGCGATGCGGAGGATTCGCTGATGCCGATTCCGGCGTACAGCTTCCTGATGCTGAGCGGCGTTCTGTTCACGATGGGCGCGATCGGCTTCCTCATCCGGCGCAACCCGCTCGTCGTCTTCATGTGCATCGAGCTGATGCTCAATGCCGTCAACCTGGCGTTCGCGGCGATGAGCCGTTACCTGAACTCGTTGGACGGGGTGGTCTTCGCCTTCCTGGTGATCACCGTGGCGGCGGCTGAAGTCGTGGTCGGGATCGCGATCATCGTGCAGGTCTACCGCGCCGGCCGGCAGATGGACGTCGACGAACTCGACCTGATGAAGGAGTAGTCCGGCAAGCCATGGATGCGCTCGCGCCGCTCGTTCTCCTCGCGCCGCTCGCCGGCTTCCTGCTCAATGCGCTGTTCGGCCGGATGCTGCCACGTCGGGTGGTCGGCTGGATCGGGGCAGGCAGTGTCGGACTCGCCTTCGTCTTCGCGCTGGGCATCCTCAGCCAGGTGCTCGGCGGCCAGCGGCTCGACCAGGCCTATTTCACCTGGTGGCAGAGCGGCGATTTCTTTGTCCCCTTCAACCTTTATCTCGATCCGCTTTCCACCCTGATGATCCTGGTGATCACCGGGATCGGCTTTCTGATCCTCGTCTACTCGATCGGGTACATGGGGCAGGATCCCGGCTTCGCTCGTTTCTTCGCCTACATGGACCTCTTCGTGCTGTCCATGCTGCTGCTCGTCATGGCCGGCAACCTGGTGTGGCTGATCATCGGCTGGGCCGGCGTCGGCCTTAGCTCCTACCTGCTGATCGGCTTCTGGTACGAGCGCACCAGCGCAGTGCTCGCCGCCCGCAAGGCGTTCGTGATGAACACGATCGGCGACGTTGGGATGGTCTTTGCCGCCTTCCTGATCTTCCTCAACCTCCACGTCATGGACTACCGTGGCCTGTTCAGCCGCGTCCATCAGCTGCCCAAGGGGGGCACGGTGATCACGGCCATCTGCCTGCTGCTCCTGGTGGGCGCGGTCGCCAAATCGGCGCAGCTCCCGCTGCATACCTGGTTGCCGGACGCGATGGAGGGACCGACGCCGGTCTCGGCCCTGATCCACGC
>CAZRMD010000219.1:0-5400 GCA_964601135.1 uncultured Actinomycetes bacterium | reverse complement strand
TGAAGGGCGAGCCTCTCGTCGAGATCGAGAGCGATAAGGCGAACATCGAGGTCGAGGCCTACGCCTCGGGCAAGCTGAGCAAGATCGTCGTACCCGAGGGTGAGAGTGCGCCGATCGGGGCCGTCATCGCGGAAATCGGCGGCGACGGCGGTGCAGCGCCGAAGGCTGAGCAGCCCGCCGCCCCAAAGGCTGAGCAGGCAGCCGCCCCCAGGGCCGAAAAACCGGCCGCGCCCGAAGGGCAGCCCGAGGCGGCTGGGCCCGAACAGAAGGGCAAGCCGGTCTCCGCTGGGCCCCCGAAGGCGCGGGCGACCCAACCGGAAGCGCACGTAGCCCAGGCCGAGAAGGCCATGGCGGCAGCGAAAAAGGAGCCGGAAGCCGTCCCGGAGGCGGGAGGTGGCGAGCAATACCCCCAGGGTGGGCCCGACGATCGAACCGAAGTCGGCGCTGCCGGACAGGCTGCGCTCGCGGCGATGCGCCGGCCGGAGACCGCACCCGAAGATGGAGAGCGCCAGCGGGTCTCACCTGTGGCGCGCCGCTTAGCGGAGGAGCAGGGTGTCGACCTCCGCGAGATCCAGGGAACAGGACCGGGCGGGCGGATCACCAAAGAAGATGTCGAGTCTGCGGCGCAACGCGGTAAGCGCGCCGAGGCAGCCCCCACGCCGACCCCGCGCGGCCGGGAGGAGCCGGAGCGACGGCCCACGCCCCGACCGACCGAGCAGGTCGAGGTGGTCGAGCTCTCGAAGATCCAGACCACCATCGCCATGCGGCTGGCGCAAAGCAAATTCTCTGCCCCCCATTTCTACGTCACCTCGGAGATCCCGATGGAGGATGCCGTGCATCTCCGTCAGATGTTCAACGAGGCGGTGGAAAAGTCAGAGGCGATCAGCATCAACGACCTGATCATCAAGGCCGTTGCCCTGGCGCTGACGAAGTTTCCGGAAGTCAACGCCTCCTGGGCGGACGGTCGCATCGAGCGCAAGCGCGATATCAACATCGGGATCGCGGTCGGCCTCCCCGATCGCCTGATCGTCCCGGTCCTGCGAAACGCCGACCAGAAGTCGCTGAAGGAGATCGCGACCGAATCGAAGCAGCTCATCGAGCGGGCGCGCACGAACAAGGCGTCGGCCCAGGATTATGTCGGTAACACCTTCACGATTTCGAACCTGGGCATGTACGACGTGGATCAGTTCACCGCCATCATCAACCCGCCCGATTCCGGCATTCTCGCCATCGGCTCGATCCTGGACAAGGCGGTCGTCAAAGATGGCCAGGTCGTGGCCGGTAAGCGAATGCGGGTGACGCTCTCGGTCGATCACCGGGTCTTCTATGGGGTGACGGCCGCGCAGTTCCTGCAGGAAGTCAAGCGTCTGCTGCAGAGCCCGATGGCGCTCGTCCTTTAGCACGATCCCGCCGCTGGCGCTCGCGACGCTGGGCCTGCTCGTCCTGTTTCACGTCCTCCGGTTCCTTGCCAGGACTTGCAACGGCAACGCCTGCGAGTGGTTCATTCCCGTCTCGCTCGTGCTCCCCGTGCTGATCCTCGTCCTGATTGCGCTGACCGGTCTCGCGGCCTTACCCGCAGCATCGCGACGGCACCGCGGGAGCACGTGGCCGCTGGCGATTGGCGTCAGCACCATACTCGGCGTGGTTGGACCCATGGTCAGCCTCCTGATCTTTCGCGACAACCTGGATCAGTTCATCCCAATCGCCACGGCATTGGTCGCCCTGCCCCCGATCGTGATCCTGGCTTACGCGCTACGTACGCGTGCTTCGCCGTAAAGCGGTCATCACGAGTGGTTCCGTGATTTCGATCCGAGCGCCTCGCGGCGTTGATTCCCACAGCTCGTTCAGGTGAGCGCGCGCACCCCGATGAAATCGAGGCCGCGGCGGCGTGATCAACTCGAGGTAGGTGCGCATCTGCGAGGGACGGTCGAGGTAGGTTCGCCAACGCGCTGACCGAACACCGATAAGCGTGAACCAGCCGTGATCGACGACCCGTTCCAGCGCTGCCTCTGCTGAATCCAGATTGCTTTCAAACGACCCGGTAAGCAGCTCAGTAACCGGCAGCCTGCGTCCTCTGGAGACGACCGCAATCGACGGCGGCCAGATCCGGTGCGGCGGATGCTGATGAGCACGCCGCCAGCGCGTAGACGGAGTCCCGCTCGCCGGAGGGCATGGACCATGCCCCGCTGTGCGATTCATCAAAGGGACCAGCTGAATAGCGCGACGTCGAAGGGTGCGCCGTTCCTCGGCAAGCCTTCGATGGAACCGACGCGAAAGTCGATGTTGTCGATCCCGCGGGCGTCCCGCTCCGCAGCGGCCTCATCGATACTCGATCCATCGGGGTCGATGGCCAGGATCGACGAGGCCTTCGTGGCGTACTGAAAGGTGAGGCGCCCGTCTCCGCACCCGATCTCAAGAATCCGCTTCCGCCGCAGACTGACAAAGCGCTCGATCAGCCGAAGCTCGAAGCCTGGCGGCGGATAAGCCGACAGCCCATTGCTGGCCATCGGAGAATCCTAGCCTTGGGTCAGGCGACGGCGGAAGCGGCCGCGCGTCCTGCCGTTCGGCCCGAGAACAAGCAGCCGCCTAAAAATGTTCCTTCGAGCGAACGGTAGCCATGCATGCCACCGCCACCGAAGCCTGCCACCTCACCGGCCGCATACAGGCCTGGCAGTGGAGTGCCGTCCGCGCGGAGAACGCGGCCGTTCAGGTCGGTTTGCAGGCCACCGAGCGTCTTGCGGGTCAGGATGCGCAGCCGCACCGCGATGAGGGGCGCGGCCGAGGGATCGAGCAGCCGGTGCGGTTTTGCCACCCGGATCAGACGGTCTCCCAGATAACGCCGGGCGGCGTGGGTGGCGCGGACCTGTGCGTCGTTGCTGGCACGATCATGGATCTCGTCATCCCGCGCGCCGACCTGCCCCTTCAGCTCCACGGCATCGATCCTTGACTCAACGGTCAACCCATTCATGCCGCGCACCAGGTCCTGGAGATTCCCGGCCACGACAAAATCTGCACCCCGCTCCTTGAACGCCTCGACCGGACCGGGGCCTGACCGGGAGACAACCCGGCGCAATAGGAGCCGGATGCTCTTGTTGGTCAGGTCCGGGTTCTGCTCCGAGCCGGAAAGTGCGAATTCCCGCTTGATGATCCGCTGATTGAGAACGAACCATGTGTAGTCGAACCCGCTCTTGCCGATGTGTTCCAGCGTCCCGAGCGTGTCAAAGCCCGGAAAGAGTGGCGGGGGCAACCGGTTGCCACGGGCATCGAACCACATCGAGGACGGACCGGGCAGGATTCGGATTCCGTGGTGGGGCCAGATCGGATTCCAGTTTTGAATTCCTTCGACGTAATGCCACATCCGGTCGCGGTTGATGATGGTGCCCCCGGCGGCCTCGACGATGGCGAGCATCCGGCCGTCGACATGCGCCGGCACGCCGGTCAACATCTCACTCGGCGGTTTGCCCAGGCGAGGCGGCCAGTTCTGCCTCACGAGTGATTGGTCGCCGCCAATGCCGCCGGACGTCACCATGACGGCCTGAGCACGAAGCGAAAACTCGCCGACCTGCGTTCGCGGGCTCGGCTTCCCGCGGTCCACATCGCTCGACTGCAGGACGGCGCCGTGGACACCATCGATCACTCCGGCAGTGGTGTTCAGCCCGTCTACTCGATGCCGGAACTTGATGATCACACGCCCGGCGTTCGCCGCTTCCCTCACCCGTCGCTCGAATGGCGCCACCACCCCGGGACCAGTGCCCCAGGTGAGATGAAAGCGAGGGACGGAGTTGCCGGGACCGGTTGACTCGTAACCGCCGCGCTCGGCCCAGCCGGGGATGGGGAAAAATCGGATCCCCTGTTGATGCAGCCAGGACCTTTTCTCGCCGGCTGCAAAGGTCAGGTAAGCCTCGGCCCATCGACGCGGCCAGGCATCGACGTCACGATCGAATCCGGCGGTCCGCATCCAGTCAGCCCTGGCACGTTCAAGCGAATCGTGGACGCCAAGCCGTCGCTGTTCCGGCGAGTTGACGAGGAAGAGTCCACCGAGAGACCAGAACGCCTGACCGCCGAGCCACGGAGTGGGTTCCTGTTCCAGCAGAATCACTCGCCGGCCGGCGTCGGCCAGCTCGGCCGTCGCGACCAGGCCGGCGAGTCCCGCACCGATCACGATGACGTCGGCCTCGTCACTCATCTACCGCCTAACGTACCGCCTCGCAATTTTCCAGGCCGGGTGCTAGTCTTGCGCTGCTTTATCGGCTTGGTTGTACTAGGAGGACGGACCATGTCGGAGGACATCAAAGCGACCTTCCGCCGCATCCCTGAGGAGGTCATTGGCCAGGGCCGCATTGAACTGGTCGATGAGCTGATTGCGCCGGATATTCGGGAACATGGACAACCTCCGCCAGGGGTGCCGCCCGGTCCCGAAGGTCTCAAGGCGATCGCTCGTGCCTTGCGCGCCGCGTTCCCGGATCTGAAGGGCACCGTCGATCTGCAAGTTGCCGAAGGCGATCTCCTGGCCTCGAAGCTCACATATTCCGGCACGATGAAGGGTTCGTTGTGGGGCATGCCGCCAACCGGCAAACACGCCACCTGGACCGAGAGCCACTTCGTCCGCATCAAAGACGGCAAGGCGACGGATCACTGGGCTGATATCGATCAGATGGGGATGCTGCAGCAGCTGGGGCTCGCTCCCACGCCAGCAGCTCCTGCGGCGGCGCGTTAAGGAAGAGCGAACAGACGCTAATTCAATAGCGATTTCTCGGCGCGATTCTTCGTCAGAGTCCGTATTTCCTGCTGAGGTGGCTGGAATAGTCGAGGAGACCGCCGGCGACGTCATCCACTACTGGGGATCGCCCGGTGCTGCCAAGCGCATATTGGTGGCCGACGCAGCTGTGATCGGACCTGGGGTGCAGGTCCTCGATGTGGGAGCGGGGTTGGGAGGACCGGCACGGTGGCTAGCTTCACAATTCGGCTGCCACGTAACTTGTCTCGACCTGACTCCGGAGTTTTGCGAGGCGGCGGTTGCGCTGACCAAAATGACAGGGCTGACGTCGCAGATTGACTGTGGCTTCTAGCCGCCGATCGCTTTGCCGAGGCGGCGCATGATCTGGCGCCAGGACAGGGCGCTGCGGACTTTCTCGATCCCGCGCCGCTGCGGCTCGCCCGGCTCGGGCTTGTAGCTGGCGCCGAACTCGCTGGCGTAGGCGATCAGGTCCTTGAGCTCCAGCAGGGGGATCGCGTACTCCCTCGTGACTTCCTCGAGCAAGGTAGCGGTCCGAAGCTGAACCGTTGGGCTTTCGGGACGGCAGAGGGCGAGCGGCCGGGCGTGCTGGGCCCGGATTCCCTCGGGATGGATCACGATCCGGCCCCAGCACAGGACGGCTCCGCCGAACATATAGGGCTCCT
>CAZRMD010000218.1:0-5423 GCA_964601135.1 uncultured Actinomycetes bacterium | reverse complement strand
AGGTAGCCGGTTCCGGGTAAAACTTGTTGTCACAGGCGAAGCTGTGCTTGCCGCCGTGGGTGCCACCACCGTACCGACCGCAGTTGGGGTGGGCCGCCGTTGCCACCGCGTGGAGATCGCGCCCCCGGTCGATTGCCAGTGGCGATACGGTGTTCGCTGACCCGTCCGGTGACGATGACTTGGCTGACACTGACGAGCCATTGGACGATGTTCCAGCCCGGGTGTTATTGGCGGGCCCCGCCGCTGTTGAGGGAGAGTTCCCATCTTGAGCCGTGAGAACGGGCGGCAGGCTCAGATGAGCCGCCGAAACCACCGATTGGACGACCGTGGTCGCTCGCGCGGGCATTAGGAACGAAAGGACGAGCAAAGCCGTCACGACCGTCATCGGGATCAGGAAGAGCTTCTTCATGCCAATTTCCCCAAGAGGTTCTTCACGACGGATGCCCGGAATGTTACTCCTTGTCCTGGAATTTTGCTGAGCGCCTAGATTAAGTAGCCCTGCACATCGAACAGGAAGTTGGTCGGCCCGTTCTGGCTGACGAACACGGTGACTTTGCCGCCTGTGCCCAGGCCAACCATCACGTGGTTGGACATCGCGGCGACGCCCTTCAGGTAGTTCAACGTGTTGACCTGGTTAAGGGCCTGGCCTGTCGGAACCATCGTGAGGAAGCCGTCGGTGGCCGGCTGAATTGCCGTCAGGTTTCCAAAGACACCGACTGCATTGGCCGGAACGCCACCCTGGCCGGCGACCTGGATATCCGTAAAGCTACCCGCGGGCCGCGCGTTCGGCCGGCTGTCGTACAGGCGGAACGGAGTGATCGGGATCGGGCTATTGAGCCGGTGCCAGGCACCGCCCGGCGTCGAAACCCAGATCACACCCAGCTCGTCGCGGACCTGCTCGAAGTCGTTGGGCGTGTAATTCGGAGGTCCCGACGGCGAGTTCGTGAGCAAGTTGGCAGCCGTCGGATCCGTCGGGGTCGGACCGCCTGGAAGGGACAACTGGAGCATGCGGCCATTTCCAAGGCAGGCGATGTCGATGCCACCACTGCCGCCTGCGATCCCATACCCGGTATCCGACTCTCCGGTTACACCGATGCCGGTGGCTCCGAATCCCCACCCATTGACGCCTTCGGAATAAGTTTTTGCCGGTTGCCCGGTAGGTTGCACGGTCGTCATACCGCCGACTCCCTGAATCGGGGCGAAGCCGGGATAGTCATTCACCGCGGGACTGCCGATCGGCGGCAAAGGCCCGTTGGGTGGCGCGGGACCGCCGGCGCCGACGGCGCCGATCAATGGAATGCTTTGCAGCAAAGGAGCCGTGGTTGACGAGGTCCCCGCCACGGTGGCCTGAGCGGGCGTCACCCCCTGGCCGGTTGCCATGAACACGGGAGATGGCGCGGAGCCAGTTGTGGGAGACGTACCCGTCGTTGCATTTGTGTCGTTGGACAGGGAGCCGAGGATCATCGGCTGGGTGGCCGTGGCGGCGGCTGGAACTTCGCGAAGCAGCACCGTGCCAGCCGCACCGGCAACGGCTGCACCGGCAAGCTTGAGCAGATCGCGGCGGCTCTGCGGCGCCTTGGCATGGCCATTGCCGTTCGAGCTCGTTGACGAGCCTTCTATCGATTCGAGCCGCGCCTTGAGATTTTGCACCTCAGCGATGAGTTCAGCGATGCGGTCCTCACGGCGGGCAGCTTTTTTTGAGACGGCCATTCCGGTCCCCCTTTGCTTCAATGGGTGGCTTATAGCCTGGCGTGAGCCAGGCTGTGCTTGACGGACTTCAGTCGAAATCGCTCGCGTCGAGGCGCGTGAGCTTTCACAGCGTGGTCATGACCGCCCTGTTGGGCGTGTGCAGTTGGACTCTTTGCGCGGAAATTCGCACTCTTGGTGACGGCTGCCGATTTCACCGGTTCAATCAACCGGTTTCTTCTTGCCAAATCTCCCCTCCTTGCTGGGGTGTGAGTCTAGCGCCCGATGACGCCATGTTCAAGTGGTGCGCGCCTAAACCCGCAAAATTGGGCAGCGTTTGACTTATCGGCAGGGAAGCGGGTAAAAAGGAGGCTCCGACATCGCCGGACTAGGGAGGGACCTGCGATGCGACCTCGAGGTGCCGGACGTTTCTGGCATTGGATACGCTCAAACATCTTCGACGGCTGGCAGGTCGCCGGCACATTGGGATTGCTCATTGGGGCGTCGCTTGTTGTTGCGCTGGTGATGAACGCGAAGCATCGGCTGCCGATGACCAACGCCGCGATCAAGCTTGTCCAGACGGTGGGTTCGCAAGCGCAGGAGATGGTTCCGGAGCCTTCGGCTTCGCCCAGCCCAGAGCCTTCCGCCTCGCCCTCGGCCTCGCCATCGTCAGATCAGAGCGGAGGCGCAGTCAGCCAGGCGCAACCCGCAGCCAAACCAACGACCTCGCGCTCGGTCAGGCGCGCCGGGCCAACCGCGACGACCCAACCGGCCCCACCTAGCTCGCCACCACCGACGCCCCTGCCGACGCCGCCGCCGACCCCGAAACCAGGGCCGACGCTACCGGTGCCCTGCCTTCCAAAGTGCTAGCCCACCGCCGCTCGCCATCTCTCTGAACATCGTCTTCGGCCTGCCCTTTCGGGCAGATATCGACTCCTAGCCTTGTAGCCGCGAGAAGTCGGCTTTAGCATCGAGCGACACCAGCATCACCAGGCGTCCAGGGGAAAGGAGGGAGTCGGCGTGATGAGGACAAGGCTGCTCGCTGCCATGGGATTTACCGCGCTGATGGGCCTTGCCCTGTCAGCTCCAGCGTTCGCTGCCACGGCGGCGTCGGGCTACAAGGTCACCGACTTCGCTACCGATTTTCCAAATTGCTGTGGGGCGTTCGGCGCGGGACCCATCGGCCTCGCCTTCGACGCCACCAACCACCTTTATGTCATGGACTACCACAACGGCATCCTCTATAAGTTCGGGACTTCTGGCGGCTCGGCGACGTCTTCGATACCGCCCGCGCAGGTGAACGCCGTCCCGATCAGTGGCAACCCGGCGGGTATTGCCTTCTCGAAAGATGGACGGTTGTACGCGGCCCTCCAGGCGAGAGGCGAGGTCGTCGAGCTCAACCCGACGACTGGCGTCGAAATCCGCAGTGTCACCGACAACACCCCGGGGGCCACCGGCATTGCCACCGATCCTCTGAGCGGCGATCTCTTCGTGACGCTGCCCTGGGCGGGAAGGCTCGCTCGGCTCACGAATTTCTCGACAGGGTCGGCGACCGTCACGACGTACGCGAACCTTGGATTTCCGGACGGGATTACGTTTGCCCCGGACGGCACGATCTACGTGGCCGACCAGGGCAGCGCCGTCAAGGTCGTCGGCACCAACTCATCGGCGTCGCATACCCCCACCCATATCGCTGACGTGTCGACCATCGATGGCATCGCCCTGGCAGCGGGTGGGAGTGGGTCGAGCCCGACGGCGATCTTTGGGAACCGCAATGACGGAAAGATCACGAAAGTCGACCTCACGACGAGCTCGCTAACACAGACTGACATCGTGACGGGCGGAAGTCGTGGCGACTTCTCAGCTGTTGGTCCGGACGGCTGCCTCTATGCGACGCAGACCGCAACCGTGATCAAGGTCACCAACGCCGATGGCACCTGTTCATTTGCGCCGACCGTCGCCGTTCCGACCCTGCGGCTGAGTCCCGGATCGCAGAGCGCTCACGTTGGGAGCTCGGCAACGATCACGGCCACGCTGACCAACGCCTCGCCGGAAAGTGGGCACGTCGTCACCTTCACCGTCACGGGAGCGAACCCCGGAGTCGGCACGGCAACCACCAACAGCAGCGGCACCGCAACCTTTACTTATGCCGGTACCCACACGGGCCACGACACGGTCTCGGCGGCAACCACGGCCAACACGCAGGCGGTGACCAGCACGAACAGCGCCACCGTCACCTGGACAGCGGCGGTTCCCACGCCAACGCCGACGCCGCGGGCGCTGCCAGCGACAGGCGGGGGGCCACCGTCACGAGGAAACGAGCCAGCCGAGGTGCTCGTTCTGCTGGGCATCGTGCTTTCCGCGGCAGCGGCGGGCCTCCTGGCTCGGCTTTATCTCGCCAAGCGGTAGACGCGAATCGCGTTACTGGCAAAGCACCGCTCACGATCGGCCGCCGGCACGCCGTCTAGAAGACTGGTCACGGCCTCGAGCCAGGGCTCGAAGCCGCCGGCCACCTCGCACACCGGCCAGTCGCTCCCGAACATCAGGCGGTCCCAGCCGAAGCATTCGACTGCCCGTTCGACGTAAGGCTTCAGGTCGTCGACGGTCCAGGCCTGGCGGTCACCCTCGGTTGTCATCCCGGAGATTTTGCACACGACATTAGGGAGAGCTGCGAGATCCGCAAAATTTCTGCTCCACGGCTCGAGGCGGTGCTCGCGGATCGGCGGCTTGCCGAGATGGTCCAGGACGAAGCTCACTTCGGGGCACCGGCGCACCAGCTCCACCGCGGCTCGTAGGGAGGGATGAAACAGCACCAGGTCGAAGCTGAAGCCGAACGCGGCCAACTGGCGAACGCCGGATACGGTCTCCGGTCGGGACGGAAAATCAGGCGGATCGAATTCGAATGAGCGACGCACGCCGACGATGCGAGGATCGTGCAGATTGGCGAGTCCCTCGAGATAGCGAGGCAGCTCCGGCCGTTCGACAGGAGCCCACGCCACGATTCCCTTGACCCGCCTCGATCGGTCTGCCTGCTTTCGAAGCCAGGCCAGTTCGGCCATTCCTTCCGGCCCGGCCGACGCAGCTTCAACCACGATCGACGCCTCAATGCCGGCAGGCACGGCGACTCGCTCGTAATCCTCGATCACAAACGGTCGGTCCAGCGCAGGGATCCCGTCGAACAACCGGTAGCGGAGGTGGTGCGTGTCCCACAGGTGATGATGGGCGTCGACGATCATGGAGGCGGCGGATTCGGGTCGAGGGGAAACCAGGGACGCGCGGCGCGGACGAACGGGAGCGTTCGCATGTCGGGGGCCGTCGGTCCCGGAAGATCGAGCACGAATTGGCCCTTCATGATCGTGCCATAGGCATTGCGGAAATTCATCATGTTCTTCGCGCCCACGAATTTGGCAGTTTCCGGATTCATGCCGACCGATCGGTACTGTTCGTCGCGCCAGTCATAGGTCGGTACGCTCTGGACGAGAAGCTGAACGCTGCCAACCTGCAACACCACCGAGGGGCCCATGCACCCGG
Source organism: uncultured Actinomycetes bacterium (assembly GCA_964601135.1). Lineage (GTDB taxonomy): Bacteria > Chloroflexota > Dormibacteria > CF-121 > CF-121 > CF-13. The sequence continues at coordinate 206 of CAZRMD010000218.1, read as the reverse complement.
GCGTGCCGCCGAAGATGCCGCCGCTATAAGTGAAGCGGCCATCCGAGATTCGATGGACGCGTCCGCTGAGTCGAACCGGCTTCCCCCAGCGAGTATCCACGCGATGGCCAAGCTCAAGCGTGACCTTCGCGCCCACGCCTGATCGCAAACACTCCTGGACGCCCGCCGGATCGACCACCATCGCGAGGGATGGCTCGGTGACTCCG
>CAZRMD010000217.1:0-5424 GCA_964601135.1 uncultured Actinomycetes bacterium | reverse complement strand
CCGAGGCCTGGTAGGACATCCGGACCGCCTGGAGCTTGATCGTGATCCCGCGCTCCCGCTCCAACTCCAGCGTGTCCAGCACCTGGTCCTGCATCTCGCGCGCCGAGATCGCCCCGGTCGCCTCCAGCAGCCGATCGGCCAGCGTCGACTTGCCGTGGTCGATGTGGGCAATGATGCAGAAGTTACGGATTAGGTCCTGGGCCACCGGGCCCCGATCTTAGCGTTCGATTGTTGCTGACCGGTTTGCCGTGCGCCACCGCTCACCCCTATCCTTCCGCCAACCCTTTCACCCACTCCCTGCGGAGGACATACCTTTTTGCAGCAATCAGCCACATTTGCGCGCCCCGAGGGGCGCCATCTGTCGGGCCTCTATTCGAAGGAGGACTGGTGGGCAGTCTGGATCGGGCTCGGCGGCACCGCCATTGCGCTGGCGCTGTTCCGCTGGCACAGCAGCATCTTCGAGTCTCTTGCCATCAACCCGGGCGGGCTCAAGTGGAAGACGCTTTCTCAGCTGCAGGCCCACTTCGAAGCCCACGCCGGCCAGTACGCGATCCAGTTCGTCACACTGGCCGTGATCTTCGCGATCGCGCTCGCGATCATGGGAACCAGCCCTCGGCGGTTCCTCCCGGCCTTCGCCGTGCTGTACGTGCTGTCGCTCGCCATGTTCGCTGTGTCCGGCTGGGTCAATGCGGGCCGCTACAACATGGAGGCGCCACTGATGGCCCTGATCCTCGGGCTGGTGATCGCCAACGTGGCGCCGTTGCCGCGATGGATGGACTCCGGCTTCCGGGTCGAGTTCTATGTCAAGACGGGCATCGTTCTACTCGGCGCCACCTTTCCCCTCGGCCTCATTCTGAGCGCGGGTCCGCTGGCGCTCCTTCAGGCGACGGTCGTGTCATTGGCGACCTGCGGAACCATCTACTTTGTCGCTACCCGCGTCTTGGGTCTCGATCGCCGGCTGGCCGCGGTGCTCGGCACCGGCGGTGCTGTCTGCGGCGTTTCTGCCTCGGTCGCCATCGCCAGCTCCGTCCGAGCGCCCAAGGATCAAGTGGTCACCTCGGTCACACTGGTCGTCATCGCGGCCCTCGTCATGGTCGTGCTGCTCCCCTTCGCCGGCCAAGCGCTGCACCTCCCGGCCGGCGTCGGAGGCGCCTGGATCGGCTCCAGCGAGTTCGCCGACGCGGCCGGGTTGGCGGCTGCCACAACCTATGGCGGTATCTCCGGGCATCTGGACCAAGCGGTCCGCGCCTTCACGCTAATGAAAGTCATCGGGCGCGACGTCTGGATCGGGATCTGGGCCTTCGCTTGGGGCATTCTCGCGACCACTGTCTGGGAGCGCTCCGAAGCCGGCGCGCGGCCCGGACCGGTTGAGATCTGGCGCCGGTTCCCCAAGTTCATCATCGGCTTCTTCGTCGCCTCGATCCTGGTTAGCCTCCTGACCGCTACCTTCACCCCCGCGGAGATCAACAAAATCGTCAAGCCTCACCTGCTCAACCCGATATCGTCGTTCCGCTCCTGGACATTCATCTTCTGCTTCCTGTCGATCGGCCTCACAACCCGCTTTCGTGAGCTCCGCGGCTTCACCTGGAAACCGGCCGCCGCCTTCGCGGCAGGCGTTGTGGTCAACGTGATCCTCGCGTTCCTTCTTTCTGTGGTCGTGTTCGGTGGCTATTGGGCGCACGTCTGACGGCCCCGACTGCCGTTCCTGCCGGCACTTCCTGAGCGATCCGGCCGAGCTGGAGAGGTCCATTCCCGGCCTCTCCAGCCTCAGCTCTGCCTACGGCTCGGTAAGGGCCGACGCCGGCCTCTGCCTCCATCACGAGGTCCTCACGCGGCCGGTGACCGGATGCCCTGCCTGGCGTCAGCAGGACCGTTTCGTTATTGAACGGGGCCTGACGAGCGAGCGGACAGCGGCTTTGACGCCAGCGCCAGAAGCTTGCTAAGGTACCCGCGGCTCGTCGGGCCTACAGCCACTCCGGACGTCAGCCTCTCCTACAGGGATTGCCAGCTTGCTTAACGTTGATCCTGTTCCGCCTACGCGCCCCCGAGTCCGGTCGGAATTCCTCGTCTTCGGCGCCCCTTTGATTGGCGAGGAGGAGATCGCGGAGGTAGTCGACACCCTACGGTCGGGCTGGATTGGCTTCGGTCCGAAGTGCCTTCAGTTCGAGCAGAAGTTCGCGACCTATGCGAAGAGCAGGCACGCGATCGCACTGAACTCGTGCACGGCGGGCCTTCACCTCGCGCTCGTTGCCGCGGGGATCGGAACGGGCGACGAAGTCATCACAACCACCCTGACGTTCGCTGCCACTGCCAATGTCATAGAGCACGTAGGAGCACGGCCGGTATTTGTCGACGTTGACCCGGTCACGCAGAACATCGACCCAGAGAAGATCGAGGCTGCCATAACTCCACGAACTCGTGCGGTCATACCAGTCCACATGTACGGCCGGCCCTGCGACATGGATGCGATTTCTGCCATCGCCCGCCGCCACGCGTTGATAATCATCGAGGACGCCGCGCACGCCGTCGAGGCGGCCTGGAACGGCCAGAAGGTCGGCAGTATCAGTGACTTTGCCGCCTTCAGCTTCTACGCGACCAAGAACATGACCACCGCCGAAGGCGGGATGCTGACGACCAACGACGATGAGTACGCGGACAGCCTCCGAGTTCTTCGGCTGCACGGCATTAGCAAGGACGCATGGAAGCGATACAGTGCCGAAGGCTTCCGCCCGTATGACACGGTGGTCCCTGGCTTCAAGTACAACATGACCGACATTCAGGCTTCGCTGGGACTCCACCAGTTGGCGCGACTCGAGGAGAACCTGGCTGTTCGTGAGGAGATCTGGAGCCTGTACGACGAGGCCTTCGAAGGCCTCGATCCCATCGAAACGCCAGCTCTTGCGGGCGCCCAAGAGCGGCACGCCAGGCACCTCTACACAATCTTGCTAAAGGAGTCGGCGCTGACAATTGACCGTTATCGTTTCCTGGACGAGCTGATGCGGCGCAACATCGGCGCCGGCGTCCACTTCATACCGGTCCACCTGCACGGCTACTACCAGGACCGTTACGGACTGCCGGAGGGTAGTTTTCCGATCGCTGAGGACATCGGACGTCGCACTGTTTCCCTTCCGCTGTCTGCAGCCCTTACACGCGCCGACGTGGAAGATGTGATCGGAGCTGTTACAGACATCGTCGCCGAGCATGGCCGATAGCGTCTTTCTTGGCGAAGAGCCATCCCACGTGGCGATCGCCGAAGCCCTGGCCTACGCGTTTCCTATCGGGAGCGCCCGGCGCTCCACTTGGTGGCACGGCGGCCACGCCAGCTACCGCATAGGTAAGCGCGCACTCGACGTCATTCTCGCCTCGCTGGCGCTCGTGGTTCTTTGGCCAGTCCTTCTGGTGGCGGCGATTGCCATCAGGCTCGATTCACCAGGCCCCGCACTGTTCCGCCAACGCCGGGCGGGGTTAGGTGGTTGTCTCTTCACAATGTTCAAGTTTCGCGGCATGTATGTCGACGCCCGCGACCGCTTTCCCGAGTTGTACTCGTACGACTATCGTGCTGATCAGCTGGCTGACCTTCGATTCCACCCGGAGCGCGATCCACGCGTGACTCGGGTCGGCCACTTCCTTCGCAAGACGAGCATCGATGAGCTGCCCAATCTGTTCAACGTGCTGTTGGGTGACATGTCTCTGGTCGGGCCGCGGCCCGAGATCCCCGAAATGCTGCCTTATTACGGTGAGGCAGTGGACATCGTCCTCAGCGTGAAGCCCGGCGTAACATCGCCCGCCAAGGCGTGGGGGCGGGACGAGCTCAGCTTCCTAGACACACTGAAGCTCGACCTCTCCTACATCCGTCAGCGGTCGCTCTGGTTTGACATCTGCGTCCTCCTCGACACTGTCGTCGCCGTCATCCGGCAAGAGGGCGTCTACTAACCGGCGCTCGAACCGACCTCTCGCTGCTGGTGAATGCCGCCCGACTTCGCGCCCGGCTGCTACTCCGGCAGCGTGATGACGCCCAGGTACCGAATGCGTAACGGGGGTGCGAGCCTCAGCACGTTATAGGCCGGGTCGGTCAAGGGCCCCAGGCGTCGCACCAGCGGTGGCAACACGGTCACCGTACGGAGATCCAGCGTGGCGCCTGGAAAGAGCTGGCGAAGATCCGCCTGGGTCACCCCACGTACGTCTGGATTGCCCGGATTCGAGTACCGGCTGTCGTACCAGAGGATTCGTGCTCCCGGCTTTAGCACTCGCCGGATTTCTGAAGCCAGATCGGCCGCGACGTCATCATCGAGGATGGAGCTGAAGAGGGTGCACGCGATCCCGAAGTCGAAGGAGCGATTCGGAAATGGGAGGGGACCCGCGTGCACTGTTTCGAAGTGGATCCGCGGATGCGCCAGCCTGGCGCCGGCGATTCGAGTCTCCAGCAAATCCACACCGACCATTTGCTCCGGCTCCGCTCCCCACGCTGCCAGCCGGCCCAAGATCTCTCCGCTGCCACAGCCGACCTCGAGGAGGCGTCGCGCGCCCAAAGGAAGCATGCCCGATCGCTGCGCGGTCATACGCAACAACTGATCCCGCTCGCGCTCGATCGCACGGTTCCCTGGGTTTGTATGGTCGCGCTTCGCGCGCTCTCGTCGGTCTAGGTCGTAGCGAACGTAGGCGAGACGTATCCGCGCCTCTTCGCCTTCATGCCGCTGCGTCATCGGCCCCCAGCTGGGTTGAGTCACGGGGCTGCCAGGTCGTCATGGTCACACCTCTAAGGCTGTTCCAGACTCCAACCAGGAAGCCAGCGTTCGCAATCAGGAAGCTGAATGCGGTTGAGGCAAGTGGCAGGTCGCGCCGCCGCACCCATGCGATGCCTCCCGCAGCCGCTGCGAGGTAACCGAGGCCCTGGAGAGCGAGAAGCACCCGACCCAGAGGGTCGCGCACGAGGAGGAGGCTCAGGAGCAGTGCGGCCAGCATCAGTACTGGGGTCAGCCAGCGGAGGATCTTGTGGGAAAGAAGGCTCAGCAAGATCAGCGGCCGCCGCGCCACCGTCGGGAGCTTGCGCACAGTCCCCGGCAAGTTCTTGGTCACCATTCGAACTCGAGCCTGGTACTGGGATCGGAGGCCTTCATGGGCGAAGTCGATCACCTCGGCTCTTGGTTCGTGGATCACGAGGTATCCCTGCGCAACAGCATCGATCGGCGTTGTGAAGTCCAGGTCCTCATCCGGGCGCAGCGACCGGAACACAGACCGTCGGACCGCCGAGCAGTTGCCGAACGTTGCGGCCAAGCAGTCCAGTTCCGACTCGAGCGTCTTCAGCCGCGACTCCAACCGCCAGTAGACTCCGACGTCGCGTGCGAGCGTGCTGTCGCCAGCATTGGCGGCTCTGATGTTACCGTCGACCATTCCCACGGCAGGGTCAGCGAAATGCTCCGCCAT
>CAZRMD010000216.1:0-5427 GCA_964601135.1 uncultured Actinomycetes bacterium | reverse complement strand
GCCATCTGGGCAAAGTCGTGGGGTGAGCGGATGTCGGCCTTGGGGAATTTCATTCCTCCGTTCGGCCACTCCGTGAGCGCGTTGCGCATCGCTTCCTCATCGGTGGGGGCCCAGGAGAGATGCAGCTGCAAGATCTTGTGCAGGGTGGATGGATCTTTCCCGGCCTCGCGCGCGCCCTTGGCGAAGCGCTCGAAGACTCCCTCGATCTTTTCCTCCGGAGCTCCCACGGTGATGATGCCGTCGCAGAAGCGACCGGTCTTCTCCGCCGTCACCGGTCCAGCGGTGGCGACGTAAATCGGCGGTGGCTGCTCCGGCATGGTCCACAGCCGCATCGTCTCCATCTTGTAAAACTCGCCCGCGTGTTTCACGTCCTTCCCGGTAAAGAGCTTTCGGATGATCTCGATCGACTCGAACATGCGGTTGATGCGCTCGGCGACCTCGGGCCAGTAGCCGGCCACGACGTGTTCATTGAGCGCCTCTCCCGAGCCGATGCCGAGCCAGAACCGGCCGGGATACATCGCGGCCATCGTGGCAGCGGCCTGGGCGATGATCGCCGGGTGCGAACGGAAGGACGGACACGTGACACCCGGGCCGATGTCCCCGCGGGTGTGCTCGGCCGCGGCGGTCATGAAGGACCAGACGAAGGCGGCATTTCCCTGCTGCGGTGTCCACGGTTGGACGTGGTCGGCCGCCATCACGCCTGAGAACCCGGCCGCCTCCGCCTGCTCGCAAAAGGTCACCAGATCCCGCGGATGGAATTGTTCGAGCATGGCGGCATAGCCGATCTGCGCCATGGCCTTATTGTGCGATCAGCGGTTGAAGCGGCTCGTTTCCGAGATCGTGGTGCTGCGCGGTCGGGCGAAGGATGCGATGACGGCCCCGGCGGCGGCGACGAGAAGGGCGATGAGGAAGTGCTTGAGTCGAAAATGCGGCCCGGGCAAGATGGAGCTTTCCGTGGCCGTGCGCACGAAGAGATAGAAGATCATGCCGATGAGTCCGACGAAGAACAGGACGAGACCGGCGAAGAAGGCCAGGGCATTGTTTTGCATTGGGTTGTCTTCCATGCGTCCTCCCAGTGATTAGCGGCTCAACAGAATCAGCGACAGGATCCCGAACGCCGCGCAATAGATGGCAAAAGGATCGAGCCGTCCCACCCGAAAGTATCGCATGAGGTAGGCCACGCTCAGGTAGGCGGCAATTCCAGCGGCGACGCCGCCCAGGAGATAAACCGGCAGATGGGGGAGGGCGCTCGACGTGAAGAGATCCGGGATCTTCAGGATGCCCGCGCCCAGGATGACGGGCGTCGCGAGCAGGAACGAGAATCGCGCAGCGGCCTCGTGCGTCAGGTTAGCGAAGAGGCCGGCGACCATGCTGCTGCCGGATCGGGAGATGCCCGGCAAGAGCGCCAGGATCTGGGCCGAGCCGACAGCCACGGCGGTGGGGACCGTCAGCTGATCGAGCGGAGTTCGGCCTTCTTCACCCATCACCGCGCGCCGGCGAAGCCGCTCGCCGAGGAAGAGGATCGCGCCATTGACGATAAGAAAGCCGGCCGCGGCTTTTGGATTGGCGAAGAGTCCCTGGACTTGCTTCTGGAACAGCGTCCCGACGAGGCCCACGGGGATCGTCGCCAGGATCAGTCTCCAGCCCAGCCGCTCGTCCGGCGTACCGCGCAGCCGGCCTGCCGTCGCGCTGCCCAGCACCGCCCGGACGATGGCGAGCCAGTCACGCCAGAAATAGATCACCAGCGCCGTGGCTGTGCCAACGTGAAGCAGCACAACGAAGGGAAGGAATGTGGGATCGGCCTGGTTGACGTTCCAATGCAGCAGAGAGGGAAGGATGACCGTGTGCCCCAGGCTGCTGACCGGGAAGAGTTCGGTCACTCCTTGCAGAACTGCCAATACCAGAACCTGGAAAACGGACATGCTTCCCTATGATGCTGGAATGACTGCCGGGCCGGTCGTCGTCCTTGCTGGCGGGGTCGGCGCGGCTCGATTCCTGCGCGGCCTGGTACAGGTCGTACCCGCCGAGGAGATCGTCGTCATCGGCAACACCGGCGATGATATGTGGTGGCACGGCCTTTACATCGCCCCTGATCTCGATACCGTCACCTACTGGCTGGCGGGCATCGCCGACGAGGATCGGGGCTGGGGGATTCGCGGCGACACGTTTACTACCCAGGCGGCCCTCGCCCAACTCACGGATCAGGCCTGGTTTGCGCTGGGCGACCGCGACCTGGCAACGCACCTGTATCGCACAGGACGCTTGACCGCCGGCGCAGCCCTGCATAGGGTTACGGATGAGCTCGCTGACCGGCTTGGCGTTCGCAGCCGCATTATCCCCATGACCAACGAGCCGGTCGAAACCCGGTTGAAAACCGACGCTGGCGACCTGCATTTCCAGGAATACTTCGTCCGCGAGCGCTGGCGACCCGCCGTGCGGGACGTCTACTGGACCGGTCTCGACGCCGCCCGCCCGGCCCCAGGAATCGCCGACGCTTTGTCGGCGGCCCGCGCAATCCTCGTCGCGCCCAGCAATCCGGTCATCAGCATCGGTCCGATCTTGCGGGTTCCTGGCATCCGCGATCTGCTTGCAGCGGCGCGCGCCCGAACGGTCGCCATCTCGCCGCTGATTGCCGGGCGTGCGATCAAGGGACCGACTGTCGAGCTGATGCGCGCCCAGGGTGCGAGGCCGGATGCGCTTGGCGTTGCAGAGCAGTATCGCGACATCGCGGCCGGCTTCGTGGTCGACCAGGCCGACGTCTCGCTCATGCCTGCGATTGCGGAACTTGGCTATCGGATTGCGGTGCGGCCGACGATGCTCGACGATATGGAAACGGCACGCGAGGTCGCCAGGGCTGCCCTCGATGTCCTGAACCAACCGGCCGCGGCGTGAAGCTCGCCATCGTCGTTCCGGTGAAGTCGCCGCAACGGGCCAAGCATCGCCTGCACACGCTATTGAGTGAGGAGGAGCGGGCCCGGCTGGCGACCACCATGGCGGAAGACGTCTTCCGGGCGGTGGCGGTGCTCAACGAATACGGGCGGTTCGTTGTCTCCGACGATCCCGGCGTCTTGCAGCAAGCCCGGCAGTTTGGGCTGGAGGTGATCTCGGATCGCATTGGTCAGGGACAGAGCGCCGCGGTCCAGCAGGGATTCGCCGCGGCCTGGGAGCGCGGATATCCAGCTGCCCTCACGATCCCAGGCGATGTTCCGGGAGTCACGGCTGCCGAACTCCGCACGCTTGCCACCTATCGCCCCGAGATCGAGGTCCTGCTCGTGACCGATCGAGAGCGCGTCGGTACGAATGGGTTGCGGCTGATCCCACCGCATGCCATCACGATGCGCTTCGGCGAGGATAGCTTCAACCTCCACCGGGCCGAAGCCGCTCGCGTTAATCGGAGCTTCGCGGTGGTCCAGATCGCCGGCCTGGAGGTCGACATCGACCAGCCCGCCGACATTGCTGCTTTCTTGCGGCTGGGCCGCGACGCGGCAACGCTCGCTCTGCTCAACCAGCTCAAGGTGGGCGAGCGCATCCTGGCATCGACGCCGCGCGGTTGAATTCGCTTTCGATTTATCCCATCACCGGCCTGCCGGAGGTTGGAAAGGACGCCCCGCTTGCACAGCTCATCGTCAATGCCCTGAAAGGATTGAAGATCTCGCTCGAACCGGACGATGTCCTGGTCATCACGCAGAAGATCGTGTCGAAGGCTGAGGGGCAGGTGCGCTCCCTGGCCGACGTGCACCCGACGCCGCGCGCTGTCGAGATCGCCAACCGCATCGGCTATGACCCGCGCCATGTCGAGGTCATCCTCTCGGAGTCGGTGCGCGTGGTTCGGGAGGCGCCTCGCGTCTTGATCACCGAAACCCGTCATGGTTTCGTCTGCGCGAATGCCGGCGTCGACCGATCGAACACAGGCGGGAGCGATCTCATTGTCCTATTGCCCGAGCGGCCCGATGAGTCGGCCCGCCGGCTGCGCGAAGAGCTGCAGAAACAAGCTGGCGTTGCCATCGGCGTGGTGATTTCCGACAGTTTCGGCCGCCCATGGCGCGAGGGTCAGGTGAACGTCGCGATCGGCTCGGCCGGGGTGCTGCCGCGTCGTGACTATCGAGGATTGCGTGATCCCGATCGCTATGAGCTGCAGGGTACCGAGCTGGCGGTTGTCGATGAGCTCGCTTCGGCAGCCGAACTCGTGATGGGCAAGCTCGACCGAGTTCCGGTCGCGCTGGTTCGCGGTGCGGCCGTATCGGGGGAAGGAAGTGTGCGCGACCTGCTCCGCGATCCATCAACCGATCTGTTTCGATGAGGATCGGGCTGATCGCGGACACCCAGGGATATTTCGACGTCGCCGCGCTGCTGCGTCATGTGGCAGCTGCGTTTGCCGGTGTCGACGAGATCTGGCATGCCGGGGATTGGGGCTCGCAGCCCGTGCTGGATGGCCTGGCGAAGCTTGGGCCGCCCCTCGTGGTGGTGAATGGCAACGCACCCGATGATCCGCGCTACCCGATGACGATCGAGCGCGAGATCGCGGGCTACCGCGTCGGCATGGTCCACAATCTCGATGCACGGCGGCTGCCCTGGGCTCGCGGACTCGACGTCGTCATACACGCGCACACCCATCGCTGGCGGGACGAGGTGGAGGGGCATACCCGGTTCATCAATCCGGGCACGGCCACCAGCCCCCAATTTGGTGGCACGGAGCGAACGATGGCACGCCTGGTATTCGAGCGTCAACTCGAGGTAGAAAAGCTGTTCGTTCCAAAGTTGGCCCGAGGGGCGGCGATATGATTTCGCAATGAACGTTCGAGTGGTGCTGTTCGCGAAGCCACGCGAGCTGGTGGGCCAGCCGCAGGTCGAATTGGCATTGCCCAGTGGGGCGACAGCGGCCGATGCCTGGGGTCAGCTCAGTAGCCGCTACGACCTCGGCCCCTTGCCTCGCTCGTTCCGCTGCGCGGTGAATTCGGAGTACGCCGGCTGGGAAGATCCCCTCAAGGAAGGCGATGAGCTGGCGGTGATTCCACCGGTCAGCGGCGGCGCCATTGTCGAACGCAGGGGTGTAATCCGGCTGAGCGAGGACCCAATCGACGCCAGGGGAATCTCGGACGCTCTGCCTACCCCAGCCACCGGAGCCGTCGTGACGTTTGTGGGGACGGTCCGCGACTCCTCACACGGCCGGGCCGTGCGGGCACTGGTCTATGAGGCGTACGGGACGATGGCGATCCGCCAATTGGAGCAGCTCGCCGACGAGGCGTCGCGTCGCTGGCCCGAGTGCGAGACGGCCATCGTGCACAGGGTCGGAACGTTGCAGGTGGGTGAAGTTAGTGTCGTTATTGCAGTAGCGGCGCCCCATCGCGGGCAGGCGTTCGATGCGTGCGAGTGGCTGATCGACGAGCTGAAACGCACGGTGCCGATCTGGAAGAAGGAGATCTACAC
>CAZRMD010000215.1:0-5523 GCA_964601135.1 uncultured Actinomycetes bacterium | reverse complement strand
GATCGCCGCCAGTATCGGCAGGTCTCGATCAGTACGACGGCGATGCACAGCAAACCGGCGCCCGCGACCCCGATGTAGATGAGGAGATGCGGCGGCGTGAGGAATCGATCGCGACCGATCCAGCGATGCCATTGGATGTCGAGGCCGAGCCCGATCGCGGCCAGGCTCTGCATCAGCACCAGGAAAGCGCCGGCGAGTAGCCGGAAGTCGCGTGCACGCAATCCAGGCGCCTCTCGCACCTGGGTTTGGATGTCGTGGGCCGGTGCATCGGCCGCCATGTCGGGTGAACGCTGGCTGCCTGATGGCGTTACGCGCTTTTAGTTATGACAGAGAGCGCTGTTCGCCGTCCCGGTGGAGGAATGGAGCGCGCTCGCCGTCATAATCGCCAGATGCCCGCTGGTCAATATCGTGAATATCGGTTCGGCTTAGAAGCCGCGTGTCAGCCGCCAGCCAAGGTCCGGTCCATTGATCGCGGCAGCCGTGACGAGCTGAACGTCGGCGGTGTAATTGCCGGCGACCAGCACCAGGCTGCCAACTCGCGAGCCCGCGGCCAAGGTTGGAGGTAACTGGCTGAGCGTCGTGCGGCGCGAGATCGTCGTGCCATCGATCAGCACCCAGCTCACCGTTTCGCTGGCGACGATCGCACCCGACTCGCCCCAGGCCGCGTGGTAGCCGGCAACCGGTTGTTGACGCTGAACCACCCGGCGAGCATGCAAGACAGGGCGAATCGCATTCAATAACGCGGTCGTCGCGGCGAATGCCCCTGGCAGGAAATCTGGCTGACCTAACACCGCGCCGTAGATGCGGACGGGCTGGCCCTCGATCGTCAGGTCAACCGCAAAGACGAAGCAGCCGCCTGCCTGGTCCGTGTGGCCGGTCTTGATGCCGACGATGCCGCCCTGTCCCAGGAGCGTGTCGAGATTGTGGATGACGCCGGCCACCGGGAGCGTCGCCTGTGGCTGGGCCACGATCTGGGCGAACACCGGAAGACGCATGGCAACCTGCGCAAGCCGGATGAGGTCTGAAGGGATGCTGACGCTGGATGGCGAGAAGCCGCTCACATCGGCGTAGTGCGTGGCCGTCATCAAGAGGGAAGCGGCCCGGGCGTTCATCTTGCCCACGAATGCCGGCACGCTGCCCGCATCCCAGGCCGACAGCATGGCGGCGAAGTTGCTGGCCGACGGCAACAGCAGGCCCTGCAAGAGCTGATATTCGGTGAGCAGCTCGCCCGCGGTCACCGGTAGCACCGATTCACCCTGGTTCCGTTCGGAAAAATAGTTCGCAACATCCGCGCGGGAAACCGTGAGCACCGGCCCTGGCTCGTTCAGGCCGAGTGGATGATCCTCGAGGACGATCAGCGCGGTCATGATCTTTGTCGTGCTCGCCATCGGCGCGGGAGCATTGCCACCCGAGCTGCCCACCTCGCCGTAGCCATCGATCAGCAGCGCCGCCTGCCCATGCGCCGGCCAGGGCAGCGCCGGCGCGGTGCCCAGGCGCTCGGTTGGAGTGAGCGCGGGCGTGGCGGCGATCGCCGGAAGCGGTCGGAAAGACTGGAAACTCCCGACGGCGAGTACCAGGATCAGGAGATACGGAAGCGGGCGCCGAAGAATGCCGCTAACGCCAGTCGATCGGCGGTCCCAGCACTGGCTCAGCCAGCTTCACGATCTCGCCTTTCTCCGGAAATCTTTTCAACCTGGCCTTGCTGAAGATCAGGCGATCGTCGAGCGTGACCTCGAACCGGCCTTTGCTCCCGGTGCGAAGCGACACGTCGATCATGATGGGCGCCCAGGCCCCGAGGACTTCAGCCGCCAGACCGACGGCCTGATCGAGATAGTTTCAAGGGACGCAGTACTCGATCGTGATCCGGTGCTTCGGATCGATCATCGGAGCAAAGCCTATCAGCGGTTACGGCCGATTCGGCCGAGATGCGTGTCCTGAAACGCCGTCGGGAGCTTCAGGCCATATCCCAGCAGGCGGTCGGCGCCGATGTGCGCGATCCAGATGAGCGCGAGCTGCACCAACAGGCTGCTGCTGCCGAGGATGGCGGCCATGGCGAGAACACCAGGCAGGAACCAGGTGTGACCGAGGTTGTAAATGGCCCCGCCGAGGCGCGGCCCGCCCAGGTAACCCAGCATGAAGAGATCCGGGGCCAGGATGAGGACGATCAACAGCAACCACCATCCCGACAGCCTCCAGTAGAGGACGAGGGCAAGGACGAGCATGACGCCCCCCTCCAGCCTCTGGAGCGCGATGGGGTCATTCAGCAGCGACATCAGCCTTCGATGGAGTCAGCGCGCCTGGACAGCGGCCGGCGGGCCGGCCAGCGCGCGGATCAAGCGGTCAGTTGAGGCGCCGATGCCGTAGATCTCATTGAGCCTGGCGAGCGCCTGCGGATCGCGCGGCTCTTTCGGACGAGTCCCTTTCGGTGTGGGGACGTCGGCGATGCTCACTGGCACGCCGACGCGGCGGGCCTGCTGGATGTAAGCATTCGCCGCTTCGCCGAGGCGCCCGCTGGCAACGATCCCGTCCAGGTTTTTGTAGCGGCGCACCAGCTGCGCGGCGGTCTTCTCCCCCACTCCGGGAACACCTGGCAACCCGTCCGAGGGATCACCACGCAGCACCGCGTAATCGCCATACGACCGGCCAGGGACGCCATACCGTCGCTCCACCTCCACCTCATCAACAATCTGCAACTTGCCGATACCCTGCTGGGTATAGAGGACGCAGACGTCCGGATCGCGGACCAGCGAAAACAAATCCCGATCGCCGGTGACTATCTCGACTTTGCCCGCGATCTTCGGCAGCAGCGAGGCGATCACGTCTTCGGCTTCGAAGCCGTCGGCACCAATGACTTCGATGCCGATGGCGCGGATCACGTCCCACAGGATCGGTTCCTGCGGCTCCAGCTCCGGCGGCATCGCGCCGCGCTCGAGACGCGCGGTCTTATAGCTCGGAATCACGTCGACTCTGAAGGCAGGCCGCCAGTCCTTGTCGGTGGCGACCACGATGGCGCGAGGTTTTCGATCGACCACCAGCCTGGCCAGCATGTCGACGAATCCGCGGATCGCGTTCACGGGCTGGCCATTGGGAGCCTTGAACGCCGTCGCCGGCAGACCGAAGAATGCGCGGAACATCAAGCTCGAGCCATCGACCAGCATCCAATCGGCGGCCATCGCACAGGATGTTACCGAGCTTCCAGTTGGGCGCCGAGGGACAGGATGGTGTACTCGTCGCGGGGACGCCCAACCAGCTGGATCCCGATCGGCAGGCCGTTCTTGGCACACGCGAGCGGCAGACTGATCGCCGGTTGTCCAGTGCAGTTGAACGGATGCGTGAAGCTCAGCCAGTCGAGGAATTCGTCCGAGGCCGTCTCGACCACCTGGCCTAGCGTGCCGATCTTCGGCGCAGGATAGGTGAGGGTCGGCGTGACCAGCACGTCGATCTCGTCCCAGGTCGCGATCAACTTTCTCGCTTGCTGGTGTAGCTGCGTGAGGGTTTTCAAGTAATCAACCGCCGTCGACGACGGCGCGACCTCGAACATCAGCCGGTTGAGTGGGTCGAGCAGCTCCGGACGCTCGATCGGAAGCGCCCCCACCGAGGTCACGGCAAGGACCTGGATCAGCGGCCGGAACCTGGTGAGGTCAGGTTGCACGCGCTGCACGCGATGGCCCATCCGGACCAGCTCGTCGGCCATCGATTCGACGGCCGCCGCGACCTCCGGATCGACGCCACCGGCCCCCTCGATGGTCCATCCAATTCGCAGCGTCGGTGGTTTTCGCTGCGCCGCCGGCAAAAATGGTTCGCCGACCTCTGCCCAGTAGGGGTCGCCCGGCAGATGGCCGGCCATCGCATCGAGGCCGAGGGCGGCATCGGCCACGGTGCGACCGATGACGCCGGTGGTTGCCAGCCCCGCCCAATCCTCGCCCAGGAGCGGCCCGCTTGAGATCCGCCCCCGGGAGGGCTTCAATCCGACGACGCCACAGCAGGAGGCCGGGATCCGGATCGAGCCGCCGCCGTCGCCGCCATGGCCAAGCGCACAAAGCCCCGCCGCGACGGCAGCCGCCGCGCCGCCACTGGACCCGCCAGCCGTGCGCGTGCGATCAATGGGATTGCGCGCCGGCGGGAAGAGCGGTCCCTCGGTGACCGGACGGGTGCCAAACTCGGGCGCATTCGTCTTGCCCAGGATGACCGCACCCTCGTCCTTGAGGCGGCCGACCGCAAAGCTGTCGACCGGCGCGATGGCCGATTCGAACGCTCGAGACGCCAGGCTGTTGCGGTAGCCCGCGAGACCGGCCGTTTCCTTTACAGAAATTGGCACGCCGTCCAGCAGGCCCAGCCGTTCGCCGCGAGCAATCCGCTTCTCCGACGCGGCCGCCTGACTCTCCGCCAGCTCGCGGGTCAAGAGGACGTATGCATTCAGCTCGGGATCGATGCGTGAGATCCGCTCGTAGTACATGGCCACCAGCTGGCTCGGGCTGACGCGTTTGGCGCGAATGGCCTCCGCCTGCTCGAGCGCGGATTTTGATGCCCAGGACTCGTCGCCCACGCGGTAAGTCTATGGACGACTACGTCAGCGTTTGGTTACTTGAGCCACTTCCAGGTCGAAAGCATCTGCGCGAAATCGCTGTCACGCATCTCCTGGAAGTGACCGGTCGTGGATACGAAGGCAACGATGTATGACGTGTTGCCGTAGTTGATGAACATCAGCTGTCCGGTGCCATCTGGTCCGTCGACTTCCGCCACGGCGGCCGGCGCCCCGCCGACCGTCGTCGAGTTGAGGCCTCCGAGATGCGTCATCCCCTTGTATTGACCGGTGGAGACCGCGACCTGCATCTGACCCCACACCCCGGCAAGCCGATCGAGTGGAACCTGCTGTCCGAAATCGGCGGCTGCAAAGTTGGACTTGACGCCGTTGTGAACCTTCTCGAGCGACAGGACGACCCGGCGCCCGTCGACCAGGCTCCAGGTGGTTGGATGCCAGCCTGCCGGAGGCTGGACCGAAAAGCTTCCGTCCGAGGCGGTCGCCGGACCGCCAAGGTTGAGACTGGCGAAGACGGCAATGGCGATCACGGCAATCGCCACGACGCCGCCGATGGGCAGGAGGCGCATCCAGTTGAAGCCGCCCGGCGCGACGGGCGCAGCCATTGATGAGGCTGATGGCGCAGCGGCAGGGGAAGACCCGGCTGTCCCGCCCGCAGCGAACGCCGGCGCCCCGCTGTCGGCGCCCATCAAGGGAACCCGGCACTTCGGGCAAACGGTTTCCCCGTTCCTATACCAGGTCCAACAGTTCTGACAAACCGCCTGACTCATCGATGCCCTTTACGGCATCAACGCCGTGTCTTCTTTCCCCTTCGGGGCGGAGGGTCGCGCTCCCGTAACGAAAACAAAACGACCCGCCAGGAGGGTCCTGGCGGGCCGCCATGAAGGGTTGGGTTAACTGGCCTCGAGGATCGCCTCGGCCTCGATCTCTTGCTGGGCCTCGGCGGGAGCCTGAGCCGCAACCGCCTCGACGTCGATGTCGAT
>CAZRMD010000214.1:0-5568 GCA_964601135.1 uncultured Actinomycetes bacterium | reverse complement strand
CGAGCTCGATCTGCACCTACTCTTCCTCCGGTCGACCGACCAAGACGATCCCGACTCCAGGCCAGATCAGATTCGCACTGTAGGCGCCGCCCAACAGGAACGAAACGTCGAGCACGATGTGCATCCCGTCCCGGACGGCTATGCCGGCGGAATGGAGACCGGGGCGGCGGGCGAGCGCGCGCTCGATCGCCTTGAGCCAGCGGATTTCGCCTGCCATCACGCCCGCGCCCAGCACCGCGGCGACTGCAGGAATGGGAACGAGGTAGGCGACGCCCAGCACGCCATCCGGATTACCGGCCGACGTGTAGGCGCCACTGGCAAGCGAAGTCAGCACAGTAAGCGGCATGAAGCCAATCCACGAGAGGAATGACAGAAGGCCGGCTTCAACTGGATGATGCAACCCGAGGAGCATGGTGACGCCCGGATCACCGGCGATCCAGAAGAGCGATCCCATCAAACCAAGCAGCGCGCCGATCGCGATCATCGGAGGCAGTGCCCGCTGTAGCGTGACCGCCCCGCGGTCGAAGTCCGCCGGGAATTCCGGGATCTCGACCGGTCGTACGCGGGTCGCCCACCAGAGGAGCAGGGCGAGGCCGGCGAGGAAGCTGATGGTTGCGGCCGTTATCGGATTGAGAGCCAAGAGGCTGATGCCGAGAATGGCGAGGACCCCGACAGCGGCCAGGATCCCTCTTGGCTGTCCGAACTGAGAGTTAATGGCGACGACCGGCATCATTGGCAGCAGGTACGGGAGGGGCGCTCCGACCTCGAGCAGGTCTGCGCCGATCGGCCTCGGCAGGTGGTTGAAGACCCACGGGCCTGCCGACACCAGCGCGGACGACGCGGCCCCCCAGCTGAATCCGGCGGCGACCGCCATCAAGGAACTGGGGAGCGCCACGCCCAGCAGGTCGGCCCCGAGAAACAGGATGAGGTTGCCCATGATGCCGGTGATCAGGCTGAAAGGGAGCGCGTACGAAACAATGAACCCGATCGAAATGTCCCAGGTGGTCTTCGACGCCGTGCGTCGATCGATCTTGCCTCCAGCGATGTCCTTGACCATCGGCCTGAGTCCGTCGTGGTAGGCAGACCAGCCTCGATGCGCGACCAGGGTCGCCAGCGCACCTAGCAGCCCCATCAGGAGCAGGCGAATAATGATCGTCATGAGGCAGCCTCGGATGGTTCAGGATGAACCTCCCGATAGGCCGCGATGATCAGAGGAACGGCAACCTCGATGTGTGACAGCGCGACGCCGAACGCCTTACGTCCGTCCTCGATTGCGCGTCGGATCTCCTCAGCCTGAGGGGGACGGCTGGGCGACGACACCTGAAAGCAGAGGTCGCCGCCAAGCACGGCGCGAGATACTGCAAGCGCGCCCCCGGCGCCGCTCTGACAGACGCCGATCCCGAGATCCACCCGCCCGGCCCGCAGGGCCATCGCCGCCTCGTAATCAGATACGGCTTGGACTGTCGTCTCCGGCCTGGCGTTGACACGCGCGAGCTCGACGACGCGCGTGGACGCCATGCCGTAAACCATGATCCACATCAGGGAACTCTAGCTACGCCCAACCTCAGGGCCGGGGCGGCTCGAGGATGGAGTCATCGACCCACACCCTTCCCATTCCGGTGAAGACAGCGGGCCGGCTGCGTTGGATCATCAGCACGTAGATGAATCCAATGACGACCCAAACCAGCACGATGTAGGGCACGAGATTGTTCGGGAATGGCGGAATCGGCCAGAGCTGGCCATAGAGCGGCAGCAGCATCATCACGCTAGCTACCACCGGTAGCACTCCGTGGCGCAGCATCGAGAACTCCTTCGGGTAGTCGCGGCGGTAAAAGACGATCAGGGAAACGTTCAGCAGCATCCAGGTCAGGACAATGCCGACTCCAAGGATCGTGCCGAAGAAGCCGAACGCGCCGAATGGTCCGATCCAAAGGCCGACGATCAGGCCGAGGATGAGCGAGAACGCCATGTAGCCGGTGGCCGCGGTGATCGGCGTGCCTTTGGCGTCCGTCCGGCCGAGAACAGACGGAAAGATTGACTCTCGGCCCATCGCGAACACGACGCGGATCGCAGCGTTGCTTCCGGCGATCATGTTGGCGAAGGAGCTGTTGATGACGGTAAGCGCCACGATCCAACTGATCCCGGCGCCCCAGTAATTCTTGACCAGCGTGAACCACGGAGTGCTGTCGCCGACGAGGTCCCCGATGTGGTGCTTGCCGTAACCAATCACGGCCGCATACATCATCAGTACGTAGAAGACACCGATTACGCCGGCAGCAGCGAACAGCGCGCGTGGAATGTTCCGCTTGGAGTCCGCGGTCTCCTCCCCAAGGGTCCCGGCGGATTCGAAACCGACAAAGGCCAGGATGCCCCACAGCATGCCGATGCCGAGCCCCGAGACGCCGTTGAGCGAATTGCCGGGATTGAAGGCGCCAAGCGAAAGGCCTTCCGCGCCGCCTTTGACGACGATCGTCAGGGCGAGTGCGAGGAAGACACCGACTTCAATGACGAGGAAGACCAGCGCAGTGGTCGCGGTGACGCTGACGCCCCTGGCCACGATCGCCCAAATGACGAGCACGAATCCGATCATCAGCAGCCACCACGGCACCGCAAGGCCGAACTGGGACTTGAGGAAATCAGAGCTGAACGCGCCCAGTGCTGGAAAGATCATCGGCCCGACCATGCCGTATGAGAGTGCAAGGACCCAGCCGGAGATGAACCCCGCCCGCTTACCGAGTCCCTGAGTGTTGAAGGTATAAGCGAAGCCGGCCGCGGGGAGCTTCCTGGCGAAACTGGCGATCGTGCTCGCCACGATCAGACAGACGAGCAAGGCGAGGATGAATCCCAGAGGGGTTGCGAAGCCAGCCCCGGCGGCCGCCGGTTGCGTCTCGAAAAAGGTACTGGCACCGGGCGCCATGAACGCCATTGCCAGTGCGACCGCACCAAGCACGGTGATCGCATTCTTTTGAAGTAGTCCAAATCGCCCGCCGGACGCGACCGTTTCACGCCGCTCCGCTTGCTTCATATCTCCCTCACTTGGCGAATTTCCATCTGCGCGCCCTCGGCATTGGGGGGGACTATACCGTTTTCGGTATGATCCGGCAAGAGTGGTTGCGGCGGACAATGGGCCTGCGGTGGAAATGCGGGTGGGACGTCACGAAACCGTATTGCTGAGCCGAGCCGGCTCCGCGGCGGCCGCGATCAGCTGGCATCTGTTGTCCTTGTCTCCTGGAGATCGCCTGCCAGCGGTTGGCGACCTCGCTCGCCGTTTTGGCGTCGGCGTGAACACCGTTCAGCGCGCGCTCGCCGTCGTTCAGGCGGAAGCGGGGGTGGTGCTCGATGCCCGTGGAAGGCATGGGACGTTCTTGGTTGATCTCGACCGCGTACGCCTGTGGCGCCTGGCGGGACGCGAACAGTTACTCGGCCTGATGCCGCTTCCCTACAGCCCGCTGTATGAGGGCCTCGCCACCGGGCTTCGCAAAGTGATGTCCGACATCGGCATCGCCTCGAGCCTCGCCTTCATGCCGGGTTCCCGAAAGCGCCTTGACGCGCTTGCGCGGGGCGGGGTGTTCGCCGTCATCTCCGGATTGGCGCTCGAGCAGGCGAAGCGGGAAGGCCAGGCAATCCGGGCGCCCGTGAAGATGGCTTCTGGGAGCTTCGTCCAGTCGCACGGCGTCATCCGTCGCCGGCGGCCGGCCCCCGGGCGACTTCGAGTCGGGATCGACCCCGACTCCATTGACCAGAGCCTCCTATCGCAAGCCGAGTTCGGTGACCACGCGATCTACAAGCCGATCCATTACATGCAGATCATCGAATCGGTCCGCCGCAACCTCGTCGACGCCGCCGTCTGGGTCCTCGATACGGCGCCCGTCGACGACGTCATCGAGACGGGGCCATTGACCGCGCGCGCGGCGGTCGCGCTGGACCGCGTCGCCACCCAGGCCGTGTTGGCGGTAAGAAAGGACGACGACGTGCTCGCCAAATTTCTCTCCGACCACGTTGACGTCAACACGGTGCTCCGGATCCAGCGCCAGGTCCTCAAGCGAAAACGCATTCCGTCGTACTGAGCGATGGAGCCCTCGACGTGCGCCGGACCCCTTCCTTCATCGAAGGCCCTCTCATGTTGCGAAGGATGCCGTGACGGGCCTCGTGCCGCTCGTTACCGGGGACCGACGCCTCATCAATGCGTCTGGGTTACCTTTGAAAGGCTCCTGGGACTGTCCGGATCGATCTTGAGTAGACGGGCAAGCGCTTCAGCCAGCAGCTGACCCGGCACCGCGAGTGCCAGCGGTGCCAGTGCCTCAGGCAGCTTGGGGCCAGGCATCCTCGCGTGACATGCAGCGGCGAAAGCCTGGTCCCCGCCGATACCAATGACTTGGCTACCGCGACCGGCCGCCAATTCGGCCAACGACGTCGCTCCCTTCAGCATCGGCCCATCTTGGGCGGCAATCACGATCAGTGGAGTTCCCCGTTCCACCACCGCGATCGGCCCGTGCTGGAGATCTGCGCTTGAGAGGGCCAGCGTTGTGATGTAGCAGGTCTCCTCGAACTTCAGCGCTATCTCGAGAGCCGTGCTCATGACGAAGCCTCGGCCCGAGACGACGAGCTTGCCAGCGACCTGCAAGCGACCAGCGACCTCTGCCGCCAAGCCGTCCAATGCAAGCATTGCCGACAGTGCTTCGGGCATCCTGCGCAGCGCGGCATTGAAGGGGACCTCAGGTGGACCCAGGGCTGCACCCAAAACCGCCATTGCGGCCAACTGCGTGACGTAGCTCTTGGTTGCAGGGACCGCGTGTTCCTTGCCCGCTTGGGTGACCATAGCCAGGTCGGCCTCCCTGACGAGCCCAGCGTGGGGGTTATTCGTAATTGCGATTATTCGGGCGCCATAAGAACGGGCTCGGCGCGCAGTGTCCAATATCTCCTGGGTCTCGCCTGACTGCGATGCGACTACGACGAGAGCTCCCCTCAGGTCAACGTGCGCCTCGTAGTGGGTCAACACTGAGGGGGCGCCTAAGGCAGCCAAACGACCGGCGTGGACCTCGAGGAGATACCGGCCATACGCGGCCGCGTTATCGGATGACCCACGCGCGAAGAAGACGACAGTGTGTGCATCGGCCCCGAGGCGGCGCACTTCGGGGACCAAAGGCAAAAGGGCGTCCAGCGTCCGCGCCACAGCTTCGGGCTGCTCTTGTATCTCGCGCCGCATCATCGTGGTGTGGGCCAAAGTGGTCACCTATTTAAGCAGGGCATGCTGAGTGGGCGAGTGGCGATCGCCGGACTGCATGAATTGGCCGCATGTGCGGGCCCTCGGACATCGCTCACTCAAATGCGGACGCCCCGCAGCCTCTGGTGCGACTACCAGAAGGTGCGGCACAAACCAGCCCGGACAGCCGCTCAGCACGACCGCCGGCACCGCCTCGAGCTCTTCGAAGCACTCGGGTGATGGCGAGCGCCGAAATTCCCCAGGGTTCTGGGGAATCTATTTGATCCCCGTCAACATGTAACGTGGCGTTGTCAGGACGTGGGTACGACAGCCTTGTACACGACGATTTGCCCGTTGAATCGCGC
>CAZRMD010000213.1:0-5675 GCA_964601135.1 uncultured Actinomycetes bacterium | reverse complement strand
GCCAACCGCATGCTCATAGGGAATCTGCCAGGCGAGCATTTCGGCGACCCCGCCACCATGGGCGGTCGAGTTGATGTTCCAGATGGTGCGGCCGCTGAGCCGGGTTCGTGCCTCCTCCATCGTCCGAACGAATCCATCCCACTCGGCGGGCTCCAGCAAATCGCTGAATGGCTCGATCGAGGTAGAGGTCAGCGGGATGGTCGTTAGCTCACGCGGCATCGCGGTGCGGCAGCCCAGCCGTCCGGTGACTCAGTCGTGGCCACTGATAGGTGCTGAGCAGCTCGAGCTTCGGCCGATCGATCGTGGTCCAGTCATCCGTGAGAACTCCCCCAGTATCGCCGGAATCCGGATTCCAGGCCCAGTACGTATAGCTGAGACCGCTGGCTTTCAAGAAATCGACCAGGCGACGCTGCCACAATCCTTCGCGATCCTCCCCGACGGAGCGGCCCCCAAATTCACCCACCAGAACGGGGGCGACCTCCTCGATTTTCAGCCATGCCCAGTGGCGCTGCCACACGGACGGCAGGTTGTTCGGGAAGTCGGGCGCCTGGAACCAGGTCTGCGGATAGACCTCGGGGCCGTAATCATGGGCAGAGTAGACCAGCTTGTCCTGGCGTGACAGACGGATGGGGTGATCGCGGGCACCCTGCAGGTTGCCGCCCCACCAGTACGAGTCATTGCCGAAACGCTCGATTCCCTCTACGACAATCAACCAGTCCGGGTTGACGTCCAGGATGGCATTGCCCGCCCGCTGCGCCGCCATCCGCCAATCGGTGCCCGGGTTGCCATCGCCCCAGGTGGCCGGCCCATGAGGCTCGTTGTGCAGGTCGGCCCCGATGACGGCTGGCTGCGACCGGTATCGGCCGGCCAGCATCGTCCAGTCGTCGATCCATCGCCGCTCGGAAACGCGGTCCGTATACCAGAGCTCGCTCTGCGCATCGGCGGTTGGCCGGTGGCGGTCCAGAATGACGACGAGATCTCTGCGACTCGCTCCATGGATGATGCGGTCCATCACCTCGAGGCCGCTCCGACCTTTGAGGTCGGCATTCTTGGCGAAATCGACGGAGGTGGGCACGCTGCTGGACTGCAACAGCTCGTTGCTGAACGGAAGGCGGATCGCGTTGAAGCCGGTGGCGACGATCTGGTCGAGCATGTCCGCCCAGCTTCGGGTCCACAAGCCATGCGGCGCAAAGGTCGGCGTCTCCAGGCCGAACCAGTTCACGCCGGTCAAGCGAACCTCGATGCCATGGGCATCGATCAGCCTTCCCCCCTGGGCACGAATCGGTCCACGGGCCCCGGCTGCGGCTCGCGTAGGCGAACGGTTTGATGTCCGCGGGGTCGTGCAGGCGCTCAGTAGATCTGGAAGGGAGATCGCGGCAGCACCGGCGCCCAGAGCCGCCACCCTGCGGATGAACGCTCGACGAGTGAGGGGCGCTGGAGGGCTAACCGTAGTTGATCATGACGTTCTTGATCTGCGTGTAGTTGGCGAGCGCCTCGATGCCCTGCTCGCGACCAAAGCCGCTTCGTTTATAGCCCCCAAAGGGCAGACCGATACTGCCTTCGACGCTGTACGCATTGATGCGCACCTGTCCCGACTTGACCGCCGTGGCAACCCGCAGCGCCTTGCTGAGATCACGCGTCCAGATTCCGGTGACCAGCCCATAGGGCGTGCCATTGGCGATGGCGATGGCCTCGTCGACGGATTCGAAGGGCGTGACGGTCAGGACAGGCCCGAAGATTTCTTCCTGTTCGAGGCGGGAGCCGCGCTTGACATCATCGAGCAAGGTCGGCTCGACGAAATACCCGCTTGCCAGGTCTGTCGACATTGCTCGTCTGCCACCGGTTACGGCTCGCGCGCCGTCCGTGGATCCGGCCTCGATGTAGCCAAGCACGCGCGCCATCTGGCGTTCGCTGACCACAGGTCCCATGTCGGGATTGTCCAGACCGCGACCCAGCCGGATTCGTGAAATCCGCTGCGCCAGCAGTTCGACGAAACGACCGTGTGCCGACGACTCCAGCAGCAGACGGGTCGGAGCGGTACACGTCTGGGCGGCATTCTGCATCAACGTCGTCGCCGAGGACGCCGCCGCACGTTCCAGGTCGGCGTCGGCGAAGACGATGTTCGGCGACTTGCCGCCGAGCTCGAGGGTGACGGGCACCACGTGCTCGGCGGCGGCCTTCATGATCGCAATCCCGGTGGGGACAGACCCGGTAAAGGTGATGTGATTGATGCCCGGGTGGGCTACCAGGGCGGAACCCGTTTCACGTCCACCCGTGACGACATTGAAGACGCCGCGCGGCACGGCCGCTTCGAGACTTAGTTCCGCGAGGCGAACGATGCTCAGGCCAGCCTCGCCAGCAGGTTTTGCCACCACCGCGTTCCCGCACGCCAGCGCCGGCGCGATTCCCCGCGAGGCCAAACGAAGCGGATAGTTCCAGGGCACAATCTGGGCGGATACCCCCAATGGCTCGCGTAACGTGAAATCGACGAAGCCTGCGCCCAGGGGGATGCTCGATCCGAAGACCTTGTCGGCCACTCCGGCGAAGAATTCGAAGTAGCTGGCAGCCGCGGCGACGTCGTCCTCCGCTTGCCGCAGCGGCTTGCCGACATCGATACTCTCCAGCTCAGCAAATTCTCGCGCGTGCTCCCGAAGCAGGGTCGCCAGGCGGTTCAACATGCGGACGCGCCGAACCGGCGGCAGCTCCGCCCAGCCTTCGTCGAGCGCGCCGCGGGCGGCGGACACAGCGGCGTCGATGTCGTGGTGGTCGCCGGAGGCAACCGTCGTGAACGCTTCGCCAGTTGCCGGATCGATCGCCTCGAACGTCGTCCCCGAGCGGGCCCAGGATCGCTCGCCGTTGATGAACATCCGACCGTCGATCCTTGACACGTGCATCGCCCTAGCGTACGAGTAAATTGAAGCTGGAGGTCACGCGCCAGTATGACGCCAGTGAGTTGGACGCAATGAGTCAGCAGCTGCTCGACTACCTGACGAGCCGCCGCAACCTGTGCGGCTGCGCGCTCGCCCTGGTCGGCGCGGGCCTTAGCCTCGCTGACCCAGTGGGGCCGGCGGGGCTGCTGCTGGTGGTTGGCTTCTACGTACTCGGCGCCGCGGCGGCTCCCCCGAACCGGGCGATGGGCCGTTACGGCTTCGACCCGGCGCAGCTGGAAAAGGCGCTCTTGAAAGAAATCAGCGCCATCAGCGGCCGGGTACCGCCGGAGGTGATCGTTCGCATCCAGCGCATCGAGTTCATCATGCGAACGCAGGTCCTTCCTGGGATCGACTGTCTGCCGTCCGGGTCTCTCGAGCTCTACTTGATCGAGCGGACGGCCCGCGATTACCTGCCGACCGCGGTGGAAAACTATCTGCGACTCCCCGGAGGTTACGTATCGACGCAGCCTGGCAGCCGAGGCTCAACACCGATCCAGGTGCTCATCGACGAGCTCAACCTGCTCGAGGCACAGATGCGTCGGGTCGCCGACGTCGTGCATCGCGCCGACATGGATCGCCTGCTGGCGCATCGCCGCTTTCTGAACGATCGCTTCAGCGGCGCCGACGTCTCGCACTGAGGTCCGCCGGCGGATCCAGAGGCGGCAGCGGCGCGTGCGAAAAGTCCACGGAAATTGGGGGTAAGCTTGGACGATGAGCCAGCCGGTCGACCTGTCACCGCTGCAGCGAGAGCTCGACAACCTTCGCTTGCAGCTCTGTCATTGCAACAACGCCGGTACGTGTCTGGGCTGCCAGGGCATCGAGATGCTTCGCCAGCAAGCGCAGATGATCGTCTCCGCCGCCAGCCAGCCTGTCCTGCTCCAGGTGGCACAGGAAGCGCAGGCCAAGGAACTCATGAAGCAAGTGCAGGAGATGCAGGAACGACTTCTCCGCGATCCAGAGGCCGCGCGAGCGCTGGAAGAACTCCTCAGGTATTTCCAGCCGCCGCCTGAAGACGCCCCGACGAACCACTGAAACGGGCGGGTGCGGAGTAGGCCGTCTTAGGGCGCTTCTGCGCCTCGCCCTTTCGGGCGAATGAGGGCAGGCGATGGACGTGGCCTGTACCGCGCCTACGAGGCTACTGGAATTTCAGCCGAGTCGCGCGATGGGCCGCGTCCAGCGCACCTGCCCGGTTAGGTGGTGCTGTTAGCGGGCGTTGCCGTGACGACGACGCGCTGGGTATCGACCCAATTTGGCCAGCAGGTGAAGAGCGTGAGCCGGACGTCATTGGTCGGCTGCAGGATCTGCACCGCCGTGGGTGGCACGATGCTCCGTCCCGTGACGTGGTAGACGGTCGCCGATCCACTGGCCGTCTGGACGTCGACTTCATCGCCCGACTGAAGATCCTTGAGGCGGGCGAACACACTGCCCTCGATGTCGTCGTGGCCGTAGAGCACGGCGTTGCCGCTGCCGATGGGGGAGGAGAGGGCGAAGTGGGTCACCGAATAACCCTTCGCAATCAGCATATTGCCGCTTTGATCGACGCTCCGGTCGTAGATCGGGGCGTTCTTGATGCCCAGCTTGGGAATCGATATGTAGCCGACGACGTCATTCGGGCCGGCAGCGCCGGTGGTGCCGGTTCCGGGCAGGGTCTTCGCGCGCTGGTGAGGGGGTGACAGCGGATCCCGGAGGCCGGGGATCGATTGGGAAACAATCTGCGCCGTGGTTGGATGGAACAAGCCCAGGGCAGGAAGCGCCGATGCCATGAGTGCCAGGCCGGCGGCGATCAGCACTCCTGCGATCAGGTTTCGCCGCATCTCTCTCATCATAGTCAGGGCCCTGGAAAACCCTGTCAAGGAACCCGCTTGAAAAGGAACGGGGCGCCGGGCCACACGGCCGCAGCGCCCCGGTCGCGATCAGATCCTAGGCGGCTCTGCGAACGGAGCGGGCGTAGGCCTCCTTGACGGCCTTGGGGAATGACCAGCGGGGCTTCCGGGATGCCGGGCGAGCCTTCAGCATGATCTCTTCGCCGGTGAAGGGGTTGCGTCCCTTGCCGGCCTTCCGAGCCTTGACCTCACGCCAGGCCAGGGCACCGATCTGCGGAAAACGCACCCGTTGCCCGCGCGCGCCGGCGGCGATGGCGGCCTCGAATGTCTCCTGGATCGCCCAGTTGAGGTCCGACTTCTTGACCTTGACACCTTTCTTGGTCAGGTGCTCCCAGACGGTGTTGGTAAACGTCGACGCGGTCCACTTCTGCGACTTCGCCATGTGTCCTCCGGTGACTAAGAATTTCCGAGCGGGCGGACCGCTCTTTCGCTTCGTCCCAACGGACGAACGTCGAAAACCGTGCGGTTTTGCCCGCAAAATCGACGGCATCATTGCACAAGTCACCGTTTCAGATCAAGTTCTGGGCATTTTTGGCCGGGTTCGAGAGAGGGTGATAGGGCAGAAGGGAGGCCCCGGCTTACGCGTGGCAGCCGCTAAGCGGCTTCCCCGTGCCGAAGCGAATAGGCGATCCGGTCATCGAGCAACCACTCTTCCTCGAGCGCCAGGACGGCGAGCAGGAGGTCCTCATGGATGTCCTCCAGCTCCTGGCGCCGCCGGATGCCGTCCGCGTCGAGCGGCTCTGGAACGAGCGCCTGAAACTGCCCTTGCGCTTCCATGTTGGGGTCACATCCTGCTTGCCTCCGTTGTAGCGCGGCAGCATTAAGGTCGCGTTAGAGCCCGCCTGGGCGTCAGCATCGGCGG
>CAZRMD010000212.1:0-5677 GCA_964601135.1 uncultured Actinomycetes bacterium | reverse complement strand
GCGGTAACGGAACTGGATCTTTTGCTCTACTGTAGAGACAGATTGAGCGACTATAAGGTGCCGAGAGTTGTCGAGTTTCGGCAGGCACTCCCGAGGAATGTATTGGGAAAATTAATACGCCAGGAACTGATCGCCGGAGCCAATCTTACCAGCGCCACACAAAAAGATGCAACCCTACGTGTCCGGCTGGTCGATGCCTTGCTCAGCGCTGAAGACACGCCACAACGCCTGCTCAGCCAGCGCATCTGTGAGCAGATCGCAGTGCTCTTGCATCTCCCGACCTCGGAGATAGACGCCCTGCGCCCACTGGGAGAGTTGGGGCTGGGTTCGTTGATGGCCGTAGAGTTGCGCGATTGGTTAGAGGCCAGTTTGCAACTGACGATTCCTATCACCCTTTTCTGGAGCTATCCCACCGCCCTGGCTCTGGCAACCCATCTGCTTATCGCGTTGCGCCGCTCGCTTCTCATCAGGCCAGATACTCCCACGCCTGTTGAGCCAACGTCAGAAATCGTCGAGACGCAGCGTACACTCTATGAGGTAGAGCAGTTGTCCGATGCTGAGGTACAACAACAGCTTGAGAGCATCGCGACAGCACTGCGGGATAGCGAGGCAGCACTTAGTGTTAGTCAAGAGAGCCTGGCCTCTTATGCCGCGCAGATAGCAGCCATGTCAGAGGCCGAAGTTGAGGAAGCTCTTTCTCAAGAAGCAAGAACCCGGACAGTCACAGAAAGTGGACAGAGTAATCATGGATGAACAGCAGCGGATTGACCATTTATCAACAGAGCGGCGGGCATTGCTTGCACTCAAACAGATGCAGCATGAGCTGGATGAGTTGAAACGAGAAAGAGCTGAGCCAATTGCCATTATTGGTATGGGTTGCCGCTTTCCTGGAGGCATACATAGCCCGGAAGCGTTCTGGCAATTCCTGGTAGAGGGACGCGATGCCATCACCGAGGTCCCGCGTGAGCGCTATGCTATCGATGATTTCTACGATCCAGATGGCGATGCGCCTGGCACCACCGTCTCGCGTTGGGGAGGATTTCTCGATGCGGTAGATCAATTTGATCCGCTCTTCTTTGGCATCTCCCCACGAGAAGCGAACGATCTTGATCCTCAACAACGTCTGTTGTTGGAGGTGAGTTGGGAAGCGATGGAGCGTGCTGGCATACTACCAGAAAAGCTCTCTGGCAGCCAGACAGGTGTCTTTGTCGGCCTCTTTAACCGCGACTATTTTGATCTTCAGCTTGAGCAGATGGTTCACGATGGGATCTACAGCGCCAGCCCTTATACTGGCACTGGTAGTGGACCAAGTTTCGCGGCGGGTCGTCTCTCCTATATCCTTGGCTTACAGGGGCCGAGCATGGTGATTGATACCGTCTGTTCGTCATCGCATGTCGCTGTGCATCTTGCCTGCCAGAGTTTGCGTAACAATGAATGTACGCTGGCATTCGCTGGAGCCGCAAACATCATGGTACATCCGCTTTCTACTATTGTCACCTCAAAGATGCGCGCCCTTTCACCAGAAGGACATTCTAAGACCTTTGATGCCAGTGCGGACGGATTTGTGCGTGGGGAGGGCTGTGCGGTAGTGCTCTTAAAGCGACTCTCGCACGCACGCGCGGATGGCGATCCCATTCTTGCCCTGATACGCGGTTCGGCTGTGATCCATGATGGACATTCAAACGGGCTGACGGCTCCTAATGGTCTGTCCCAACAGATCGCCATCCAGCAGGCATTAGCCAATGCCCGGGTCTCGCCTGCGCAGATTTCCTATGTCGAAACGCATGGAACCGGGACAGCGCTGGGAGACCCGATTGAAGTGGATGCGCTCAAAGCAGTGCTAGGGCAACCACGACCAGATGGGTTGGAGTGTGTCCTGGGATCAGTCAAGACGAACCTTGGTCATCTCGAAGCCTGCGCGGGCATGGCGGGGCTGATCAAGACGGTACTGTGTATGCAACACAGCCAGCTCCCTCCTCTCCTCCACCTGAAGCAACTGAATCCCCATATCTCACTGGAGGGAACACCGTTTGTGTTGCCCACGACTTTGCGTGCCTGGCCTGCGGGAAGCGAGCGTAAATATGCCGGTGTCAGCGGCGCGGGCTTGAGCGGAACCAATGCGCATATTATATTGGAAGAAGCCCCTGTACGCGAGAAGAGCAATGATGTACCCTTGCCTGCTAACGCAGAGCCAGCCTCTTATCTACTACCGCTGTCGGCGCGAGATCCAGAAGCCCTGCGGCAACTGATGCTGGTATATCAAGACGAACTCACGCAACCTGGGAAGGCGCTGACCAACGCCTTACTGCGCGATATCTGTGGTACCGCGAGTATGCGACGTACCCATTATCCCTACCGCGTCGCGGTGGCGGGTCAGAGCCACAAAGAACTGGCATCGCGCCTGACATCCTTGAGCGAACAGAAACAGACAGACGCAATAAGCAAAGAAAACATGGCCGGGCCGGTTTTTCTGTTCGCGGGCCAGGGAACACAGTGGGCAGGTATGGGACGACAACTCTACGAGCAGGAGCCGGTCTTTCGGGCAAAGCTCGTTGCCTGTGACGCTCTGCTCAAGCCATATGTGTCCTGGTCGTTACTGGAAGAGTTGCAGGCAGATGAAAGCCATACACGATTGCATGAAACAGAGGTGGCGCAACCAGCACTCTTTGCCATCCAGGTTGCCCTGGCTGCTCTATGGAGTTCGTGGGGCATTGTACCGGGAGCAGTAGTCGGGCATAGCGTTGGGGAGATCGCAGCCGCCCATGTTGCGGGCGTCTTCACATTGGAAGAAGCTGTGCGCATCGTAGCCTGCCGGGGACGAATCATGCAGGCCGCGCATGGCCTGGGCAGGATGGTGGCGGTGGAGCTTCCAGAGGAGCAGGCAAGAAGCATACTGACCGATTACACCGGTCGCCTCTCGCTGGCCGCCGTCAACAGTCCAACCAGTGTGGTTCTGTCAGGCGATGCGCAAGCGTTGGAGGAGGTACTGCGGCGCTCAATCGAGCCTGCGGGGATCTTCGCACGCCGCTTACAGGTAGATTACGCCTTCCATAGCTCGCCGATGGAACAGTTTCGCGCTCCCTTAGTAGAGGCACTCCAGGGATTGAGACCGCGTGCCGCTAGCATACCGCTTATCTCGACAGTGACGGGCCAGCAATGTTCAGGAGAAGCTTACGACGCAGCGTACTGGGGAAGCAACATGTGCCAGGAAGTGCGCTTTGGCCCGGCCATAGAAACATTGATCGAGTTGGGATATCAAACATTTCTTGAACTCAGCCCTCGCCCCGCGCTGCTTCAGGCCGTCAGAAACTGTTTAGCGTATCACTCACAAAGTGGTCTGGTGCTCTCTTCGTTTAAACCAGGAAGAGCAGAACGCGCGGGGTTGTTCACATCATTGGGCGCTCTGTATGCTCAGGGATATGACATCCATTGGGAGCAAGTATACACTCGGGAGCCCTATACAGTCGTGCCATTGCCAACCTATCAATGGCAACGCAAAAGCTACTGGTGGTCATCTCACAAGCCATCAACGACCCGGCGCGCTCGTGGTTCTTCTCAAACATCAAGCACACATCCCCTCCTCGGCAAACGTCTGCATTCGGCATTGAAGGAGACGATATTTGAAGCTACTATCGATCACGATGCGCCGGTATGGCTCAAGGACCACCGGGTCTATGGAACAGCAGTACTGCCCGCAGCAGCGTATGTTGAGATGATCCTGGTGGGAGCAAAAACAGTATTAAACACAGACCGTGCTCGGCTTTGCGATATGGTCATCCATCAAGCGTTATATCTGCCCGCAGAGAGCAGCTACCTGTTACAAACAATCTTTCATAGCTCGCCTGATAAAATGCAGGCAACGGTACAGATTTTCGCCTGCTCGGAAGACAAAGACGAAGATCAGTGGATACTCTATGTAAGTGGGCGTGTGGAGGTGGCAGACAACGCAGACTCCCGGCTGGAGAACGAGATAGCGTTTGGCGATATTCAGGAGCGCTGCCTGGAATTCGTGGAACGGCGACAGCACTATCAGGGCATGCACCATACAGGTATGCAGTATGGTGCAAGTTTTCAGGGTGTGCAACATATCTGGCGGCGCGATGGGGAAGCCCTGGCGTCCGTTGCGCTGCCCGAACAACTGGAGGCAGAAAGCAAAGATTATCTGCTGCATCCAGCTTTGCTCGATGCCTGTTTGCAAACCGTTGCCACAAGCCTGGTCAGGGAAACAGGCAGCACCAGTACACGGAGTTATCTGCCATTCAGCATAGATACTGTGCAAGTCTACACTCAGCCCGAAAAAAGCGTGTGGTGTCATACGCAGGTGTACTCTGAAGGCGCGGGCATGGAACATGTGGAAACAGAGGCAATGCTGGTGGCCGATATACAGATTTTGAATGCCTATGGGCAATGTCTGGCCGAAGTGCAGGGCCTGCGTCTGCGTCAGGCTTCCAGGGAAGCGCTGAGACTCCCGGCTCAGCAGCGGCTACAAGACTGGCTGTATGAAATGCGCTGGGAACCTCAGATGTATGAAGATCTTACTGAGAGATCACCTGCTATCTCAACAACGGAAAAGAGTTCCTGGCTGATTTTTTGCGATAGAGGTGGGGCAGGTGTGGTGCTGGCTCGACGCTTACAAAACCGGGGAGAAGCGTGTCTGCTGGTCTTTGCGCAACAAGAGCAGATGGTCCGATCATCTGACTATCTCTCAGTAGACCCATTTCAGGAGCAGCACTTTCACCAGTTGTTCGAGCAACATTTCTCTAGAGAACATGCCTGTCGAGGCATCATTTATCTCTGGGGGCTGGATGAAGTAGAGGCAGAACAGCAATTGACGGCTGACCTGGAGGCAAGCCAGCATCTGATCTGTGGCAGCATCGTATATATCACTCATGCCGCTGCTCAGAGGTTAGATCGCCCGCGCCTCTGGATTGTTACACAGGGTGGTCAGGCCATCCTTGAAGACGAGCGTGGACTGAGGCCAGCCCAGGCTTCGGTATGGGGGCTGGGGCGGGTGATCGCAAGGGAGCCCCCGGACATCTCCTGTAGACTGATAGATCTTGATCCTGCGCATGAGGCTACCACAGAGATAGCATTGTTCCTGCAAGAATTGCTGACTCTGGGGAGCGAAGAACAGATAGCATTTCGCGCCTCCAGACGCTATGTAGCTCGCCTGGTACGAAGCTCTCTGATCATACAAGAGGGCCATCAGCCGCCGGAGGCATCTTCAAACGTGCGTCCAGACGGTCCCTCAGAGGCTCTGGCCCATTTCCGCGCGGATAGTAGCTATTTGATCACCGGGGGCTGTGGTGCGATAGGGCTTATCGTAGCGCGTTGGATGGTAGAGCGTGGTGGCGTAAAGTCTCTGCTGCTCGTCAGCCGGAGTGGTGCCTCACGTGAGGCGCAAGCCACTATTCAAGAGTTGGAGCAAACAGGGGCGCGGGTGGTAGTTATGAACGTTGATATATCCCAGGAGCAGCAGGTAGCTCAGATGCTGGAGACGATACAAAAAACGCTGCCGCCGCTTCGTGGCATTATTCACGCCGCCGGTGTCCTCGATGACGGACTCCTTTTACAGCAAGATTGGACGCGTTTTGCGAAAGTTATGGCTCCCAAGGTTCAGGGGAGTTGGAATTTGCATCGACTCACACAGGCTTTGCCGCTGGACTTTTTTGTACTG
>CAZRMD010000211.1:0-5741 GCA_964601135.1 uncultured Actinomycetes bacterium | reverse complement strand
CCCCGGTACCTGATCGCGGTGGTGGCCAACGACCAGGGATCCGGGTCGGGCGCGTCGAACATCCTCATCAGGGCCCCGTTCCTCGTGACCCCTGGGCGGTCGCAGCCCTCGGACTTCGTCCTTCGCCGTTGAGGTGGTTTTCGGGTCAGCGTATGATGCACGCGGGTAAGCGCTCAAGGGGGAACCGCATGGAGAGTCGGGGCCACTGGCGAGCACGGTGCTGGCGCGCCGTAGGTTCGGCTGCCCTGCTCGTCACCCTGGCCGCTCCCCAACTGCCTTCGGCGCATCCCATCGTGGCCGCTGCGGCGACCGCGCCGCCAACCGCCCGTCCTGAACTGTCGACCTACGCCGGACAGCCGGCCGCAGGCGCTCCAACCAGCGTCGCCCAGCAACCGTTTGGCCTGGCCGTCCTTGGTCGCTATACCTTTGTCGCCGATCCGATCAACCACGTCGTCCGGCTGTTGATTGACAACGCCGAGGTGACCTTCGCCGGAGCAGGTGGGCTGGCCGTCGAAGACGATCACGCCGACCCGGCGAAAGCGCAGCTGGCGGGCCCGTACGCCGTGGCCATTGGTAAGGTCACGCAGGTCGGTTACGACGTCACCTCATTCGACGTCTATATCGCTGACACGTTCGGCAATCAGATCCGAAAGGTCAACGTGACCGTGCCACCGGTAGGCAGCCCCAGCGGTACACAAAAGGCCGTCATCAGCACCATCGCCGGGATGGGTGACTTCGGGTTCGCCGGCGACAATGGCCCCGCGACCGGTGCCAAGCTCAATTCGCCGTATGGCGTCGCCTGGGACAAGAGCCAGAACACCGTCTACATCGCCGACACGCTGAACAACTGCATCCGGTCCGTCGCCTTCAAGCCAGATGCAATAACGCTCCCCAATATCACGACGGCGGTCGGGCCGTGCTCCAGCGCGAGTGCCCCACTCAATCACCCACGGGGGCTGGCGTCGGATGGCAACGGCAAGCTCTATATCGCCGATACCTATAACAATGTGGTCCGGGTTTATGACAGCGGCACGGAATACAGCCCGGCGCACCAGCCAAGCCTGAGCGTGGTGGCCGGCAGGGTCGCCCGCGCCGGTTACTACGACCGCGTTTCAGCCACAAGCGGGCTGCTCAGCATGCCTTCGGGGGTGGCGCTCAGCGATAAGGGCAGTTTGCTGATCGCGGACACCGGCAACAACGCCATCCGGGAAGTCTCGTTCAGCGACGGCATCATCCGCACGGTGGCGGGAACGACGGAGAAGGGCGAGTCCGGCGACACCTTGCCCGCCATCCGGGCCACGCTGAACGCGCCCACCGCCGTGGCGGTCCGGCCGAACGGGGATGTCGTGATCGGCGATACCGGGAACAACCTGGTGCGGATTCTCGAAGGGACGCTGACAAACGGGCCTGCTCACAACATTCACATCGAAGCGGGCAATGGCACGCCCAGCCTGGCCGGCGACGGGCAGCCACCATCCCATGCGCAGTTTGCCGGCCCGGCCGCGGTCGTCTCGCAGTTGAGCCCCGGCGGGAGCACGGGGACAGATGGCTCGGTTCCGGCGATCACCGGCCAGCGCTACGTCATCGACACCTTCAACAACGCCATCCGAAAATTCCAGACCGCGGACAGCGATCCCACCAACCACAGCAGCGGAGACAAAGATGCGGACGATGTCAGCACGCTGACCCGCAGCCTGGCCGAACCCATGGGAGCTGCTCTGGATGCCAAAAACCAGATCCTTTATGTCTCCGACACGTTCAACAACGTCGTCCGCGCCATCGATCTGAAAGACCAGAGTGTCAGGACCGTCGCCGGCAATGGACAGCCGGCGATCGACCGTAACGGCGAGCCGGCGGACGACGCCGAAGGTCAGGGAGCGACTCAGGAGTCGCTCAGTTATCCAACCGGCCTGGCGCTCGACGCCGCGGGGGATCTCTTCATCGCGGATACGTACCACAGCAGGATTCGCGAGGTCATCGGCAACCGCATGTGGACAGTGGCCGGCACCGGCACGCTCGGATTCAGCGGCGAAAATGTCGCCGCCACCTCAGCCGATCTCTATTTCCCGTACGGCGTGGCGGTGGGGACATCGACGACCTCGACGCTGCCGGATCTCTACATCACGGACAGCTTCAATCACCGCATCCGCAAGGTCGCGGCCGTGAGTCCCACCGACCACAACGCGCACAACACGATCACCACGGTCGCCGGAACCGCCGATAACGGGTTCACCAATGGCAGTGTCGGACAGGCCCAATTCAAGCGTCCCTGGAGCGCGAGCGTTGACCAGGGCGGCATCGTTTACGTGGCTGACTACCTCAACCACGCGCTGCGGCGGATCGATCCCGGGGCAGGCAACGTCACCACGATCGCGGGCAAGGGCAGTGCCGGACTGATTGGCGATGTTGGACCGGCGGACCTCGCCGAGCTGGACGGGCCGCATGCCGTGAACCTCCTGGCTGACTCGGGCGCGATGCTGGTCGCGGACAGCTTCAATAACCGGGTTCGATGGTTCGGGCTCCCGCAGGCCGGCGTTGTACGCACGCAGGTGAATTTTGATCCAACCAACGTCGCCGGCCAGAGCGAGCCGCAAGGCGTCACCGTCACGAGCACCGGGAGCGGGCTGCTGACCATGGGTACTGTCGATCTGGGTGCCGACCGCAGCAACTTCTACCTCGACCCGCAGAAGAACACGTGCATCCAGGCTCGCCTCGAGCCGGGCGCCACCTGCTTCTTCCAGGTGGCGTTCCAGCCACAAGCGCTCGGTGGCCACACCGGAAGTGTCGTCATTCCCAACGATGCGATCGGCGGTCCTCAGTTCATCGTGTTGACCGGGCAGGCCACGGCGTCGCTGGTGGGCCTGAATCCACCGGCGGTCGCCATCTACCAGCCGGTCAACGGCCGAGCGAGCTCAGCGGCAGTGACGCTGACCAACAACGGCGATGGCCAGCTCGCCATCGAATCAATTTCCCTTGAGAAAGGACCGGACTCCGACTTCTCGCAAAGCAACACCTGCCCGGTCGTGCTACTGGGACACATCAGCTGCCAGATCACGGTCACGTTGAATCCGATCAGCTCCACCGACCGAACCGCTCGGACGGACCGCTTGATCATCAAAGACGACGCCGCCGGAAATTCGCTCAGCGGCGGGACGACGCAGTTCGTGCCGGTGACCGGAAGCCTGGCGATGCCGGCAGCGAGCTTCAACCAGCAGGCCCTGACTTTCGCGCAGAATCTCGGGACGGCCAGCGGCACTGAGGCCTTCACGCTTGTCAACAGTGGACAGACGCCGCTGCATCTCAGCGGGATTCACGAAGACGGCGACTTCTCACAGACCAATAATTGCCCGTCCGTCCTCGCCCCCGGTGCCAGCTGCGTCATCAATGTGACGTTCATCCCCACGACCCTCGGTGAGCGCGACGGTTACATCGTCATCGCCGACGACTCGGTTGACAGTCCGCACCGTATCCAGGTGATGGGAGTCGGAACCATGGGGCTGGCGCAGCTCGGGCCGGACCACCTGAACTTCAGCCAGACCGTCGGTACGGTCGCGCCGCAAACCGTGAATTTGACCAACCACGGCGACGGACCGCTCACCATCGGCGGCATTGCCGCGACTGGTGACTTCAAGGCGCAACCCAATTGCCCGCCGGTCTTGCTTCCCGGCACCAGCTGCTCGATCAGCGTGACGTTTACGCCGCAGGGCGCTGGGCTGCGGAAGGGGAGCCTGATGGTCAACGATGACGCCAACGCCGTCCCGGGGTCGACACAAAGTGTGCAGCTCAGCGGCTTTGCCTCTCTACCGGTGGCCACCCTCAGCGCTAGCAGCCTCTCGCCTGGCACGAACCTGGGCGGATCCGCCTCCTCGAACGTCACCGTCACCAACACAGGTAACGGCACCCTGACCGTTCGCGGGATCGGCATCAGCGGTGCCGCCTCCGGTGATTACAGCCAGTCGAGCAATTGCGTGGGGACCATCCAGCCGGGCGGCTCGTGTGCCATCACCGTCAACTTCACACCTCATGCGTATGGCCTGCGCACCGCGACGCTGACGCTCTATGACGACGCACCTGGCGGATCCCAATCGATCGCCTTGCGCGGAACCGGGACCTCGGCACGGCCATTGCTCAGCACCGGGTATCTGAACTTCGGTGGCGATCGCGTCGGCAATCCAACGGTGCCGCAATCGGTCGTGCTCTTCAATGCCGGGAACGGCTCGCTCACCATCTCCAACATCAGCCTGAGCGGTAGCGACTTCTCCATGAGCACCGACTGCGGGCCGACCCTCGCGGGCGGAGCCAGCTGCCACATCAATGTGTCCTTTGTTCCAAGGGTCGCAGGCGCTCGCTCTGGGCTGGTAACCATCCTGGATAGCGCCGGGGCGCAGCGGTTCACCCTCAGCGGCGTCGGGACCTGAGTGTATGTCTGCCCGGCTGCGAACATCACTGCTCCGCCGGAGACGGTCTGGCGTCTCCTGACCGATCCGAAGACCTACGACACCTGGGCTGACGCCCGGGTCGAATCGGTTGATCCGCTCGGGCCGGCGAGCCCAGGGCAGGTCGTTCACATGAGCAGCGGCGCGCTTGGGCTGCGCTTCAAGGTGCGGTTCGACGTCGAGCGTGTCGACGAGACCACCCACGACCTCGTATTCCGAGCCGTGTTTCCGTTTGGCATCACGATGCACGAGCACATCACGGTGCGACCGGTTGAGGGACGAAGCCGCGTTCAGTACGGCTGAGACTTCACCCTTCCGCCAGGTTGGCGGGGCTGGCTGATCGAGCGGCTCTTGGGACGGCAACTGGAAAGCGGCCCGGCAGACTCACTCGCCCGTCTCAAGCGTGCCGCAGAATCTGCTTCCTAATTAACGGGTCACGTCAGGATCGGTGAAATAGCGTTTGTCGTGTCCGGCTGGAATTTCGGCGAACGGAGAGTGATGCCGACCGCATTCAGAATCAGCGACACGATTACAACAAGGATCACTCCCGCCAAGATAATCAGCCATGCCTTCGCCCGTGGTGGGAGCCGATTCACAGGCCTAGCGATTCGTCAGGATGATGACGGAGTCGGGTGCTCGCGACGATACCTGGCGAGCCATCGGAAGAAGCGTATCCAGATCACGACCATGCCGGTCAACCACGTCAAGCCAAGCACAACTGCCGGAACAATTTGATGGAGAACAAATCCCAGCAGGAGGGCACCCAGCAGCAGCAGGGTGCAGGCGCCGTCTTCCAGGGCAACTCGGAGAAACGCCCGGCGTAGCTCTGGGGGCTGCGATTGGTGTTGGAACCGCCCCTCGACAGGATCAGGCGTCCGAAGCTGCCGCATGAAAACAACAATGCAGACAACCGCCGGCTCTTGCGCCCTGAGACGGAGCCCAGGATTGCCAACGCCGGCTGATCAGGACGGCAGGGAATCCGGTATGAGAGCCTATTAGAGAGGCGCATCCGCGGGGTTGGCGCCATAGGAGGTGCACGTGGCGAAGAATCCCCTTTTCGAACTCTACGAAGCCGGCACCAGCGTCTGGCTCGACTATATCCGCCGGACCCTGATGACCTCCGGCGAGCTGAAACGGATGATCGATGAGGATGCCGTGGTCGGCATGACCTCCAACCCGACCATCTTCGAGAAAGCCATCGGCGGCAGCAGCGACTACGATGACGCGCTCCGCCAGCTGGTCGACGGTGGAAAGTCCGACGAAGAGATCATGCTCAGCCTGATCGTCGAAGACATTCAGATGGCC
>CAZRMD010000210.1:0-5752 GCA_964601135.1 uncultured Actinomycetes bacterium | reverse complement strand
TCATCACGCCCGGGCCGGATACGGCGCTCACCATCCGAAACGCGATACGTTTCGGACGGCGGGCGGCGTCGATGAGCACCTTCGGGATCGCGCTTGGCAGCCTCGCCTGGGGCATCGCCGCGGTGCTTGGCGTGGCGCTGCTACTCGAGCGTTCGGCAACCGCGTTCACCATCTTCAAGATCGCCGGCGCCATTTACCTGGCTTTTCTCGGCCTGCGCTCCATCCTCAGCACGCTGCGATCCAACGACGCCTCCGCAAGGGCGGGCATTTGCCCTCCCCCTTTGGGGGAGGGCAGGGAGGGAGCGTGGATCCTGCAGGGTCTGCTGAACAATCTGCTCAATCCGAAAGCGGGAGCCATCTTCGCCACGGTTTTTCCGCAGTTCATCGGGGTTAACGACTCGCCGCTCCGCTTGATCCTGATGATGGCGGCGTATGAGCTGATTCTCATCGTCTGGTTGAACATCTATGGATACGGCATTGCCCGCGCGGGCCGAGCGGGCTTGACGGCTCGATTCCGTCGGGGCATCGAGCGGGTGACGGGAGCAGTGCTGGTCGGCCTTGGCGTCCGGCTCGTCCTTGAAAATCCGTGATGCCACTGCAACGACCGTTGCTGCAGCCGAACCCTCTGCCGGAGAATCTGCCTCGGCCCACTGACGATGGCGCCGCTCGCCATCTGCCTGGACAAACGCTGCCGGCTCTCACACTGCCCACAACAGCCGGTTCGCTGCTGCGCCTCGATCGGGTCGCTGATGGACGGTGGGTGCTGTTCATCTATCCGTCGACGGGGAAACCTGGCGACGACATTCCGGCCGGCTGGAACGAGATACCCGGCGCCAGGGGATGCAGTAACGAGGCCTGCAGTTTCCGAGATCACCTGGTGGCGCTCGAGCGCCTCGGCATCGAGCATGTCCTGGCGCTATCGTCCGATCCAACCCAGTACCAGCAGGCCCTCGTTCGCCGATTCCACCTACCGTACCTCATGCTTTCCGATCCCACCCTGTCATTGGCGGCGGCCCTCGCGCTGCCCACCTTTCAGGCGCTTGGCAAGACGTTGTACAAGCGGATCACGTTGGTGATCCGAGGCAGCACCATCGAGCGCGGTTTCTATCCGATCTTTCCGCCGGATACGCATGCCACCGAAGTGGTGGACTGGTTGATGGCCAAGCCGGTCAGGGCAGAGTGAGGATGCGAATCCGCGTCATCGACGCCTTCACCGATCGGCCATTTGCCGGCAACCCTGCCGCGGTCTGCGTGCTGGATGCCAACGGCTGGCCTCCGGAGCACCGGATGCAACAGGTGGCGGCCGAGATGAATCTCTCGGAAACGGCCTTCGTCGCTCCGCTCGACAACGATCCGGACGCCGAATGGGCCCTGCGGTGGTTCACGCCGGTGCTGGAAGAAAAACTCTGCGGTCACGCCACGCTGGCCACGGCGCATGCTCTCTGGAGCGATGGGATCATGGCCAGTTGCCTTCGGTTTCGCACCCTCAGCGGTGTCCTGCTCGCCTTCCTCCTCCCCAACGGTGCCATTGCCCTGGATTTCCCGATTGCCCAGCCGCGACCACAGGCCATTCCCGATGGACTCGTCGACGCCCTCGGTGCGCAGCCCGATGCCGTCTACGGTACCGGCCAGCTGGGTGATGTCCTCGCCATTTTCCCCAGTGAGAATGTCATTCACGGACTGACGCCGGACCAGGCTGCGCTCGCACGGGTCACCAGGCAACATCGGATTCGCGGAGTCACCGCGACGGCGAAGGCGGATCCTGCGCATGATTACGATTTTGTGTCGCGCTTCTTTTCTCCCGCCGATGGAATTCCCGAGGATCCCGTCACGGGGAGTGCCCATACGGCGCTCGCACCGTTCTGGTCCGAGCAGCTTGGTCGAGGTCAGCTCAAAGGCCTGCAGGCCTCGCCGCGCAGCGGGCTGGTCCGAACGGAGCTACACGGCGACCGGGTCTTTCTGACCGGTCACGCCGTCACCATCCTGGATGGGCAGCTCCTCGTCTGACGTGGCTGATCGAATCACCCTGGCCGTTGATGAGCATGTTCTGCTGATTGGTCTGAATCGGCCGGAGAAGCGGAACGCGTTCGACGTGCAGATGACCGAAGAGCTCGCTGCCGCGTATGAGCGGCTGGGCGAGGACGGCGATCTTCGAGTCGGCGTTCTCTTCGCGCATGGCGATCACTTCTCCGCGGGCCTGGATCTCGCCGAAGTCGGCCCCATCGTCGCGGCACGCGGCCCCGAAGTGCTTGCGGGACCCGGGCGATATGACCCGTTCGGTGTCTGGAAGGACCCCGTGCCCAAGCCGGTCGTCATGGCCGTGAATGGCATCGCCTTCACGCTGTCG
Source organism: uncultured Actinomycetes bacterium (assembly GCA_964601135.1). Lineage (GTDB taxonomy): Bacteria > Chloroflexota > Dormibacteria > CF-121 > CF-121 > CF-13. The sequence continues at coordinate 3,405 of CAZRMD010000210.1, read as the reverse complement.
ATCGAGCTGGCGCTGGCTTCGGACATTGTCGTGGCGACCGAAGACGTGCGCTTCTGCCAGCTCGAGATCGGGCGCGGCATCATGCCGTTCGGCGGAGCTACGTTTCGGGCACCGGCTCAGCTCGGTTGGGGGAATGCGATGCGATTCCTGCTGACAGCGGAAGCGTTTGGCGCCGAAGAGGCGCGCCGGATCGGGCTCGTCCAGGACGTTGTGCCGAAGGGTCAGCACGTCCGACGGGCGGTCGAGATCGCGAAGCTCATCGCCCAGCAGGCGCCGCTCGGCGTTCAGGCAACCCTCGCGAACGCGAGGACGAGCCGCGCTGCAGCTGAGCACGCTGCGGTGGAAGACCTTCGACGACGATTACCAGGCATTCTCACAAGCGGCGACGCGGGTGAAGGGATCCGCAGTTTCGTTGAACGCCGGAAGGGACGATTCACGGGCAAATAGCGCATTGGACGGTCGGCCGGCCGCGACATAGTTCGTACCCGTCATCGACGCTGGAAACCCATTAAGCCAGGCTCCGTTAGAAACGATAGTGATCCGGTTACTCCCAGTCACGGCCTCTCCGCTCGCCGTCCCTGCACGGCCTGCACCAACCCCACGGCCGGGCAAACGGTCGACGCGACGTCGGAGCAACAGGCGACCTCCTCGGCGACAACGACTCCACTCGCGAGTCCGTCGGGGTCGCGGACGCCAGACAGCATCCCGTCATCGTCGCCGAGTGTCGACCCGAGCCCAACAACGCCAGCCAGCACGTCAGCGAGTCCTTACGTCTTTCCACATTGCCCCGCACTGATCCGCTACGTCGCCGGCGCGTACACCTTCCGCTGTACGGCCACCTGGGACGATCAGATGATCATCGGCTCCCTCAGATTTTCCGCTTTATAAACGCGAACAATCCTGCCAGCAATCCGACGCCGGCAAGTGCCACGGACGCAGACAGGCCGGCAGCGAGGTAGGTGTGATCAAAAGCGCAGGGGACGTAGTCGCACTTACCCTGACGCTCGAGCACGATCAGACGAATGGACGGGAGGGCAGTAACGAAGCCGACGACCAGGCAGGTGACGCCAGCGACGATAGAACCGGTTATACCAACGATTCCTCCGGCATGACGGGCGGTCAGCGCACGTTGGATGTTCCTCACGAAGATAAGACGGGTCTGCCCTCCCAAAAGTTCCCAGAACGATCTGTGGCGAATCCGTAGCCTGTCTGTCCCTCACCGGGATGGAGCCGAGGTTGAGACCGCAGGCTGTCCGCTGTCGAGATCTGACGGCTTGACCTTCTCGGACTGGGTTTTTCCCATCCACCGGCGCTCGAGACTGAAGCGCGCAATGGCGCCTTCATGAACGAGCGTCGACAGGTCGTCGGCGGAGGTTTCAAGCGCCTCTTCTTCCTTCGGGTCAGCAAGGTACTCTTGCATCAGCCTTTCGGGACCCCATGGCGAAGCTAGATCAATGATCTCGTGGCGGCTCAGGGTTAGAAAGGCGCCCATCCGTTGACTGTAGGAGGTGACAGACATCCCTGGAGGATTCTCGCCGCAGGCCGCTGCACACCCCTGGCGAACGGGCGCTATTTTTGCCGCGTTCTTCCTCGTTGCCTGGTTCGGTGAAAACGCCTGGAACCACAGCCTCGATGGGAAAGCCACCGTCATTGGCCTGATCGGCGCACCGCTAATTGTCCTCGTTGTTCGACTGATGGCCGCGGTCAATCGTGCCTGGCGCGGTGTCGACGGACCTTGATGAGATTTCCGCAGTAGCGCGGGTCACACCAGCGGCGGCTGCGATTGCGGCTGTCGTCGTAAAACAGCCAGCTGCACGACGGGTTGGCGCAGCGTCGAATCCGGCGAGGATTTCCCTCTCGCATCAAGGCAACGCAGGAAACGATCACCTCGGCGATGACGGCATCCCAGTTCCGGGACAGCGGTGCCAGCACGACATGGGACTCCTGACTGGCCGGCACGGAAACTCGACGAGGAGACTGGCCCAGCTGCTGGTTCAGCCACGCCAGATCCGCCTGACCCAGCGCTCGGCCGCGACCCGCTTCCTCGAGCATCCCCCGGAGCCGGGTTCGGAACCGGCGGAGCTTCCGGCTGTCTGCGGGCGTCAGCTTCGCCGGCAGGCTTAGCCGCCACCGCGACGCCATCCATTTCCACCATTCGGGAATGGCCAGGCGGTCGAAAACCCGGTTGCTGATCCCCGTGTGGTCGGCGAAGGCGCTGTTGACGAAATCCAGACAGAGGGCATTGGCGGGGTTGACCGGTATCGGGCGCACCTGGTCGGCGGTCTGACCCACCACGCGAAGCGAGCTGAGCGCAGGGGACGTTGACAACCTGCCCGAAGCGGGGTACCGTCTGTAATGGGCATCAAGGATCATGACTGGTTACATCCAATTATCGCAGACGGGACCCATCGCATGAGGCGCCGGGCGGACCGCAGACATCGCGAAACGGCGCGGCTGATTCGCCGTTCGATCCACGAGCTGCACAGGGAGATCGAACCACTGATTCCTGCCGGGAGGCCGGTGTCCGTTGGCTTGCTTTCGGTTGCCCGGCTGGTGGTCGAGCGAATCGACTGCCAGTTGGCCTGCGTCCTCGATGGAGAAGCGATTACGGCCCCCGAGCTGCAGCGTGTCGTTCGGCGGGCAGAGTCGCGCGTATCGCGTCACGGCATGGTTAACGGGACCGTGCGCCTGCGGTGTCCCATCAGGCTCAGCGCCCAGCCGTCCACCTGAGGGATCGGCAGACGGCCATTCATTCGACCGCAGATCTCGAGTCGGGGTTCTTACTGATCTATCGGCAGCAGGGTCCGGGCGTGCTGCGCTACCTCTGCACCCGGGCCCGGGACTTCTCCGAAGCCGAAGACCTGCACGCCGAAACATTCTGCCGGGCCTGGCAGGCCTGGAGCCGCGTCGATGGCGAAGAAGCCGAGATCCGCGCCTGGCTCTTTCGCATTGCCCGCAATCTGATGATCGACCGCCATCGCCGCCAGCGGCTGCTGTGGTTCACATCGTTGGAGGAGTACCACGGCTCTGCGGCCAGCGACGACGTCGCTTCCACAGCGACCGAAAAAGCGCTCATTCGAGACGTGGTCAGCCGCATCTCGTCAGCAGACCTGGAACTGCTGGCCTTGCGCGTCGCGGGACTCTCGCACGCCGAAATCGGCGCCATCCAGGGTCGCAGCGAGCAGGCGGTGAAAATCGCCTGGCTTCGGGCGCTCGGACGCCTTCGTGACCAACTGCAGGACCTCGGCGGTGCCGCTTAGACGATGCCTGACCACATTGGCCTGTACATCCTCGCTACTTTCGTGCTGGTCGTCACGCCCGGACCTGATGTCCTCTACATCACGGCGCGGGGCATCGACCAGGGACGCTCGGCCGGGCTGGCATCTGCGGCTGGTGCTGCACTTG
>CAZRMD010000209.1:0-5773 GCA_964601135.1 uncultured Actinomycetes bacterium | reverse complement strand
CCCCACAAGGGGGAGGGAGCGAGGTCAGGCCGCGAAGGCTGTGGGCGGATTCCCCTGCAGCCGCAGGTAGAACGCCGTCGCCAGCGCGTAGGGAAGAAGCAACCGGACCTCAAAGCCGGACGGCCGGTGGGCGATGCCGGCAAAGAGATCCGGCAGCTGGCGGCGCTCCATCGACTCGGTAATTCGCTGAATGGTGAAGGCATCCGAGCCACGGATGCGGGCATTGGCGCCATCCCACATCGTCTTGCCGTCCTCGAGTTGGCGCCACTCGGCGAGCAGCACACCCTGCGCTGCGCTCAGCGCGAGGGCGCGCTGTAGAGGAGTTTGTCCCTGTGGGTTGAACTGAACGCCGCGGGTACGCGCCAGTTCGAGCGTTTGCTGGACGGCGGCCTCGACAACTGGCCAGGACTCGGCGTCGGCCGCGGCATGCGGCAAGAGGTCCGGCGCCTCGAGGATCCGTTTCGCGCGACCAAGGGCAAAACCGTCGAGCTGGCTGCGGGTTGTCGCACTCAGCTGTAGATGTGGGAGCGGCGGGGTGCTTCCGGAAAAGTCTTCGGGTTGCGGCGGGGCGAAGGCGACGACCGGATCCTCTGCTGGAGGGGGAAGCTCCTTGTGCTGGACGGTCGGGCGCCAGCGCGGACCGCGGGCGGCTTTCTTCCGAACCGTAAAGAGGCCGGCCTGATGCCGGCCCACGAGCACCGCAGCGGTGATGCCGACGGCCATCACCAGGATGGTGATGGCGACGCCGAAGTGGACGACGGCATATACCGATGCCACCGCTGTCACGGCAAGGACGAGCGGCCGGCGGGGAAAGCGCGACAACATGCCTGCCGGTAAAACGTGGTCGGGGTGCACTCCGTGCGCCACCCCCTCCGCGACCCTCCCCACGGGGGAGGGAGTATTAATTCAGGTTGCGGAAGAGCGTCGCGATGCCCTGGCCGCCGCCGATGCACATCGTGACGATGCCCCACTCGGCCTGCCGGCGCTTGAGCTCGTAGGCGAGCTTGACGGTCAGGATCGCTCCGGTGGCCCCGACCGGGTGGCCCAGTGCGATCGCGCCGCCGTTTGGATTGACCTTTTCGGGATCGATCTCGAGTTCGCGGATCACCGCCACCGCCTGGGCGGCAAAGGCTTCGTTCAACTCCATGACATCGATGTCGTTGACCGTCATCCCGACCTTGCGGAGCAGGTTCTGCACCGCGAATATCGGCGCCACGCCCATGATCTCGGGCGCGATTCCCGCCACGGCATCGGCGACCCACTCCAGCTGAGGCACGACACCGAGCTCATCGGCTTTGGCTTTCGTCATCACCACCACCGCGGCCCCAGCGTCATTGATGCCGGACGAATTGCCGGGTGTCACGCTGCCACCCTCGCGAAACGCGGGCTTTAGCCGCGCCAACGATTCGGCGGTCGTGCCGGGCCGGGGATGCTCATCCACGCTTGCGATCACCGGCTCGCCCTTCTTTTGTGGGACGGCTACTGGCACGATCTGATCTTTGAAACGGCCCTCGGCGATGGCGACGCCAGCGCGCCGCTGGCTCTCGGCGGCAAACTTATCCTGGGTCTCGCGGGAGACGCCGTAGCGGTCGGCCACCTTTTCCGCGGTGCAGCCCATCTGGTAGCGGCCGAACGGGTCGGTCACGAGCGACAGCGTTCCATCGATGAGCTCGGCCTCGCCCAGCCGCCAGCCGACCTTCGATCGCGGCAGCATATACGGCTGGATCGACATGTTCTCATTGCCGCCGGCGACGACGACCTGTGCCTCGCCAGTTCGCAGCTCTTGAACGGCGCTGTTGATCGCCTGTAGACCCGAACCGCAGAGGCGGTTGACATTGAACGCCGTCGTCTTCTCCGGGAGACCCGCCTTCAAGGTCGCGAGTCGCGCGTTGAACGCGTCTTCGCCAACCTGGCCGACGCAGCCCAGGATGACCTCGTCGACGATCTCCGGCTTGATGCCGGCCCGATCGATGGCCGCACGGATCGCCTGCGCCCCGAGGTCGGAGGTGGGCAGATCCTTGAAGGAACCCGCAAATTTCCCGATCGCCGTGCGGGCTGCGCCCGCGACCACGATCCCCTCTCCGTTTACCGACACGACTCGATTCTAGCTCGGCTTGCTCAGGTCAAACGCCCGGCGCCGGAGACGTGCCGCTCCCGGTCGCGGAAGCGCCCCCGTAGGCCGGACCGCCCGTCGATTCGCTCCCCCGGCGGGTGATCTTCTGCGCTTGCTGCTGGGCCTTGGAGATGCCGCGCTCCACCTGCGGCCGCGCGGTTTCGACCACACCCTGGGCCTGATCGATCACCGGCTGCATCTGCCCGCGGACCTGCTCGAGGCGATCCGACAGCTCATCGCGGAGCTGGCGTCCCGGCTTCGGCGCGTAGAGCAGCGCGACCGCGCCGCCGATGATTGCTCCATGGACGACTCCTCTTAGGTATCCCATCCTTTTGTCCTCCCTTGGCTGCCGTTCTGCCAGCAGCGTTCCGGCTGCCTATCTTACCATTCCGGCCGGATATCTTGATAGTGGCGGTATCAGGATATGGGCTTCGCCGACGCGCCGGACGGCGAAGGCCGTTGCCCGGAAGCCCAGGTCGAGGGCGGCGCGAAGCAGGACAGCGCTCACACAGCAGAAGCTATAGAGAAATGTCTCGGGGATTCGGGCGCGAAGGAACGGCACGCCAAGCGCCAGCCCGCCGATCAGGACGCCAGCGGTGCACAGCGCGGCGCCCAGCTCAACCGCCCTGGCTTTCAGCCAGGCAACCGGGGAACCCATTTCAAGAAATCTTATAGCGTTAATGTTGGCAAAAATCAACGCAAGTTGGCTTCTTTGGCAATGATTGGGGCGGTGATTCCCGCGTCCGTCCGGCGGAAGGTCAGCCGCGCTCGAGTTGGCCATTTCGCGTCCACAGACGGCCGAAAGCCTGCGCTGGTGCCGGTGTGCTTCGTCGTGATCGGCGACAGCCTGTACCACGCGATCGACGCCAAACCAAAGTCACGCGATCCCCGCCGGCTGCAGCGGGTCCTGAATATCAAGAGGCATCCCAACGCGGCGCTTCTCGTCGATCACTACGAGGAGGACTGGCGGCGCCTCTGGTTCGTGCTGTTTTCTGGGACCGCCCGCGTGATCACCCGCGGGCTCGAGCATCGGCGCGCCATTCGGGCATTACGGCGGAAGTACCCTCAATATCGAACGACCGTACCGCTCGACGCCGACGCGCTAATTATTGCGATAGATGTACAGCGCCTGTCGGGTTGGCGGTCCAGCTCACCCGGCCGCCGTGCGTCGCTCCGGCGGGATCCGCCGGCATGAAGGTACGAATCGACACGATCCCGGTCGCCGGATCGCCGTAGCGGTCGGCGAAGTTCATACTGTCGCCAAACCAGGGGTCGTTGATGATGAATCCTCCGTCCTGGGTGTAGCCGGTCAGGAGCACGAAGTGCTGGTTCCCATCGAGCCGAACCTCGGCCACCACCGGCCGCCCCGCCTCCAGCTCGTTCAAGATCGCGCCCAGATCAGCGCCGAGCCAGCCGGAAAACGCGACCCGGCCGCCGGCATACGTGGTGACGGCATCCCAGACCAGGGCGTCGTCGAAGGCGTATCCGCCGTTTGCCGTCAACCAGCTGTTGAACGCTCCCGGGTCAGTGTTGATCCCGTAGTAGCGCAGCATCATCGTGACGGACGTGATGGCGCAACCAGCGGACCCGATCGTGTCGGCTTGAGAAGTCCCCAGCGGCGCGCCTGCCCAGGCGGGGTCTTGCTGCCTCATCACCGAGATCGTCATCGAGCTATCTGCGGAGGCGCCCTGCCGGCCAAGGATCACGAGCGAAACGGCGACCATTCCCGCGAACAGGAACCGGCTGGAAGGACAGCGGAAAGGGCGGAATTGCACTGTAAGAGCACCTCGTGTGGACAGTCGGCGAAGAGGCGCCCATCTTCGGTCAGGTTCTGGACTTAGACAAACGGGTGCAGTCACCCAAGGTGATCAATCTGGAAGTGGCTATCTTCGGCAGGCAGCCGTGGTGCCTAAAGGCACCGTTGTCGGCTGGCCGCCGAACCGGCGTGTAACGACTTTTGGACGGAGCGCCTCGGGCCTACCTGGCCGGCGTAAAGGCTTGAACAAGAGCGGCGCCCGGAGCTAACAGCCGGACTGGCAGCTTTTCGGGACTGCGGATCGGAGGGCTAGGCGGCCTTGGACTGCCTCAAAGCCTTGCGGGCCTTCGCGCGCTCGATCCGTTTTTCTTTGGCGACCCGACCCCGACGCACGTGTGGCTTCATTCGCCCGTACAACTGGCGACGCGCTCGTCGCTTGCGGGCCGCCAAGGAGGCCGGATCAATTCGCGGCCTGATTGTCACCGTTGCCAACCTCGCGTCCAATTGAATTAGGCATTGTTAAGATGGCGACGAATGAGTGATCCGCGCCCGATCGGCGTGTTCGACTCGGGCGTGGGCGGGCTGACAGTCCTCCGCGAGCTGCAACGGCAGCTCCCCAACGAGTCCACGATCTACTTCGGCGACCTTGGCCACTTCCCTTATGGACCTCGCTATCAGGCGCAGGTCCGCCACTTCGCGCTGAACATCATTCGCTTCCTGGAGAAGCTGGACGTCAAGCTGGTCGTGATCGCCTGTAACACCGAGACCGCGGCCGCATTGAATGCGGCCCGGGAAGCGTTCGACATTCCGATCGTCGGCGTGATCACGCCAGGTGCCGAGGCCGCCGTTGCCACCACCAAAAACCGGAAGGTCGGCGTCATCTCCACCGAGGGGACGCTGCAAAGCGGCGAGTACCTCCATGCCATCCGGGAAGCCAATCCCACGATTGGTGTGCTGCCCCGGGCGGCGCCTCGATTGGTCGAGCTGGTCGAAGCGGGCAAGTCTCAGGCACCGGAAACAGAAGCCGTGCTGCGAGGCGATCTCGAAGAGATTCAGCGTTTCGGCGCTGATACCTTGATCCTCGGCTGCACGCACTATCCACTGCTGAGGCCGCTCATCGAGAAGATCGTCGGGCCGGACATGAGAGTGGTCGACTCGGCGGAGACGACCGCCGCCCGGGTGAAGCGGGTGCTGGCGAAAAACGGCCTCGAGTCGGGCGACAACGAGACGGCCCGCCATCAGATTTACGTCACCGGCTCTCCCGAGCGGTTTACGAAAACCGCGCGCATTCTCTTCGGCCAGGACCTGCCGCCCATCAAGACGGTCCGTCTCGAGCTGGTCGAGGGGAGCAACGGCCGGGAGGGCGCGGCGTGAGCCCGACCATGACCGGCACCGACTTCGCGGCGCCGATCCGGGCGGAGCTCGCGGACTTCGAACGCCGGCTGCACGACACGGTGCATGCCGACCTGGGTGCCGTCGCCGATGCCATGGAGCAGATTCTCGATGCGGGCGGCAAACGGTTACGGCCCGCGCTCGTCTTTCTGGCCGCCGGCCTGGGGCGGCCGACCCGGATGGACGATGTCTATCGGGCCGCCATGTCGATCGAGTTCATCCACAGCGCCACCCTGATCCACGACGACCTCATCGATGGCGCACCGACTCGCCGGGGGCTGCCCACCATCCACGAGACGCTTGGCCCCAATCCGGCGATCATCATCGGCGACTACTACTTCGCCAAGGGCGCCAACCTGATGTCCCAGGTCGGCAATCCGAGCATCGACGCCTTGCTCTCGCAGACGGTGATGACGATCTGCTTCGGCGAGATGCTGCAGCTGACCAGCCAGCGGCGCTACGACCAGTCGCTCGAGGAGTACTACGCCAAGATCGAACGCAAGACCGCGGCC
>CAZRMD010000208.1:0-5817 GCA_964601135.1 uncultured Actinomycetes bacterium | reverse complement strand
CAGGACCGCTGGCCACTCGACGACTACTTCTCCGCTCGAGGAGTGCCAGCCGAGGTCGCCAGCCGGTGGCCATGGAACCGGGCTAGCGCCGCGACCAGCCTGGCTGAGGTCATCGATGGCATGCCCGAGGACGACGACCTCAATTACACGATGCTCGCCCTGACCGTCCTCGAACGGTACGGCGCGGATTTCACGACCAACGACGTGGCTCAAATGTGGCTGACCGAGCTGCCCGCAGGCCGGGTCTTCACGGCGGAGCGCGCCGCCTACCGAAACCTGCTCGAGGGGCTGGAGCCGCCCGCGACAGCCCGCGTCCGCAATCCCTATCGGGAGTGGATCGGGGCTCAGATCCGGACCGATCTCTATGGTTGGTCGCGGCCGGGCCGGGTACACGAAGCGGCCGAACTAGCGTGGCGGGACGCGCGACTGAGCCACACGCGCGATGGCATTCACGGAGCCATGTTCACAGCTGCCATGGGCGCGGCCGCGGTGGTCACCGCCGATGTGGGGAGCGTGCTCGCCGCCGGCCTCAGCGGTGTGCCCACCGACTGCCGCCTCGCTCAGGCGGTACGCCTCGGCATCGAGCTCGCCGAAACCGAGCGGGACAGCGAGCGGGCCCTCGACCACCTGGAGGAGGCATACGGTGATCTGCACTGGGTGCACGCAGTCAACAACGCTGCGCTCGTGGCCTTCGGGTTGCGCGCTGGGGAGGGAGACTTCGGCAGCACGATTTGCCTCACGGTGACCGGTGGCTGGGACACCGACTCCAACGGCGCGACGGTGGGCGGCGTGATTGGCGCCCTCCTCGGCGCCGAATCTCTGCCAGCCCGCTGGACCAGACCTCTGAAGAACCGCGTGAGCTCCAGCCTCAGGGGCTTCGACAACACATCATTCGATGCGTTGGCTGCGCGAACGGCCGCGCTGGTGAGGTGGACCTAGTGAGCGGTGCGCCCCGCGTGGTTGTCGTGGGCAGCTGCAACATCGACCTCGTCGCGAGTGGTGCGCGGCTGCCCCGACCCGGCGAGACTGCACTGTTCGAGCGCCTCGCCACCATTCCCGGCGGCAAGGGCGCCAACCAGGCCATCGCGGCCGCCCGCGCAGGGGGACAGGTCGCGCTGGTGGGCGCGGTAGGGTCCGGCGAGCACGGCGAGCAGATCCGCGCCTCACTGGCAGCGGCCAGCGTTGACACCACCTTACTGCGACGAGTGGAGGGCGCTTCAGGAACCGCCCTGATCATGGTCGACGGTGCCGGTGAAAACCTGATCGGCGTCGTGCCAGGCGCCAACGCAACCCTTAGTCAGCTGACCGCAGCCGAGCGAGAGCTGATCATCGCCAGCGCCGTCGTTCTGCTCCAGCTGGAGATCCCCATAGCTGGCGTTCTCGACGCGGCCATGACGGCGTGCGCGGCGGGCGTCACCGCGATTCTCAATGTCTCACCCGCAGCGCAGCTTCCTCGCGAGCTGCTTGCTGCGGTGGACGTCGTGATCGCAAACCAGCACGAGGCGCAGGCCGTAGCCGCCACCCCTGGCGCAGCCCCTGAGGTGGCTGCGCGCGGCCTACTGGATTCCGTGCCCGCCGTGGTGGTCACGCTGGGCGCCGAGGGGGCGCTCTACGTCGACCGCACCCAGGCCGAGGTCCGCGTCGCCCCGCCGCCGGCACGTGCTGTGGATACCACTGCGGCCGGTGACACCTTTGCCGGCTACTTTGCAGTCGGCCTGGCGGAAAGGCGAACACCTGCCGACGCACTCTGTCGAGCCTGCTCGGCGGCGGCGATCTCCGTGGAGCGGATGGGCGCCAGCACCTCCATACCGTTCCGTGACGAGGTGGAAGCACGCCTGGCGCGGGCGTTCCAGTGCTGACAGTGCCGTTAGATCCACTGGTGCCGCGGTCGATCGACCTCCCAACGGCCGTACCCCTCGAACCGAGCGCCGACCTGCGCCTGCTCGACGGCGCCAAGATCCTGGCCGCCCCGGATGACCCGGCCCAACGCGACGACTGGCGGCGGGCCCTGGAGCGATGGCGCGCGGAGGCTCAAGATCGTACCGGCTATTCGGACGCGCTCTATCGCGAACCGGCGATGGCTTGGACAAGCGCCTGTTACTCGGTGTGCCTGGCCTGGCTCTGGGATGAGGCGCTCTATGACCACGCTGCATGTCGCTTCACCCCCGAGTCGTTCGTGGCCGATGCGCAGCGCGACTTCGGCGGCTTCGACGCGGTGGTGCTGTGGCAGGCGTATCCGGTGATCGGGCTCGACGAGCGCAACCAGTTCGACTTCTACCGAGACGTGCCCGGCCTTGGCGAATTGATCGCCGACTTTCACCGCCTCGGGTTGCGCGTCTTCCTGGATTTCAACCCTTGGGACACTGGCACGCGGAGGGAGCCCGTGGGAGACGCCGAGGCACTGGCAGGGGTTGTCGCAGACCTGAACGCGGACGGCGTGTTCCTCGACACTCTGCGCGAAGGCGGCGCCGATCTGCGCGAAGCACTCGTGCGGCGCTGCGGACACATTGCCCTGGAGGGCGAGTCCTCGGTGCCACTCGCTCGCCTCGCCGACCACGCGCTTTCCTGGGCGCAGTGGTGCGCGGACAGCCCGACGCCGGGCGTGCTCCGCGCTCACTGGTACGAGCGACGGCACATGCTGCATCAGACCCGGCGCTGGAACCGCGATCACTCGGAGGAGCTGCAGACCGCCTGGCTGAACGGGTGCGGGATGCTCGTCTGGGAGACCGTGTTCGGATCCTGGGTCGGATGGAACCCACGGGACCGCTCGACACTTCGCCGGATGCTGCCGGTGCAGCGCCGCTTCCATCAACTGCTCACGCAAGGCCACTGGACTCCACTGGCCGGCGATGCACCGGGGCCAGTCTTCGCGTCGCGCCTCGATGCCGATGGAACCATGATCTGGCTGCTCGCCAACCGCTCGCCGGAGGCCGCCGAATGGGCGCCCGAGGAGCTGCCAGGGGATCACCGCTGGTTTGACCTCATCGACGGCATCGAGCTGCCGATGCCACACGTCCAGGTACCGGGATCCGGGGTGGGTGCCGTGCTGGCCGTGCCTGGGTCTGCTGACATCGAAGACTTAGCCGGGTTTCTCGCCTCTCAAGCGGCCCTCCCGCGCACAAGCGACGCCAGCTTCCCCGTGCGGCAGCCGTCTCGCGTTACGGCCGACCCCGCAGTCGCGAACGTGCTTCCCCGGGGGATGAAGCCAGTCGCGGGCGGAGAACGCGAGGTCACGATCTGCTCGATAGTGCGCGAGACTGGTCTCTACGGCGGCGCGCCATTCGTTGAGGAGTGGAAACCCCTGCCACCGCGCCTTCATGCGCTCAACGTCGAGGTCGTACGCGTGCACCTCGGGAGCTTCGCAATCGACGAGCTTGAGGTCAGCAATGACCAGTTCGCAGCGTTCCTCGCCGCGACCGGCTACTCCCCGGCTGAGCCGCTCCGCTTCCTAGAGCACTGGGAGCAGGGCCGCCCGGCGCCAGGCCAAGGCTCGCTACCCGTCACCTATGTGCAGCTCGCCGACGCTCGTGCGTATGCCGTGTGGCGCGGGGCGCGGCTGCCCACCGAACACGAGTGGCAGGCAGCCGCCGAGTCTGGAATGGTGGCCAGGCGCTCGCCCTTAGTCTGGAACTGGACCGAAAGCGAGCACTCCGACGGGCGCACCCGCTGGGCCATCTTGAAGGGCGGAGCCGCCTTCCAGGCCGAGGGCTCGGAGTGGTACTTCCCAGGGGGGTCACGCCCGCCAGGGTTCTCCGCCAAGCTGTTGCTCTGTGGCGGCGGGCTGGCTCGCTCCTCACAGGTCGGCTTCCGCTGCGCGGTGGACCTGGAATCCGGCTCGTGAGCAGCCCACCCGCTCTGGCAGGGCTGAAAGTGCTCGACCTGGCAACCATCCTCGCCGGGCCATTTGCGGCAACGCTCCTAGCTGACTGCGGCGCCGACGTGATCAAGGTGGAGCACCCGCGAGGCGATCCACTGCGCACGCACGGACCGAGCAAGGATGGCCACGGCCTGCTCTGGAAGCAGGTGAATCGCAACAAACGGTGCGTGACGCTCGATCTCTCAAAGGCGCGAGGACAGCAAGCCCTGCTGACGCTTGCAAGCACCGCTGACGTGCTGGTCGAGAACTTCCGACCGGGTGTGATGGAGCGCTGGAACCTCGACTACGAGCAGCTTTCAGCCGTCAACCCACGGCTTGTCCTGCTGCAAATGACGGGCTTCGGGCGGTTCGGCCCGTACGCACAGCGGCCTGGCTTCGGAACGCTGGCGGAGTCGATGAGCGGATTCGCAGCCGCCACAGGAGAGCCGGGCGGGCCCCCAACCCTGCCCCCCTTTGGCCTGGCCGACACGATCGCGGGCATGGCCGGTGCGTTTGCGGTGATGACAGCACTGACGGCGCGGGCGCGGGATGGACGTGGGCAGGTCATCGACGTCGCGATCATTGAGCCGATCATGGCCGTGCTCGGCGCCCAGGCCTTGGTCTTCGACCAGCTCGGGCTGCGACCCGAGCGTACCGGCAACCGTTCGGCCAACAACGCGCCCCGCAACACATATAGGACGCGCGATGGGCGCTGGGTTGCTGTGTCCACGAGCGCCGACCGCATTGCAGCCCGGGTGCTTGAGCTCGTCGGGCACCCGGAGGTCGTCGCCGAGCCGTGGTTCGCCTCGGGCGCCGGCCGCGCTCAGCACACCGAACTGCTCGACGGTCTGGTCGGCGCCTGGATTGGTGAGCACGACCAGGCCGATGTGATGCGCGCCTTTGAAGCGGCGAGCGCAGCGGTGGCCCCGGTTTACGAGATCGATGAGGCAATGGCCGACCCGCAGTACCGAGCCAGGGGCACGTTCCTCGAAGTCGATGACGAGGACCTCGGTCCTATCCGCCTACAGAACGTCCTGTTCCGAATGAGCGCAACGCCGCCAGCCATCCACTTCGCCGGGCGGCGGCTTGGCCAGGACAATGACGCCGTGTACCGCGAGGCGGGCCTCGATCCGGCCGAGCTGAAGGCCGATGGCGTTATCTGAACTCCGCAGCTGGCTCTTCGCGCCCGGACACAACGAGCGCATCCTCTCGAAGGCCTTCGAGGTGGGCGCCGATGTGGTGTTGCTTGACCTCGAGGACGGGGTCGGGCCGACATTCAAGGACGCAGCCCGCAAGCAGGTAGTGGAGGTGCTGGCTTCGCAACCGGCCTGGGTCAGGATCAACCGTCCGGGCAGCCCGGACGCCGAGCGCGACCTGGAGGCGGTCGCCGCCTTGGCGCTGGGTATCCGGATCCCAAAGGTGGAGCGCGAGTGGGACGTTGCCTGGGTCCGGCAGCGCCTGGCCGGACGAAACATTCCGCTGACGGCCAGTATCGAGTCAGCGGTCGGCGTCGTTAACGCTACAGCGATCGCCCGTGCACAGGGCGTCACCAGCCTTGCCTTTGGCAACATCGACTTCGGCGCTGATGTTGGGATCGACGCGAGCGATCCTACCGCCACCCTGTTGGCCCGCTCGCTCCTCGTACTTGCCTCGCGCGCCGCCGGGATTCACGCACCGTCGGACGGAGTCTTTCCCCGCTTCTCCGACGATGCCGGACTGCGAGAGGCATGTGCGGCCGCGCGCCGGTTGGGGTTCGCCGGCAAGTCCGCGATCCACCCGCGCCAGGTGCCGATCATCAACGAGGCGTTCACGCCGACGCCTGAGGAGGTCGAGTGGGCGCGCAAGGTGGTCGCCGCCTACGAGGCCTCAGAGGGAACGGCGACGAAAGTAGGCGACGGTGAGATGGTCGATGTCCCGGTTTATGAGCGGGCGCTGCGGATCCTCCGGGCGTGGAAGGCGCT
>CAZRMD010000207.1:0-5828 GCA_964601135.1 uncultured Actinomycetes bacterium | reverse complement strand
TCCGGCCGGCGCAGCAGGTAGCGGAGGGCCTCGACCAGCAGGGCGATGCCGACGATGGCATAGGCGAACACGAAGCCGGCGTGGAGGTTCACCCACAACAGGATCACCAGCGGCAGCGCGTAGAGCGCCCGGCCGCGTCCTTCGCAGTAGCGCCGCACCCACCAGTAGGTGAGCGCGCTCAATGCGAAGGTGATCATCTGAATCCGCGGCCCCCAGATGGGGTTGGCGGCCGCGACGCCCAGCGCCAGGGTCAGGCCACGGATGACGAAGTTGACCCGACGATCGGTCGAGAGATAAACGAAGAGGAAGCCGGCCGCGGTCATGGCGCCCAGGACCAGACTGACGAGGGGCAGCCGACCGATGGCATACAGCGCTGCCAGGATGACCTCGCTCAACCACTCGTGCGTGATCCAGCGGTGGTCCCTGACCGTGAACGTATAGAGGTCGTGGTGGGGCACGGCGTGATGACCGATGATCCAGTTCCCGGTGGTGAGGTGCCACCAGAAATCCGGATCGGTGACGGGCTGGATGGCGGCCATCAACAGGGTGACGAAGATGGCGATGGTGAAGAACCGCCGGAGATCGAACCAGCGGACGGTTCGCGTCAGCCAGCGGTCAGCGCCTGGCTCAGATGACAACGGGGCGGCAGAACGGGCCAGCGCTGCCAATCTACAGGATGAAAGGAATCAGCCTGCGAGTGCGCCGGGCGTAGGCCTCATAGGTAGGATACGCGGATCGCAGGACGCGCTCTTCGAAGTGGGTGCGGACGATCTGTGCGCCGACGAAGACCGCGAACACCAGGAGGTGTGCACTGAGAATCGTCGGCATCACCAGGCCAAAGCCGGCGACGATCTCGCCCAAATAGATGGGATGACGGACGAACGCATAGGGGCCGCTGGTGACCAGGCCGCGCGCTTCGGGCACGATGCTGAAGCGATGCCGGAGATAGGAGAGCGAATAGAGCGCCCACACCATGCCGCAGGCCAGGCAGATATCGCCGATCGCCAGCACCCGGACATCCGTGCTGCGGGATTGCCCGGGGACCAGGTAGAGGGTATACAGCACGAAGCTGCCGACCAGCGCGGCCGCGATGGCCAGCGGGTTGTGGTCATAGGCCACCGCCTTGGCGCGCAGCACGTAGATGGCGACCAGGAAGCCGAAGAAGGCGACGGTCAGGATACGGTTGAGCAGATACATCGCCTCGGCTCGATCGAGGGTTCCGGCGAAGGCATGCTGGATACTCGCGTACGCGAGGTCGCCCTGGATGGCGACCAAGAAGCCGAAAACCCCGAGGGGCAGGGCGCGTCCCAGGATGAAGGACGACCGTTCGCTCATCTGCTACGGAGATTCAGCGTGAATTCGCCAATTTTCCTGCTATCATGGGGCCGCCAAACGGCTCCGGCCGGGAGCGGGGGGCCGTTGTCGTTAGTCCTATATGAGTGCGATCCAGGCCACGGATGAGATCTTCGATCCATTCGTGTTGATTCATCAGACGGTCACGGCCCGCCTGCAGACGGTGGATGCAGAGCTCGAGACCGCCGAGACCAAGTCCCGCGAGCTGGAGAGCAGCCTGGAGCACGCGCGGGAGCAGGCCGAGGAGTCTCGGGTGGTGGAAAAACACCTGCTCAACAATCTGAAACAGTTCTCGCCGGCGGAGGTCCAGGAGACGTTTGCCAACATCCGCGAAACGCAGCTGGGGGTCGAGCGCCTGCAATACGAGTACGAAGCCCTCGCCAGTCGGCGGGCGGAGCTCAAAGACCAGGGGCAGTTCCTGCGGTCGGCGAGCCAGATCCTGGCCGACCTCCAGCGGATCTACGGCGAGAATGGCGGCCGCCCGACGCCGGCGGAAGGCGATAAACAGTTCCGCGATGCCTCACGCCAGGTCTTCCAGATCATCGAGGAAGAGCGGATGCGGATCGCCCGCGACATGCATGATGGCCCCGCGCAGTCGATGGCCAACCTCGTCCTCCAGGCGGAGATCCTGGAGCGGTTGCTGGATCGCAATCCCAAGCAGCTGGTGACCGAGCTGGCCGAGTTCAAGAACAGCGTGCGGAACGCCCTGGAAGAGACCCGGCAGCTGATCTTCGACCTGCGGCCGATGACGCTCGACGATCTTGGCCTGGTGCCGACGCTGCGCAAGTTCATCAAGGAATATGGCGACCGTTATGGCCTGGCCACCCGCTTCAATGTCGTCGGTCAGGAGCGCCGGCTGCTGGGCAACACCGAGGGCGTCCTCTTCCGCATCATCCAGGAGGCCCTGACCAACGTCCACAAGCACGCCCGGGCCAAGATGGCCGAGGTCACGATCAACTTTCAGCCGTCGCGCGTTGGCGTCGTGATCAAAGACGACGGCCAGGGCTTCGACGTCGCCCGCACCGAGGCCAACCTGCACAAGAACAAGAACCTGGGCCTGCTCTCGATGCGCGAGCGAGCTGAGCTAGAGAAAGGAACGCTCGAAATCCGTTCCCAGCCGGGCCGCGGCAGCGAAGTCAAAGTCGAGGTGCCTCTAAACAAGCGATAGCCGGCTACCTCTGAAAAACCGCCGGGCTGCGCTTTGGCGCAGATCCGGCACTCGCGCGAAGCGCGATCTTTAGCCTCGGGCGGGCGCTGACGCGTCCGGAATAGTGCAAACGAGCGCTGCCGCTCCTGCGGCAGCGAGTGACACGCTGGAGGACACCGGCGTCAGCGCAACCGCCCGCTAACGTCCCTGTTGTAACTCTGTTCGTAAGAGACGATCTCTGCGTTACGGACTTGTCAAAAGTATTTAGCCATCTCTCAGCGGAACACGCGTTGCTCTGCACGCGACCCGATGTGAAACTGGGTCCAACGCAAGTGCTTCCAAAAGGAGGTGAATCTAGCATGTTGACCAACCTGTATCTCCGCCTCCGCGCTCTGTTCAACCGTGAGGAAGGCCAGGGTATGGTAGAGTACGCCCTCATTCTCGTCTTGATCGCGGTGGTTGTCATCGTAGTCCTGATCGTTCTCGGCAACCAGGTCAAGAACGTCTTCTGCAACATCTCGGGCGGTCTCGGCCAGTAAGCACCCAGCGCTCTTGGGAGCAAACAAGGAGAGCCGGCGCAAGCCGGCTCTCTCGTTTTTTCCGGGCCGTGCACACATCGCGCAAGGATGGGCGGGGATTTCCAGATACATGACGCGAAGGAGCGTCACGCCGTCGAGCGATGACGCCGAATTTCAGGAGGTGAGTTGATTGGCGACTGAGGTAAAGCCGAAGAGCAACCGCATCCTTTTGATCTTCGGTGTTTTCCTCGCCATCGTGGCGTTCGTAGGGGCCCTGCTCGTTGGCCGAACCTCGGGGGGCTCCAACGTGATCGGAACTGGGAACAAGAACATCGATGTGGTGGTTGCGACCCAGGAGATTGCGCCAACGACCCAGATTACGGCGCAGCTGATCACGTTGCAGAAGTTCTCGGAAGACACCATTCCGCCGTACGCATTCAAGGACAAGAACCTGGTTCTCAACAAATTTGCCGCGATCCAGATTCACGCCGGTGCGGCGATCATCGACACCGACCTCGTCAGCGATGTGGGTAACGTCGTGCCCGCAAAGCAAGCCTACCTGCCCCTCGATACGGGTCTGGTCGCGATGCAGATTCCGACGGGCGAGCTGGTCGGTGTGGGCGGATACATCCAGCCGGACGACCGGATCGACATCATCACAACCCTCACGCCGCCGCATGGCAAGCAGCCGGAGACCGTGGTGACCTTCGAGAACCTCCGTGTGCTACGGGTTGGGCCGGCCGGCGGCGCCAACGCCCGGGGCATCTCCTCGAGCCTCACGGTGGTCGTCACCCTCCAGCAGGCCCAGGAACTCAAGTGGTTGCTCGATAACACCAACTACAAGTACGTCCTCAAGTACGTGAGCGACTACGGCAAGGCCGATGCGCCGACCTCGCAGACCGACGCCGATAGCTTCGCCGCCAACTATCACATCCACTAGACCGACATTCGAAAACCGTTGACAGGCTCCCCGCGAAATCGGAAGATTTCGCGGGGTGCTGTCTTTAACGAGATGACGACATGAGCGAACCAATCAAGGTCCTGATCGTCGACGACATCCCCAGCACCCTGGACAACCTCCAGAAGCTCCTGTCGTTCGAGCCCGACATCCAGGTCGTGGCCACGGCCGTCAACGGCAAGGAGGGCGTCGAGCAGGCCAAAAAGCTGGCGCCCGACATCGTCCTGATGGACGTCAACATGCCCATCATGGACGGCATCCAGGCGACCGAAACCCTGGCGCAGGAGGTCCCCTCCTCGCCGGTCATCATCATGTCCGTCCAGGGGGAGCGCGACTACCTGCGCCGAGCGATGCAGTCGGGGGCCCGCGAGTTCCTGATCAAGCCCTTCTCTGGCGACGAGCTGATCGCCAGCATCCGCCGGGTCTATCAGCTGGAACAAAAGAAGGAATCGTTCCTCGCCAGGTGCTCGACCGCGGCGGCGCCGGCGGCGGAGGCCCCCGCCGATGGCACCACGAAACGCGCCGAGCATGGCCAGGTGTTCTTCTTCTATTCCGGCAAGGGTGGCGTCGGCAAGTCCCTGATCGCCGCCAACCTGGCCGTCTCCATGGCCAACGAGACCAAGGCCAAGGTTGCCCTGGTCGATCTCGATCTGCAGTTCGGCGACATCGGCGTTCTGCTCAACCTGGACCACTCTCAAGGGATCACCGACCTGATCGAGAACATCGAACATATGGATGCAGACTTCATCCGCGAGATCATGGTCGATGGCCCCAGCGGCATCAAGGTGCTGCTGACGCCGATCAGCCCCGAGCTCGCCGACCTGGTCACCGTCGACCACGTACGCCGGATCTTCAGCGAGCTGCGGAAGATGTTCGACTACATCATCGTCGACAGCAGCGCCCATCTAGGGGAGATCAACCTCGAGGTCCTCGACCATGCCGACAAGGTCGTGGTGGTGACCTCGCTCAGCATTCCGGCGATCAAGAACACCAAGCTGGCGCTCAAGATCTTCGACTCGCTGTCGATCTCCCCTGACCGGGTGGTCCTGCTGCTGAACAAATCCGACGCCCACTCGGAGTTCAACAAGGAGAGCGTCGAAGCCAACCTGCGCTTCCCGATTGCCGGACAGATCCCCAACGACCCCAAACTGGTGATCAACTCGATCAACCGCGGCAATCCCTTCGTCAGCACCCACCCCGAGTCCGAGATCAGCCAGCGGATCCGGGAGCTGGTTGGCAAGGTGCTGCCCACATCGCCGGCCGCCGCCGCGCCTGCTTCCGAGGAGAAGAAACCCCGCAAGGGTCTGTTCGCCCGCCGTTAGAAAGGTTGAGATGACCTGCGGGAGATCCCGCCCTGACGAATCTGCCTGGGCGGTTGCCTAACGATGTCGCTCCTCGACCGCGTCCAGAAACAGCAGGGTCCCGATCCATCGGCGGCGCCTGAGGGGTCATATGTCCCCCAGGCAGGGACCGCCACCGGCGGGCAACGCCAGAGCGCCGCGACCACTCGGGTGCGGACGCCTTTCGAGCTGCAAGCGGAACGGATCAAGAACCGCCTGCAGGCTCGGCTGATCGAACAGATCGACGATTCCGAGGATGAGGACCGGGAGCAACGGGCGGCGCGCATCACCGAGGCTCTGAATGCCGTCATCACCGAGATGGGCCTGACCGTAACGAAGCCAGAGCGCCAACGGCTGCTGGACTCCGTGCTCAACGACTTCCTCGGCCTGGGACCGATCGAGGGCCTGGTCAACGATCCGAGCGTGACCGAGATCATGGTCAACGGCGCGGACCAGATCTTCGTCGAGCACAAAGGCAAACTGACGCTCTCAAATAACAAGTACGAAAGCGA
>CAZRMD010000206.1:0-5847 GCA_964601135.1 uncultured Actinomycetes bacterium | reverse complement strand
GGAGTAAGTATGAATACAACTCGAAACGCGGCGAGTTACGGCTGAAGCGGGTCCTTAGTGCCCCCGTCCATTACCCGGTCGATTACGGCTTCATCGACACGATGGGGGCCGATGGTGACGAGCTCGACGTGCTGCTGCTCACGGAAGAGCCGGCCATCCCGACGTCGATCCAGGCAGCTCGTCCGGTTGGACTTCTCGAAATGGCAGACCGCAAGGGCATCGATCACAAGGTGCTGGCGGTGCCCGCCGAGGATTCCCGCTTTGACGACGTCCACGGACTCAGCGACGTGCCCGATCACTGGCGACTCGAGATCAAAACCTTCTTCGACTCCTACAAGCAGCTCGACGGGGATGCCCCGGAAGTCAGGGGTTGGCGTGGCGCCCGCGCGGCCTGGCGCGTCATCAAGTCCGCCCAGCGAGCGTATCGCCAGGGCAAGCAATAAGCGGTGGCCGAGCTCGGCCTGACTCCCGTGGTTGTGGCGGACGCCCCTGCGCTGGCGGAGGCAGCCGCGAGTTGGACGGCTGAGCGGATCTCTGCGGCGGTCGAAGCCCGTGGCCGGTGTTACCTCGCCCTGGCCGGCGGGGAAACGCCGAAGGGCGGTTACGAGCGGCTGGCGCAGCCGCCCTACCAGGGAGACCTTCCGTGGCGGGCCGTCTACGTCTACTGGTCGGATGAGCGGCAGGTACCTCTCGACGATCCGGCGAGCAATTTTGCTATGGCCAAGACGGCGCTGCTTGACCATGTGCCGGTTCGTTCTGATCAGATCTTTGCGTTGGCCGGCGATCCGACGTCTGCGCTTCGCCGAGTGCCGGCCTACGACCGCGGCATCCCGCGCTTCGACATCATCCACCTCGGCCTGGGCGAGGACGGCCACACCGCCTCCCTGTTTCCGGGCAGTCCGGCGCTCCAGGAGAAGCAGGCGCTCGTTGCTGCCGTCCACGATGCGCCCAAGCCGCCCCCCGATCGGCTGACCTTTACGCTGCCGGTGATCAACGCCGCTCGAGCCATCCTGTTCCTGGTCCAGGGAGCCGGCAAACGGGAGGCGCTGGCGCGGGTGCTCCGGCGGGATCCAAGCGCTCCGGCCAGCCACGTCCAGCCGCTGGACGGCGAGCTGCAGTTCATCGTCGACCAAGCCGCCTTCGGCCGTTAAAGCGCGCTTCTGCGCGCCGGGCTTTCGCCCGAATCAGGGCAGGCGCCCGGCGCGGCTCGTGCGAGCATGCGAGCGCTCTGGAATTTCGCGCGAGCGCGCCGCGAGCCGCGATTAGGGCGCACCTGCCCGGTTTAGTAAGTAGTGCGGCGCTATCAAGAAACTTGTTTCTTGACATGTTCAACACTCCGTGACATCTTTGTAACGCAGCGACCAATTAACTCCACGTCAAGGCAGGGAAAGCAGCAGTGTCGATCGCGGGGGCATATCGGTCAGCCGTCGGCGGCGGCCGCCGAATCGAGCGACGCCGGCGGCGCCGAACCGCCCGAGCTATCGCGTTGTGGTGGGCCGGAATGGCCGGCTGGACGACCGTTTTCCTCGTCCTCGGTTGGCTGGTGGCAGCCGGCTTCTACGACCTGTTGGGGCACGCGTGAGGCGCTGTTATGGCCGCCGGCACGATCACCGGCACACGAAATACCACCTGGTCGAGTGGCACCGTCGCCGCCGTCTGGCGGCGCAGCGGAACATCATCGTCGCCCTGATCGTGCTCTTTGCCATTCCATTGATGGCGGTGCCCGCGATCGCCGCGCAAACCGTCGGCGAGATCCCGTCGGTTAGCGGGCTGGCATCGACCGGGCTGCCCCAGGACATGCTGATTTTCGACCGGCATGGCAATCTCCTCGCCGACATCGGCGACCAGGGCGACCACCGGATCGTCGTGCCGCTCAGCTACGTGTCGCCCATGCTGATCGAAGCCACGATTGCGATCGAGGATCACAGCTTCTACTCGAACAGCGGCGTCGACCCGGGTGCCGTGCTTCGCGCCGCCCTGACCGACTACCTGCATCACGGCATCAAGCAGGGAGGGAGCACGATCAGCCAGCAGCTGGTCAAGCAGCTGTTCATCGGGCAGCATCCCGACAACTCGCTGCAACGCAAGGCGAAGGAAGCGGTCATCGCCATGGAGATGAACCGGCACTACACGAAGAACCAGATCCTGGAGATGTACCTCAATACCATCTTCTACGGCAGCCAGACCTACGGGATCGAGGCCGCCGCGCGCAGCTACTTCCGGACCAACGCCCACGATCTGAACCTGGCGCAGGCGAGCATGCTCGCCGGATTGCCGCAGGCGCCCACGGAGTACAACCCCCTGATCAATCTGGCCTCGGCGAAGAAACGACAGCACGAAGTCCTGGACGCGATGGTCCAGTACCACTACATCACGCAGAAAGAGGCCGATGCGGCCTATGCCACGCCGATCGCCATCTATCCGCCCATCAATCACTTCGAGGCGCCTTACTTCGTGGACTATGTCCTGAAGAACCTGCGGGAGCAGTACCACATCCAGCCGAGCGACCGGCGCGGTTATCGCGTCTACACCTCGCTCGACCTCAATCTGCAGCACATCGCCGAGCAGGTGGTCCGCGACCAGATCGCGCAGAAGGGCAACTACTACAACTTCCACGACGCGGCGCTGGTGAGCATGGATCCGAAGACCGGGGAGATCCTGGCCATGGTCGGCGGCAACAACTACAACAGCCCGGGCGGTTGGATCAACATGGCCGATACGCCGCGCCAGCCCGGTTCGACCTTCAAGATCTTTACCTACACGGCGGCGATCGAGAGCCGAAAGTTCAACATGATCACGCCGATCCTCGACGCGCCGCTGGTTTTTCCAACCTGGGGTGGGGTGAGTGGCTTCGAGCCCTACATGCCGCTCAACTATGACCTTCGCTTCCACGGGTTGGTGCCATTGAAGGTCGCGATGGGAAACTCATTGAACATTCCGGCGGTCAAGGTCGAGCTGCGGGTCGGCATCCAGAACGTCCTGAACGAGGCGCGCCGAATGGGCGTCACCCACCTCACGATGCCGGATGACAACTACTCGCTGAGCCTGACGCTGGGCGGCTACGAAGTGACGCCGATCGATATGGCAACTGGCGCCGCGACGCTTGCGGACATGGGCCTACGACATATGCCAGCGCCGATCGTGTCGATCAAAGACGCCACCGGACGCGACGTGTTCACCTATGACCCCTCGAAGAACGCTTACCAGGCGGTCAGCCCCCAAGTGGCCTACATCATGGGCGCGATCATGTCGGACGACCGCAACCGCTGCATGGAGTTCGGCTGTCACGGTGACCTGACCTTACCCGGCCGGCAGGTTGCCGCCAAGACCGGAACGACTCAGCTCTTCAAGGACAACTGGACGCTCGGTTTTACGCCCACACTGGCCACGGCGGTGTGGATCGGGAACCCCAACAACGCTCCCTTGAGCCACAACTCGACCGGTATCGTCGGCGCCGCGCCGATCTGGCACAAGTTCATGCAGCAAGCCTTGGCCGGCACGCCGGACCAGTGGTATCCGATGCCATCCGGGCTGGACAAGGTCGGCGACAACTACTTCCTCCCCGGCACCGAGAATGTGCGCTCGACGGTTCTGGGCTGGCCCGTCTGCCGCTTCGGCAGCTACAACCCCTACGGGCTGAGCTGGGCCGATACCTTGATCGACGGCGTGCCCTGCGTCCTCGGCGGCTCCCCGCCGGTTAGCGCGAACAGCCGGTAAGCTCAACGTGCGGTGCGGCGAGTTTTCGCAGCGCTCCTGCTGTCTGTTGGCGCATTGGCTCTGACGGCGAGTCCGGCGGCGGCCGAGGCCTCCTATCCGTTCTACGGCCCGCTCGAGGTCCGGATCGTGGGCGCCAACGGAGAGATGCGCGCATTCATCGCCCTTTCCCGCGAAGATAGGCAGGGCGCCTCGGCCTTGGTCAGGCAGATAACCAGCGCGATGCAAGGCCCGGCAGGACCCATCGAAGAAGCAGGCCCGACGCTACCGCGCTACCGGATCGGCATCCGCCATCTCGCGGTGAGTTATCCGACGATGCCCTGGGCGCGAATGCCGCAAACCGAATTCATCTATTACCCGGGCGGCGGCGGAGTCAGCTTTCTGATGGTCGAGTTCAGTCGGGAGGATGCCACGCTGCAGCAGCGTTGGATCGCGCCGGCTCCGACGGTATCGGCCATGATCCAACGGCACCTCAAGGGCCTGGCGCCGATTGGCAGCGGCGTTCCCTCGGCTGAGGGTGCGTCGACGCCGCCATGGGAACTCGTTATCGGCGCCATCGTGCTGGCGGCCGTCAGCGTCCTCTTTCTCGAAGACCGGCGGCGGTGGCGAAGGGACGCCATATAAAAGGAGCGCCGGAAAGGGGACGCACCGGCGCTCTTGACCTCGTCGGCCGGGTTAGGGGCTGCTCTGCTGGAAACAGGCGACGTCGTACTGGGACACGCTGTTGGGGTTCTTGGAGTTTTGCGGCGCGTTGCCCGCGTAGTGCGACCCGGACGTGCCATTTGGGTTGAACGGCGATCCCGGCGCGCCACTGGCGCCTCCCGGAGTCGTGCTGGTTTGCGGATTTTGACACGATTGGCTCGGCTGGCCGGTTGATGCTCCGGAGTGCGGATCGGCCGCAACGGCGGTGGTTGTGCCGGCAAGCGCCAACAGCGCAGCGGTCGCGACAACGAGAAGCCTTCGAGTCATTCCTTGTCCTCCTTGAGTCCACCGGGGTCTGCAGTTAATTCGGCGGGAGGTTACACGGAGCTTCGCTCGATGGTTTCGGCGTTCGGACCGTAGTAAGATGCCGCCTGCCATGCGCCGTTTGGTGTGCTTCCTTGCCGCGTTCTGCCTGGCCGGCTGCGGCCCAACACCCGCGGCTAGATCGATCGCGCCGACTGCCGCAGCCACTGCGGCCCGCGCGATCGCGCCGCCAGCGACGCCGGCGCTGGCAACTCAAGACGCCGTCCTGGGACCGGCCGGGATGACCCTCAAGCAGGAAATCGGCGCGGTGATGATGATCGGTTTCAAGGGCCCACTGACGGCGAGGGTGCTCGATGACTGGCGTCAGCGGCAGTTCGGCGGCTTGGTCGTGGTGTCGATCAATCAGAATGCCCACGATCCGGCAGCGATTCGCAAGCTCATCGAATCAGTGCGCGGGGTGATGGCTCATCCCCTCCTGGCTGCGACCAACCAGGAGGGCGGCACGGTTTGCTTCCTCGAGACTCACGCCCCCTGTCTCGCTGGTGCGCGCCAGGCCGGTGCGCAGGGTCCCGCCGCCGTCGAGGGAGAGATGTCGACGATGGCAGAAGGACTCAAGGCCCTTGGCTTCAATGTCGACTTCGCCCCCGTCGCTGATGTTTCGGACGGCACGCACGCTTTCATGAGCGAGCGGAGCTATGGCCAGAGTCCGCAGCTCGTCGCCGAGGATGTCACGGCCGCCATCGCTGGCATCCACGCGGCGGGCATGTACGCGGCGGTGAAACACTTCCCGGGCCGGGGGACGGCCGACGGTGATCCTCGGAACAGCCTGCCGCTGGTCAGCGAATCAGGCCAGACTCTCGTCACCCGTGACTGGGTGCCCTTCAAGGCCGCCATCGTGGCCCACGTCGACATGGTGATGGTGGGCCATCTCAGCGTGCCCGCCATCGACCCATCGGCGCCGAGCAGCATGTCCGCGACCGTGATGCGGGATCTGCGCCAACAGCTGGGATATCAGGGCATCGTCATCTCGGATGACCTCGAGATGGGGGCGCTGAGCCCGCAGTATCCGCCACCGGTCGCGGCGGTACGTTTCCTCGAGAACGGCGGTGACATGGTGATCGTCTCGCACACCATCACCACCGCGGATGCCACCTACGACGCGATCCA